>JAZNKR010000195.1:0-13890 GCA_045578665.1 Bacteroidaceae bacterium | reverse complement strand
CCTATCGAACGGAATATGCCTGCGCATAGGTGGGCCATGTCGTAGCAATCGCGTACATCTTCGTAGAATGTGCAACTGAGCCCGGGGTTCATTGTCGGACCGTACTTGAAACTGCCGAGATAGCGATGGGTGTTGAGCATCGTTGTGTGGTAAAGTCTCAGATAGTCGTCAAGGGAGTCGCACCCTACGTTGGTAAAGTATTTGCCGAACCATGAATGGAACTCGACATTGTTGTTCAAATGTCTGTAGCCGGGTATTGTGCGGTAGGGTAAAAGGTATTCGCAAAATTCGTCGAAAGAGAGATGTTCGGCATAGGGGGATGTTTCCCACATTTCAAAAGCATGGTCGATATGTTCTATCAGGAATTTCGCGTTTATCTCTTGGCAGTCGCGGTGGAATCTGTTGGTGTATTTCACAGAATCGTATTCCAATTGTCCGAGTCTCCTACAATATTCCTTGCCGGCATTATCCATCTTGCGCTTAATGTCATCGGATAATATTTCTTTGTGCGACAGTCCTTTTACATCGCTATAATATGCTGCATCTGCTTTGCGTGCAAGTGAGTCTATTCGGTTGTCGAGGTATTCTATTTTACCATACGAACCGTGATACTTCATATTATCTATAAGGTAACATGCCGCACGATACTTCTTGCGCTCACCTCTGTTTTTGTAATGGGCGAGTACTTGCTCTAATTCGGTGCGGTTGTCGCCTGCGAGTGAAAGGGTTTTGTCGACTCCTTCTTGGTTGACGCAGGATAGTATAATGAAATTTGCTATTATCAGCAGTATGATTGTATTTGCTGTTCTCATGTCATTTGTTAGACTGTTTAAAATTAAAAAGTTTAATGTAAACAAAAAAAATCATTAAAATCAAAAACAGTTCCTGCTCTTAAAGCCCTGAAAGGGCAAAACTGTATAGCATAGTCCGTAAGGGCTATGTAAATGCATAACAAACACACAGCCCTGAAGGGGCGAAACTGCAATAACAACAGCTGTTTATAATTTCGCCCCTCCGGGGCTGAGGCTGTTTGTTCCTGTATCCGTAGGCCTCACAGCCTACGCTATATAATGTTACCCCTCCAGGGTATTCCGTGCCAAAATATTGTCTATGTAGCAAAGTTATTTGCTGCTTTCATAACAATTGGACTTTTTAAACTTTAAAATGGTTTTATTGGTAACGACTATGCAAATATAATATACCCCTAACAAAAGAAATAGGGGATCCACTATTTCTTACACTTACGGTTGCACTTACTTCTCGTCGGATACAACACCATCGACCATGCGGATGGTGCGATCGGTTATTGCAGCCAATGTCTCGTCGTGCGTAACTATGATGAATGTCTGCCCGAAACGGTCGCGCAGCTCGAAGAAGAGTTTATGCAGTTCCTCCTTATTGTGGCTGTCGAGACTGCCCGACGGCTCATCGGCAAGCACAACATCGGGGCGGTTGACAAGGGCACGCGCCACTGCAACACGCTGATTCTCGCCGCCCGACATCTGCGACGGCTTGTGGTCGGCACGGTCGGCAAGTCCCATGAGAGCCAACAGTTCCAGTGCCTCCTTTGCCGCTTCTGTGCGGCTCTTGCCGGCTATGAGCGCAGGAATCATCACATTTTCGAGCGCTGTAAATTCAGGCAACAGCTGGTGAAACTGGAACACAAAACCTATGTGCTTGTTGCGGAAGGCTGCAAGGCGGCTGCTGTTCATGGCGCAGATGTTATCATCGCCAAAGAAGATTGCACCGCTGTCGGGGGTGTCGAGTGCACCTATCAGTTGCAACAGTGTGGTCTTTCCGGCGCCGCTGGGACCTACGATACTTACAACTTCACCTTTTGAAATTTCGAGATTCACCCCCTTAAGCACCTGGAGTGTACCGAAACTTTTTGTTATATTCTCTATTCTTATCATAGAAGCTGATTAAATTTTCTTGAAAAAATATATCTTTCTTGCGAAGCTGATTTCGGCTTCTTTGAGTCTATTTTCGTTATCTTTTCTTTCTTATTTTTTGGAAATAGCCCGCTATTCCCTGCTAAATGCGAAAGAAAATCTATTCGAAAAATAGTTCTCAAATAATCTCGAAATAAAATTTAAACAGCTTCTATATTCTCTATTACATATTCGGCAAGATAACAGCCGAAGACGGTTGTATAATAGGAGACTGTGCCGATGATGGGCTTTCCGCCGCCGGGTGCAGGAGCAATAGCCTCCTTGCGTGCATCCTCCATACTGTATATTACGGGCAGTTTGTACCTGCCGCGATATTCGCGCAGCTGGCGGCGCACATTTTTGCCAAGCACACAATGTTCGCTACGCCAGAGGTCGCCACGCCGGATGGCAGAAAGATCGCCCTTTGCACCGGCTCCGAGGCTCGACACTATCTTTATCCCCCTCTGCCAGCATGCAACCACAAGGTCGCCCTTCTGCGGTAGAGTATCAATGGCATCTACCACAAAGTCGAATCTGCCGCCGTCGAGCAAAGCGGGGATATTTTCCGCATCAACGAACATATTCAACGGGACAATCTCTGCATCGGGGTTAATATCCCTGAGCCTTGCGGCAACAACATTGCATTTTGCCTGTCCCACCGTAGAGACAAGCGCCGGCATCTGACGGTTGATGTTGGTAACATCCACACAATCGGCATCTATGAGCGTCAGATGTCCCACTCCCGAACGGCACAACATCTCTGCCGCCCATGAGCCTACACCGCCAAGTCCGACGACCAGCACTCTTGCAGCCCTTATGCGGGCGAGCTTCTCATCGCCGAGCAACAACCCGGTACGTTGCAGCCATCTATCCTTCATACGCCACTAATATGATGCCGAAGCCTCGATGCCCTCGGCTTTTATAAGTGCAACTATGCGGTCGAGCTCTTCGCGGGTTGCCTTTTCGAGCCCCTGCTGCGGAGTTTCGCGGTCTATTGTATATATCATCACCTGGCGGGGAGAGATTGCCTTTACAATCTCCAACCACGGACGCACATACTCGTCTCCGGTGTTGTCTACATTCTTGCCGTCGACGATGCCCTTCATGAACATTGTCTGCACGATGGCGCTGTTGCCGAATTCTTTCAGTTTCTCAATGACAGCCTCAAGGTTGTATGCCATATTGGGACGGTCGACGAAGCGTATGTAATCTTCGTTGACTGTGTCGAGCTTAAGTATGTTGTTGTCTACACGCTTGAGTGCCTCGAACACCGACGGGCGTGTGATGAGTGTGGCATTTGTGAGCACGCTCACCTTTGCTGCGGGGAAATATTTGTCGCGCAGACGCAGCGTGTCGTCTATTATCTCTGCAAAATGGGGATGCACAGTAGGCTCGCCATTGCCAGCAAAGGTGAGCACGTCGGGGGCGGTGCCCTCTGCCTGCATCTTCAGCAGTGTGGCTTCGAGAGCCGATGCCACCTCTTCGCGCGTGGGCAACGGGGCATGCGCCCTGTGTGTTGAGTTGAAGCCACACTCGCAGTAGAGACAGTCGAATGTACACACCTTGCCATCCTTCGGCAAGAGATTGATTCCTAAAGAGACACCCAACCGGCGACTCTTTACGGGCCCGAATATGGGCGAGGGATATATTATCGTTGACATATTATAAATAATTTCAATGTTAATGTTCGTCAAGGAACAAGCCTATCATTGAGCATACGCGACATATACTGCTGCACCACAGCCTTCACCTCGCGTTCCATCTGCTCTTGCAGGGGCAAAGTGCCAATGAGATTATCTTCGAGCAATCTGTCTTTCCTTACATTGTAGAGAGCATTGCTCTTCTCTCCATCGAACCGTAGCATATAGTCGCCCTTGTAGTATTGATAGGTGTCGTTTATGTAGTTCACGGCAAAACTCTCTGCGGCAGGGGTGCTTATGAGGCTTTTGCCGAACGCGACATACTCTTTGTCGTATCCCAGATAGTCGAGCAGTGTGGGCATGATGTCTATCTGCTGCGCCACCATGCAGCTGTCCATTCCCGGCGCAAACGGTTCGCTGCCATCGGGGGAGTAGAATATCACAGGAACCTCGAAAAATCCCGACGAAGTCTTGTATATCGGGTTGTTTGTCTTGTTGGAGTGGTCGGCGGTTATCACAAAGATGGTGTTGTGGAACCATCCGCTCTTCTTTGCCCTCTCGAAGAATGTGCGCAGAGCCTTGTCGGTATATGTAACGCATTTGTGTATTGGAAGTTCGCCCTCGGGAATCACATCGACATATTCGTCGGGGATGCGGAAGGGGTGGTGGGACGATGCACTGAACATTGTGGTGACGAATGGTTCGCGTATGGAGTCCATGCTCTCGGCATAATAGTCGAAGAAAGGTTCGTCCCAGATGGCCCACGTGCCGTCAAAGTCATCCGACCCGCGCGATTGTCTGTACTCGTCGAGACCATAATATTGCTTGTATCCGCTTGTGCGCGAAAAGGCCTGAAAGCCCATGGAACCGTTGGGGGCACCGTGGAAGAATGCTGTGCTGTATCCCTTTTTGCCAAGCTCGCCGGCAATACCGCTGACGCGGTTGAGCGAGGCATCGGTAACGAAAAACGGCTCCACGAACATGGGAATGCTCGAAAGCACCGACGGCATTCCGTCTATGCTTTTGCGACCGTTGCCGTAGGAGTATGCGTATGTGCGGCTGACGCTTATCAGCGAATCGAGGAAAGGGGTGAGTGTGGGAGTGTCTCGACCGGGATTGTAGGCGCCGATATAATCCTTTCCGAAGCTTTCGAGGATGAATATCACCACATTTTTCTTCTTCGGCACAGCGTCGTGCGACGGGGTGTGCAGAGGGGTGTAGAGCGCGGCAAGCTCTTCGTCGGAGAAGAAAGGTTTCTCCTTGAATGGGCTCTTGCCTATCGTCCTTATCATGGAGAAGGGAGTGTTGAGCACTATTGCAGCCTCGTCGGGGCTGTTCACATATTGGTTGGCATTGCTTATGGTGATGGGGCGCACCGCACTGCCTATTCCTCCGCGTATGCCAAAGACAACCATAGGTGCAACCACCAGCAGCATTGCCGTGCGGGTGATGTAGTATCTCTTCATCCGTCCGGCATCAAAAGGCTCTGCTTCGCGATAGAGCCTGCAAAGAATGTATATGAGCGCAATTGCGCCTATTGTCAGATACCAATGGTTGAGGAGTTCTATTCCCACCACTTGTACTATGTTGCCTTCGTTGGAAAATTCGGTGAAGACCGACCAGGTGCTTCTGCGCCCTGTGAACGGCACATATACGGTGTCGGCAAAGTTGGCGATGATTCCTATTGCCGCAGCTGCCACATAGAAGAACTTCGCAAGGCGGCGGGTGAAAGCCGACTCCTTGTAGTGCAACGGCAGAAGAAGCGTCAGTATATAGGGCATAGTGAGATAGCAGATTGCCGAGGTGTCGAACAGAAGCGAGCCTCGCAGGAGCTCACCGAAAGAGTTGCTTGCGATGCTGCCGGCATAGAGTCCGCTGTTGACAACAACGAACACCACCCTGCAAAGCATGAAGAGGAGGTACAGCAGTGCTATGTTGCACGCAAATGCCACAGGAAGCGGCAATGTTTTTTTTACGTTTATGCCCATAAAGAATGAAATTTCTGCAATAGAGGGAGAAATAATCCCATTGCTACTGCAAAATTATAACTTTATACAGTATGTATAAACTTTTATTTGTTATTTTTGCGGATAATAAGCAAAAAAACAATATATCACCCTATGAACAACGAAGAAAAAAACAACATGAAACGACGCGAATTTCTCAAGCGTCTGGGAGGCGGCGCCATTGCTGCGTCATCGGTTGCTGCCATCGGCTGTTCCGGCGACAAAGGCACCAAAAGATATGTGGCAGAGGGTGTAGGCGGCGACGTCCCCACCGATGCCATGACCTACAGAGTGAACCACAACAGCGGCGACAAGGTGTCGATACTGGGATACGGCATGATGCGTCTGCCCATGAAACGCGACGAAGAGGACCGCGAAGTTATAGACCAGGAGCGTGTGAACGAACTTGTAGACTATGCTCTCGCCCACGGCGTAAACTACTTCGACACCGCACCCGTATATTGTAAGGGTGCCTCGGAGAAGGCAACAGGCATCGCCCTGAGTCGCCACCCGCGGGAGAGCTATTTCATAGCCACCAAACTATCAAACATGCGTGGCGATAACAGCATAGAGTTCGGAAAGGAGATGTTTGCCAACTCGTTGCGCGAGTTGCAGACCGATTATCTCGACTATCTGCTGCTACACAATCTGGGCAACAGGAATGCCTACAACAAACGTTTCATAGAGAACGGCCTGCTCGACTATCTGCTGCAACAGAAACGCGAAGGCAAGATAAGAAACCTCGGATGGTCGTTCCACGGCGAAAAGGAGTTTTTCGACTTCATGCTCGACGAAGCAGGTGTCCACTGGGATTTCATACAGATACAGATGAACTATGTCGACTGGCAGAGGGGCAACCCCACTGCCGAATATATGTATAACCGTCTGGCGGAGAAGAAGATTCCCGTGGTGATAATGGAGCCACTGCTCGGAGGTCGCCTTGCCAGGATGAACTATCAGGCAATGGAGAAGCTCAAGGAGCGCGAGCCCGAAAAGAGCGTAGCATCATGGGCTTTCCGCTTTGCCGGCAGCTACGAAGGAGTGCTCACCGTGCTCAGCGGCATGACCTACATGGAGCATCTGCAGGACAATATACGCACCTACTCGCCCCTGAAACCGCTTACCGAGGAAGAGAATAATCTGCTGATGGATGTGGCAAAGCGCAAGATGGGATTCGAGAACATAGACTGCACCGACTGCAAATATTGCATGCCCTGCCCCTACGGACTCGACATTCCCTCGATATTCGCCCACTACAACCGTTGCCTCGACGAGGGACGTATGCCGCAGAACGAGATGGACGAGGAGTACAAGCAACAGCGCCGCGAATTTCTCATAGGTCTCGAAAGAGGAGTGCCCAAACTGCGGCAGGCAGACCACTGCACGGGCTGCCGCGAGTGTGAACACCACTGCCCGCAGAGGATAAGAATCTCGCGAGAAATGAGAAAGATAGACGAGTTTGTGCAGAAACTTCTCGGCGACGGACGTATATAAGGGTGGTTCTATAAATTAGGTCGCGACGATTTTGAGTTTTATTTTTAGTAGATTTTTGATGTTTGTAAGGGCGCGATGCGGGCATCGCAACCGAGCAAATATAAAAAAGATGCAAAAATAAAGCCAAAAGTTCGCTTAAAGCGAGTGAATAAAAGTTTGCTTTTATTTCCAACGAGCGCAAAAGAACTTCGGAGAAATCCAAAGCGGCCGAAATAGGACTCACCTTACTAAGAATATTAATTTACTAATTTATAGAACCACCCATAACGATTAAACAGGAAAAACTATGTTACGCAAAATAAGAATCACCCTCGCAACAATATTCTTTGTGGGGATAACAGCCCTCTTCCTCGACTTTACGGGGACATTGCCCGCATACCTCGGATGGATGGCAAAAGCACAGTTGGTGCCCGCCATACTCGCGCTCAACCTCGGTGCCATCATAGTGATGGTACTCCTTACACTGCTCTTCGGCAGAGTATACTGCTCGGTTATATGTCCGCTCGGAGTGATGCAGGATATTGTATCGAACCTTGCGGCACGCCGCAAAAAGGCACGCTTCACATACAGCAAGGCAAAGAATCTCCTGCGCATAACCATGCTTGTGCTCTTTGTTGTTGCACTTGTGGCAAACGTCGCTATGCTCGCAGCCCTCATTGAGCCTTACAGTGCATACGGACGCATTGCGAACAACCTCTTCGCGCCCATCTACATGTGGGGCAACAACCTGCTCGCCTATATGGCAGAGAGAGCCGACAGCTATGCATTCTACAGCGTAGATGTGTGGATGAAGGGCATCGCAACATTCGCAATATCCGCAGTAACCTTTATAGCAATAACCATACTTGCAGCAAAGAACGGTCGCACATGGTGCAACACCATCTGCCCGGTGGGAACAGTGCTCGGTGCCCTCTCGCGCTATTCGCTGCTGAAGCCCACAATCGACACAAGCAAATGCAACGGATGCAAGCTCTGCTCGCGCAACTGCAAGGCATCGTGCATCGACGCAGAGAATCACAAGATTGACTACAGCCGCTGCGTAGCCTGCATGGACTGCATCGACAATTGCAGGAGAGGTGCCATAGGCTACCGCTACGCAGGCTTCGGCGCCACAGCTGCCCAAAAGCCGGCAGAGACTAAAGAGACAGACAACGGTCGCCGACAGTTTCTGTCGGCAGGAGCAATAATCACCACCGGCACTCTCTTTGCCCAGGCAAACAAGAAGGTCGATGGCGGACTCGCTGCAATAGAAGAGAAGAAAATACCCGAAAGGGCAACTCCTATAGTACCCGCCGGAGCAGGCAGCCTGAAGAACTTTACCACCCACTGCACCGCATGCCAGTTGTGCGTAAGCAAATGCCCCAATGATGTATTGCGTCCTTCAAGCAGCCTCGACCGTCTGATGCAGCCCGAAATGTCTTTCGAGCGCGGCTTCTGCCGCACCGCCTGCACCGCCTGTTCGGATGTGTGCCCCAACGGAGCCATAAAGCCCATTGCCGCCGGAGAGAAGAGCTCCATAAAAATAGGAACAGCCGTGTGGGTTGCCGACAACTGCATAGCCAACAAGGATGGTGTAACCTGCAACAACTGCGAGCGCCACTGCCCCAACGGCGCAATAAAGATGATAAGAAAGAAGGATGGAGGAAAGGACGCACCACGCATCCCCATGATAGATGCCGAACGCTGCCTCGGCTGCGGCGCCTGCGAATATGTGTGCCCCGCCCGCCCCTTCAGTGCTATCTTTGTAGAAGGAATAGAAGAGCATAGAACAATCTGATTATATGAAAATAACAAAGTATCTTATAGGAAGCCTTATATGCCTTACAGTTCTTGCCGCTTGCGGACCGAGCGGCAAGAACCGCAAGCGCGAACCCTCGCGCCAGAGCAAGAAGGAGGTCGTAGAGGAAAAGAAAAAGGAGACACCGCCCGAAGAGGAGGTAAACATTGAGGAGGAACGCAACAACGGCAACTTCAAGGCTCCCTCCACACGCAAGAAAGGCAACTCGCGCCTGCGCCGCAAGGGCAACGGCAAGCCCGTGCCCGTCCCCGAGGACGAGACCATAAAGGACGGCAGTCTCAATATGGCAAGGATAGAAGAGCGCGTGCGCTTAGAACAGAAGATATGGGAAGCGAGCACCAATAGCGACACCGAGAAGTTCAACAAACTGAAGGAGGAGGCTGCCGAACTGTCGAAGAAGATGACCATCAAGGAGCTCGACGAGGCATACAAAAGGATAAAAAACCTGAAGAAGATGCAATGAAAGTACGTTTTTAAATGAAAAAACGTAGAAAATCAAAAATCGTAAGGATACTCCTCTTTGGGTCCTCTATCGATTTTATAAAGTTCTTTGCCTGCATAATGCAGGAGAGCTTTATAAAAGTCTGTATCATGTCCCGGATATAACGAATGACACAACTCATGCATCAGTACTGCATCAATGAACTTGTCGCTACACTTCATCAAATGATACGAAATCTCAATATTCCTTGTATCAAGATAGAATAAACCATAGGATTTCCTGTTGCCGGTAACCTTGCAACTATTGTATTTTAATCCGCTTTTCTGCGACAATTCTGCAAGACGTTTAGGGATATACTCCTCGGCTGCAAGTTGCAAAAATCTCTTTCCGTATCGAATGACAGTCTCATGTGCCACAATCTGGTTTAAGTTTACCTTTTGCGGTACCGTAAGAGTATAGCAGTCTCCCTCTTTGCGACATGCATAATTATCACCCTCTCCCCGTTCCATACGGAAATGGAAATGACTGTAGTCGCGAACAAGCCCGTCGTTTATGCACAGAGGCGGAACAGAATCGTTTCTGGTTCTTTCGCGTTTGTTGTGCAGTTCGATAATATCACAGACTATGAAATCGTAAGGCAGTTCCAAAGAACGTCTACATTCTATGTATGTGTCTTTGAAGAGAACCGATAACGAATCTTTGCTGTGTTTGACATGCACCCGTCCACATACAAAATCGTCGAATTGAACTCTGCTCTCTTCTCGGACATGCAGGTCCATCTGTTCAAGGTTGCGCAATTCATTTCCCACCCAACTGCTTTTCAATGTCGAACCGTAGTCATGTTTCATAGCCATTCTATACCATTTGCGGGCTGTATATAAATCCTGTGGAACCCCCAAACCACATTGATGACACCATGCCAACCACGACATTGCATTGGTGTAATATCGTGAAAGTCCGCGAAAATGCGATACAGCCTCTGCGTACAGCCCTTTATTAAAAAGGGTATAACCGATATTGAAGTCAGGAATAAACATGATTGTTACAAATTCGTTGACTGCAAAAATAGTAACTTTTTATGATAAAAAGCCGCTTGAATTTTATTTCGGTCGAAACAAGAGTGCAATCATAGAATATTTCAATAAAAATCAAACTGTCTCTAAAGTGGTTATCAGAGAGATATTATTACTTTTGCACAAGACATCATATCGCAACAAAAATGGAAAAGGAAGGCTTAAAATGGAAAACCGTCGACAGTGAATACATAATAAAAAGGCCGTGGCTGACAGCAAGGCGCGACAAGGTAGAACTGCCCGACGGACGAATTATAGAAGAGTATTATGTTCTTGAATATCCCGACTGGGTAAATGTGATAGCCATAACCAAAGAGGGAGAATTCATTATGGAAAGGCAATATCGCCATGCTATCGGCATTAATTGCGTTGAACTGCCTTGCGGTGTAATGGAAGAGGGCGAAGAGCCTGTGGAAGCCGCTAAACGGGAACTGCTCGAAGAGACGGGCTATGGCGGTGGCAAGTGGAGCAAACTTATGAGTATCGCTCCCAATTCAAGTTCCATGACAAACTTTACGCATTGCTTTCTGGCTGTCGGAGTAGAAAAGATTGCCGAACAGTCGTTGGATGCGACAGAGGAGCTGACAGTGCATCTGATGAGCGAGGAGGAAGTAAAAACCTTGCTTGAGAACGGGGAAATACTTCAAGCACTGATGATTGCGCCTCTGTATAAATATTTCAGTTGTAAAAATTGAGACAAAAAGAAAAGTAGCAATCTTTAAGAAGCTGTTTGAATTTTATCGGCTTATAGAGCCTCTCTATAGAATTTTATCAGTATCTTCGCAACAAGAAACAGAAACAAGATGGAAGCAACAGACAAAAGACTTTTCATAGAGACATACGGTTGCCAGATGAACGTGGCAGACAGCGAAGTTGTCGGTTCCATAATGCAAGTTGCCGGCTATGTGACGTGCGACGACATCAAGAGTGCCGACCTCATACTGCTCAACACCTGCTCGATACGCGACAATGCAGAGCAGAAAATTTATGGGCGACTCGACCAGCTCAACGCAATGCGCCGTGGCAAGAAGACACTCATAGGAGTGATAGGCTGCATGGCAGAACGCGTAAAGGAAGAACTGATAGAGAGATATGCCGTAAACATTGTGGCAGGTCCCGATGCTTATCTGTCGCTTCCCGAACTTGTGGCACAAGCCGAAACCGGACATCCGGCAATGAACATTGAGCTTTCGACCACAGAGACCTACCGCGAGGTAATTCCCCTGAGAATATGCAGCAAAGGGGTGTCGGGATACATCTCCATCATGCGCGGCTGCAACAACTTCTGCCACTACTGCGTGGTGCCCTACACAAGAGGACGCGAAAGAAGCCGCGACCTCAAGAGCATACTCAACGAGGCTGCCGACCTTGTCGCAAAGGGGTACAAGGAGATAATCCTGCTGGGACAGAACGTTAACTCATACCGTTTCGAATCGTCCGAAGAGGGAACTGTAACATTCCCCGACCTGTTGAGACGCGTGGCACGCAGCGCCCCCGGAGTGCGCATACGCTTCACCACCTCGCATCCCAAGGACATGAGCGACGAGACACTGCATGTGATAGCCGAAGAACCCAATGTGTGCAAGAGCATACACCTGCCCGTGCAGAGCGGCAGCAGCGAAATGCTCAAGGCTATGAACCGTAAGTACACCCGCGAGTGGTACATAGAACGTATCGATGCCATACGACGCATAGTGCCCGACTGCGGACTCTCTACCGACATCATAGCCGGCTTCTGCGGTGAGACCGAGGAGGACCACCGTCAGACCCTCTCGCTCATGAGATACTGCAAATACGACGCTGCCTTCATGTTTAAATATTCCGAGCGTCCCGGCACATTCGCAAGCCGCCACTTCGAGGACAACATCAGCGAAGAGGAGAAGATACGCCGCCTGAACGAGATAATCGCCCTGCAACAGGAACTGTCGGCAGAGAACAACAAAGAGTGCATAGGCAACACATATGAAGTGCTTGTAGAGGGAATATCCAAACGCTCAACTGCACAGTACTACGGTCGCACAGAACAGAACCGAACCGTGGTGTTCGACCGCAAGGAGTACAAGATAGGCGACTTTGTGAAGGTGCGCATAACAAGTTCCACCGCCGCCACCCTGCTCGGCGAACCTGTTGAAGAGTAACACAATAGAGAAATGGAGATTACAAGAAACGACATAGACCAGGCTGTCGGTCTGCTAAAGATACTCATCAGCACACCGTCGATAAGCAGAGACGAGAGTGCAGCTGCCGACAAACTGCAATCCTACATAGAGCGGAGCCTCCCCTTTCAGGGTACTGTGCACCGCCACCTCAACAACATCTGGTGCATTGCTCCCGGATACGATGCTGCACGACCTACGCTGTTGCTCGACGCACACATAGACACTGTGAAGCCCGTGGCAGCATGGACAAAACCGCCATTTACCCCAGTTGTCGAGGGAGACTGTCTCTATGGTCTTGGAAGCAACGACGACGGCGGCTCGCTTGTAGCCATGCTGCACACCTTCTACAAACTCTCGCAGAGCGACCAGGCATACAATCTCATCTTCCTTGCATCGGCAGAGGAGGAGGTTTCGGGTAAGGACGGAATAGAGTCTGTGCTTCCGATGCTTCCACCCATTTCATGCGCCATAATAGGTGAACCTACAGGAATGCACCCGGCTATTGCCGAGAAAGGTCTTATGGTACTCGACTGCACGTCAAAAGGGAAATCGGGACATGCCGCACGCAACGAAGGAGTGAATGCCATATATGAAGCACTGCCCGACATAGAGTGGTTCCGCACATATACCTTTCCTAAGGTATCGCCGTTGCTCGGTCCTGTAAAGATGAGCGTAACACAGATAAATGCCGGCACACAGCACAATGTCGTACCCGATACCTGCAAATATGTGGTCGACGTGCGCAGCAACGAGTGCTACAGTAACAAGGAGATAGCTGAGATAATTGCCGCCAGCGTCAAGTCGGAGGCAAAACCACGCTCCATGCGCCTGAACTCATCGTCTATATCGCCCGACCACCCATTGATAAGACGCATTACAGAATTGGGACGCAAACCCTTCGGGTCGCCCACCCTCTCCAACCAGGCACTTATTTCTGGAGTCCCCTGCCTGAAATTGGGTCCGGGAGAGTCGTCGCGCTCGCACACAGCCAACGAATTCATAAAGATAAGCGAAATACAGGAGGGCATCGAGCTATACATAAAGTTGCTCGATGGAATAGAATTACAATAGAGTGAGTTCTATATTATTAGTGTCCGGTAAATTTTTATTATGCTTATGTTTTGAACTCCTCCGTCTTCAAAAACGAGTTTTTGAATCCACCTCCTCTTCAAGAGGAGGAATGTAAATTCCTGAAAATTACTAATATCTGACATTCTCCCTCTTGAAGAGGGAGTGCCCGCAGGGCGAGGGAGTTCCAATCATTGACTTAAATTTGTCTTAATAAAAAATTGGGGCTTGTAGTTACTTAAATATTGAATTTTAAACGACTTAAATACGTTTACCGGA
>JAZNKR010000194.1:0-13429 GCA_045578665.1 Bacteroidaceae bacterium | reverse complement strand
CTTTTGCGATTTTTACCCTACTTTTAGTGGTTTTCTCCCTACTTTAACAAAATATTGTTGGCAGTTTCGCGTTTCTTGGAGTTCACAAGATCAGCATAAATCTGCGTGGTGGTAACATTCGTCCCTTCGCATTTGCAACGCGAAGGATTGAGTATAAGCATCTGTGATGCGATTAACCTATCATGAATCGTAGGAATCTGACAAAAGCTACCACGACAAGAGCACTTATACAGTTAAGTTCCTGCCAATGCGGGTTCTATTGAATTTATAGATCTAAGCGCATTGCTAATGCTTAATACTCAGAATATCCGCATTTGTAATGCGGATGGATAGGGATTGTATATAAAATACTGTTATCATCGAGTAAATCCGCCATGAGCCTAAGAAGCTGTTTAATCTCAATAAGCCTCGATAGAAGAGTCATAAACATATACAGCAATACCATTCAGGAGTCTTACATATACGACAAAAGGACGTGGGCAACGACAACAATGGAACAACCTACACATTGTGATGCATCGACTACAATGGATTGAGGAACCTCGTCTGACTACGGATACAGAACGACGATATACAGCAAATGTACATAGAATACAACGATACGGTATATATCTATTGCATAGAAAAGAGGAATTGGCTCCACTCAACATACACATCAGTTGGCTGACAAATCATAGGACTTGTCAGCCAACTGATTTCGGAGCGGTTCTATCTCCTACCCTTTACATAGATTTTCTTCACCTCTGCCGGAGTGCGAAGGATATACACACCCTCATCGAGCGCAGCAGCCACTCCGCTTCGGTAGCCTTTGTAGACAGAGACTCCTGCCATTGAATAGACCTCAACTGATTCGTCTTCGCCATCCACAATGGGAGCAATAGCTGTATTGTCGTCGAGAAGCACCTCTTTCTTGTCCGAGAAATCGGAATCTATACCCTCCTCGAGAGCCTTCACACAGAAACGGTATCTTCCCTTTGCCAATGCCGAGAAGCCATACTCCGTAGCAGTCGTAACATGATAGCCGAGACTTGTTTCCCTCTCGCAACTCTCCTGGATAACAGAAATATCGTCTATGCAGAGACGCATTGTCCCGGTCGACTCCTCCGTAGAGAAGAGCAGAGTGCATTGGTTACCCTCCTTGGAGAATGTGAAACTGTACTCCTCCCACTCATCGCCTATCTCAAAGGTGTCGTAGTCCGATGCATCGGAATCAGCAAATTCGGACTGCACCATCAGCATCACACCCGAATCGTCTGCCGAATATTTCTTTGCCTTGAAAGTGAGGGTGATATCGCCGTCGGCAAGAGTATTCATCAAGGGAGTAGCAAGCTCGCCGGCGAGTGTCTTGCTGCCTATGCGCAACACACCTGTCTCACTCCAAAGGTTTATTCCCTCCCATCCGGGCACTATAGTATAGTCGCCTATGACATCGGTTATATCCTTGCCCGACAGAGAGCAGCCGAGGAAGTCCTCATCGAGGAGATTGAATATATCGCCCTGCCCTGCCTGCACCTCATCGACGCGGAAAAGTTCTATGCCGTAGGACGATGCATACTCAACAGCCTCCCAACGGGCTGTGAATCCGTCGGCAGTCACATTCTCTGCCACCAGCAGCGAAGGAGCCTGCAACTTATCTTTAAGGAACGAGAAGCTCACTACCCCATCGGTGTATTTTATATTGCGGATGGACTGTCCCATGTAGCCGCCCGTGTATACTTCGGCGGCAGGAACGCTTGTGTCGGTGAGCAGATTGTTGCCCGTGGTGCCGGGCCACACATCGCCACGCAAACTGCTGTAATACTCCTCGTCGGACGATGAGCGATAGTAACACAGCAGTTTGTTGTCTGCCGGGACAACTGTATATCGCGGATGGGCAAGGTTGTAGTTTACCTCGTTCATATTCCAAGCCTCAGCGGAATAATCGACATGTATCACAAGCATTCCGCTGTTGTAGATTCCTACATCGTAGCCCACCGCGCTACGGTTCTCCAATATATAATATTCATCGCTATTGGCACTGTTGACAATCTTGTAACCGCAGCCGCCCTCCTCAAGGGCAGCAATGCTGTAGTCGCCACGTTGAGTAAGTACCTGCAACTTGCGCCAACCCATAAAATCGCGTTCATATGCACTGTATGAGATTGGCACGCAACCGTCGAGATTGTAGCATCCATAGTCCATAAGGTCCCAATAGTCCATGCCGAAAAGCGGGTAGTTGCGCCCGGAAGTATCGTAGAAGTCGGGCAGACCGAGACAATGCGAGAACTCGTGGCACATGGAGCCTATACCATCGAGGCGGGGACCATCGGGTCCCTGTGTTGCCTCGTTGAATGCAAGTTCGCTGCTCATGGCATACGTATTGACAGAGACGCCGTCTACCTTAAGAGATTTTCCGGCTGCGGCAAGTGTCCACTGATGGGGCCATACAGTATTTTCAGGGGCACCGCTCGACTCGCTGTATCCCGCATAAATGCAATATACAAATTCAATCTCGCCGTCCCCGTCGTTGTCGAATATGGTAAAATCAACCTTACCTTCAAGGGCTTTGCACGCCTCTATCACCATCTCTTCGGGGAGTACATCCTCGCCATTGACATTGCGACCATAATATGCCATGTCGTTGGCAAGTGTAACGATGTCGAGTACCACAAAATTGGGACGGAACAGAGAATCGGACTGGGCAATGAAATAGTCCCTTGCACTGCCTATGCCCACACCGTTGAGCCCTTTGAAGTCGGTGCCGTTGTAATTATTAGAGATGATTTCCCTGCCGAATGTGAACTTCACATCCTTGTACTGCACAAGCAGCACCGGCACATTGATGTCGCCCAATGGTCTGATGCTTTGCGATATGTCGCCCTCGACATACACAGGAGTGCTCTTGGTGGAGAGAGCACGGCGCTCTGCCCACATTCTGCGTATGGCACCGTCTATGTCAGCGTATGTGTTCGTTGCAAGCAGACGCTGTTCCTCCGTCGTGCGCATTCCCTTGTCATGTGCAAGCATACGGCTGCTGACAAGTTCGCCATTGCCGAGAACGGCATAGGAAAAATCGCCGTTAGCCTCGCGCACAAGAGGACGTCCGTCGGCTGTGCTATAGTAGTGGAATCGTTCGTCACCCGTCTGGTACACCCTGAGGGATGTTCCGTCAGACTGTTTCACACTCATGATTGTGCGCAACGCAGGCTTTGCCGCCACACTAAGCGAGAGAGGCAGCAGCATTGACAGCAGCAACAGTTTTAAAAATGAATATCGTATAGGCATATGGCAGTCATATATAGCTTCAAATTACTGCAAATATACTCTTTTGATGCGAGTCGGAAAATGGATTTTGAATTTTTCGTAAAATATTTCTATATTCGCGTAATCTTTTAAAGAGAGCCACACGACATGAGTTCACCATTGAAAGTATATAAAGCATCGGCAGGTTCAGGCAAAACCTTCACACTTGCCGTAGAGTACATAAAGCTGTTGATACAGGAGCCATCTTCCTATCGCCACATCCTCGCTGTAACATTCACCAACAAGGCGACAGCCGAAATGAAGGAGCGCATATTGAGCCAGCTCTACGGCATTGCCTCGTCGCACCCCGACTCGGAGAGCTACTTCAGCATCATAAGCAAGCAATTCCCCTCACTCAGCAGCGAAGAGATAAGAGCACGGGCAGGCAGGGCGCTCGAAATGATGCTCAACGACTACAGCCGCTTCCGCGTGCAGACAATAGACGCATTTTTCCAGACCATTCTGCGCGGACTCGCACGCGAGCTCGACCTCAGCGGCGATGTAACCATAAGTCTCGACAGCGAAAAGCTGCTCGAAGAGACAGTGGACCTGATGATAAAAAGGCTCACCCCCACATCGCAGGAGATGGGATGGCTGGTGGAATACATAGAGGAACACCTCTCCAACAACGACTCGTGGAAAATAGACAAAGGGCTAAAATCCTTTGCCAAGAACATTCTGAGCGAAGAGTATCAGGAACGCGGCGAAAACCTCAGGAAGGATATAGACAGGAACAACGGCGCAATACTCGCCGACTTCAGGAAACAACTTGCAGGACTCGAAAAAGAGATACTCGCCGAAACTGCCGCCTGTGCCGACAAGTTCTTTGCCTTAGCAGATGGTGCCGGGCTCACAATGGACGATTTTTTCCAGAAAGGAAAAGGGGTGTGGGGGCACTTCTCCAAGTTCAAGGAGGGACTCTTCCCCGAGCCCAACAGTTATGTAACCGACTCTATTGCCTCTCCCGAGAAAATGGTAAAGAAGAAAAAGCTGTCAGCCGACATACTTTCCGAAATCGTATCCATCTACAACGAAGCAGAAAAGATACACAAGGAGCGCCGCCTGCAACTGACAGCCTGCCGCATCTCAGCCAACCGTCTCCACCAGCTGCGTCTGCTCAACACCATTGCACGGACCCTGCAAGAGGAGAACAACCGCGAGAACCGCTTCCTGCTGGCACAGACCACATTTCTGCTGAGCAAGATGATAACCGGCAACACATCTTTCATATTCGAAAAGATAGGAACAGAGATACACCACATCTTTGTCGACGAATTTCAGGATACCTCCATACTGCAATGGAAAAACTTCAAAGTGCTGCTGCTCGACATAATATCGCGTGGCAACACAAGCCTCATCGTTGGCGACGTGAAACAATCCATATACCGTTGGCGCAACAGCGACTGGAGCATACTCAACAATCTCGAAAAGGAGTTCCCGGGATACGACATAAAACCCGACACACTGAAGACCAACAGACGAAGCGAACGCCGCGTGATTGAGTTCAACAATGCCCTGTTCACCGAAGCGGCAAAAAGAATAGGTGAACAATACAACAACGACCTGGGAGAGAGCGGGCAGGAGCTCACACGCGCCTACAGCGATGTTGTGCAGGAGATACTGCCCGAAAAGCCCGACAGAGGATATGTGGAGGTGAGGATGGTGAAAAAGGAAGAAGAGACAAGCTTCAAGGAGAGCATCTGCCAACAGCTGATGCAGACCCTCGACGACCTGCTGAACCATCGGTCGGTGAAGCCGTCGGACATTGCCATCCTTGTGCGCACCAACAAGGAGATTGCCCTCATTGCACAAGAATTCACAAACCGTTTCCCCGAACATACTTTAATATCGGACGACGCATTCCTGTTGTCGAGTTCAACGGCACTGCAACTGATAATATCCACCCTGTGCCACCTCTCGGACCCCGAGGACAAGGTAAACAGCGCGTTTCTGGCAACGCGGTACTCCTCGCTTAAGGGACAAGAGATTGACGCTGCAAGGCTATCGTCAAAGGAGTACACCGACTCGCTTCTCCCTGCGGGATACACCGGGGAGAGGGAAAAGTTGCTCGGCAAGCCGCTATACGAACAGATAGAGAAGATAATAAGTATCTTCGGTCTGCACGGGATAGAGGGAGAGACACCCTACATTTACACCTTCCTCGACCTCACCGCAAAATACCTGAAGGATGCATCGTCTGCCATCGAGGACTTCATCACATACTGGGAAGAAGAGATGAGCACAAAATCCATACCCTCCGAAGGCAACGAGGGGGTACGCATACTCAGCATACACAAATCGAAAGGTCTGGAGTTCCACACAGTGATAATTCCCTTCTGCACATGGGAATTTGTAAGCACAAAACATCTTAAGATTCTGTGGTGTACACCCCCGCAAGAGGCACCTTTCGACACCATAAGCCTGTTGCCCATAGACTTCAAGAAAGATGTACTCAACTCTGTATACCGTGCCGACTACAACCACGAATATCTTTACCAGCTGGTAGACAACCTCAACCTGTTGTATGTCGGTTGCACCCGTGCGGGCAAGAACCTGATAATATTCTCGGGCGACACGGGACAGAATGGCGACATAATGTATAGACGCCTGCTGCCTATGCTCGATGGCATATCCCAATCGTTGCCCGGCTCCACATACGACAAGGAGGAGGAGATATTCACATACGGAGAGGTGGTGCCTTCATCCGAAGAGTCATCCAAGAAGAGAGAGGAGGGTAAAGGAAATCCCTTCCTTGCCCGCCCCGAAGCGCATCAGCAGAGGTTCAACTTCCACGAAAGGAGTCCGCAGTTCCGCCAATCGCGCAACCTGCGCCGCTTCCTCGCTAACGAGAAGAGCGAGCAACAGGTGCTCGACAACATAGCACGCGGCGAACTGCTTCACGAACTGCTCTCCCATCTGCGCACCGGAGAGGAGCTGCAAAGGGAGATAAAGAAGATGCGTCTCAGAGGTCTCATTGCAACCGACAAGGAGAGCACATGGATAGAAAATCTGATAACACGTGCCCTCGAAAACCCCGCGGCGGCAGATTGGTTCAGCGGCCGCTACAAGCTCTACAACGAATGTGCCATCATCAACACAGGCGACGAAAAGGAGAGCTACCGCCCCGACCGTGTGATGGTCGAAGGCGAGAAGGCTATTGTGGTAGACTTCAAGTTCGGAAGAGAGAAAGAGAGTTACAAGCAGCAGGTTGAAGGCTACATTGCCAAACTGAAACAGTTGGGATATACCCATGTAAGCGGATACCTATGGTACATATACAACAACAAAATCGAAAGAGTATGAAACCGTTCCTCAAACATATAGCCGAAGACCTTTACAACAGATACGGTTCGCACCTCGCCGACCTGGCGATAGTCTTCCCCAACAAACGCGCCGGTCTCTTCTTCAACGAATATCTGAAACAGATAAGCGACACCCCCGTATGGTGCCCCGTCTACAAGACCATAGACGAGCTGTTCGCCGAGAACAGCGACTGCATCGAAGGCGACCCCATACAGCTTGTAAGCATGCTCCACAAGGAGTATTGCAAAGCCACAGGCAGCACAGAGACTCTCGACAAGTTCTACTATTGGGGCGAGATACTCATAAAGGACTTTGATGAGATAGACAAGAACCTCGTCAATTCCGGTAAACTCTTCTCCAACCTCAGCGACCTCTACTCCTTCGGCACCACATCGGACATACTCGACGAGGAGCAACGCGAGGCCATAGAACAGTTTTTCCACAACTTCAAAGGCAAAGAGAGCAACGATGCCAACAACACCATCAAAGAGCGTTTCCTCACCCTTTGGGATGCCCTGTTGACAATATACAATAATTTCCGCAGCAGGTTGCGCGAAGAGAGCATAGCCTACCCCGGTATGCTTTGCCGCGATGTGATAGAAAAGGGCAACACCCTTGAGTTTCCACAAGAGAAATACATATTTGCCGGTTTCAATGCCCTCAACCGTTGCGAAGAGGCACTCTTCGACATACTTCAAAGAGAGGGCAAGGCACTCTTCTATTGGGACTACGACACAGCCTACACCGACAACCCCGACCACGAGGCGGGGCGCTTCATGCGCACAAACCTCAAGCGCTACCCCAACCAACTGAGCGCAAACATATACGACAATCTCGGGAAAGAGAAGGAGATCACATTCGTCTCTGCCACCACAGAAAACATACAGACACGCCATCTGTCCGACCTGCTTGGCACCATCCCCGAGAACAAGGAGCTTGAGACGGCAGTGGTACTCTGCAACGAAGAGATACTCGAGCAGGTGCTGCACACCATCCCCTCCACAGTGAAGAACATAAACATAACAATGGGATACCCGGTAACGCACACGCCAGCATACAGTTTCATGAAACTGCTGACCGGGCTGCACATAAACGGATACGACGAGAAGATGCAGAAATTCCGCTACGAGGAGGTTGCCGCCATACTTAAACACCCCTACACAAGGCTTTGCAGCCCCGGTGCTGGAGAGATAGAAAAGACTATCACCTGCAACAAGGAGTATTTCCCCGACTCAACGAGACTGCATGCCGACCCGTTCCTCGAAAGGATATTCACTCTACCCGCCGACAACATCGGGTGGATAACAAACGTGCGCGACATCATCCACACCATAACAAACAGCGCACCACAAAGCGGAGAGGAGAGCTACGAAGAGCTCTTCCGCGAATCACTCTTCGGCATATACACCCAGGCGCAGAGAATAGCTTCGTTGCTCGAAAGCGGCGAGATAGAGCTGCAACTGCGCACGCTCGCTTCGCTCTTCATGCGGGTGATAGGCAGCATGTCGCTACCCTTCCACGGCGAGCCAGTCGTGGGATTGCAGATAATGGGACTGTTGGAGACGCGCAACCTCGACTTCAAGAATCTGATTCTGCTGTCGGCAAACGAGGGCAACCTGCCACGCAACAACATAGGAAGTTCTCTGATTCCACACAATCTGCGCCGTGCATTCGGGCTCATGCTCACCGAACAACGCAATGCCGTATACACCTATAACTTCTACCGCCTGATACAGCGCTCCGAGAACATCACCATGATGTATAACAACACCTTCGAGGCTGCCGGACAGGGCGAACGTTCGCGCTACATGATGCAGATGCTCATCGGACGCAAGGAGAAGATAAAAGAGATTGCTCTCACTTGCGAACAGAAGAACAACATACAGGAACTACGCCCACAGATAAAGGACGACGAAACGATGAGACGTCTGCTGCACACCTTCGACACAACAGCCAACCCGCGCGCGATAACCCTCTCGCCCAGCGGGATAAACCGGTACATAGAATGTCCCATGCGCTTCTTCTACTACTACATAAGCAATCTTAAGACTCAGCAAGAGGTTGAAAGTTCTATACAATCGACAGACTTCGGAAACATATTCCACAGAGCGGCAGAGCTCTTCTACAACCACATAATAGCTGATAACGGCAACAGTACGATACAGGAATCGCATCTCGAACCGTATATCAAGAAGGATGCCCTCCTCTACCCCTTCATCGACAGTGCCTTCAGAGAATGTTTCTTCAAGTGCAGCGAGGATGAGGAGCTGCACTTCGACGGCATGCAATATGTAAACCGCGAGATTCTGCACCGCTTCATGCTACGCCTTATAAAGCTCGATGCCGGGCATGCCCCATTCACCTACATAGGCAGCGAGAAAGAGGCACGGATGACCATGACAACAACATCCGAGGGCAAGCCTGTGAGAATTTCTGTGGGAGGACGCGTAGACCGCATGGACCGGAAAGGAGACACATTAGAGATAATCGACTACAAGACAGGCGGTTCTCCCGACAACGACAAGACAGCGAGTGTGGCAACGCTTTTCAACCGCAAAGGCAAACGCAGTTCATATATGTTCCAGACAATGCTCTACTCGGCTGCAATGAAAGGCGCTGCCGGCGACAAGAAGATTGCTCCGTCGCTATTGTATATACTGACAAGGAAATTCACCAAACGCGAGGATTTTATCATAAAGATAAACAAGAGCGCCGTCACCGACTACAACGACTACCACGAGGAGTTCATGCAGGAACTGCAAAAGACCATAGATGAGATATTTGACAGGAATGTACCCTTTACGCACACCGAAGATTGCGACCGGTGCACATTCTGCGACTACAAAAAGATTTGTGGCAGATAACGGTTCCCTGAGGGAGTGAACAAGAAAGTATCTATTATGGGCTTTGTTTTTACAATCACTCCCTACCCGAATCGCTAAGTTCGATTACCTCAAGGTCCTTGAACTCCTTGCCGTCGATGGTGAGTTTGACCAAAGTCCTCACCTGATGCCATCCCTGCATTCCGGCTGCTCCGGGGTTTATGTGCAGACAACCTACAATCCCGTCGTACTGCACTTTGAGTATATGCGAGTGCCCGCTCACGAACAGCATGGGGCGTTCGCTGTAGACTGCCCTGCGTATGGATGCATCGTACTTTCCCGGATAGCCGCCTATGTGCTTCATCATCACACTGCACTCCTCTACACTGAAACGCAACACCTCGCTATATCTCCTTCGCAACATTTCACCGTCGATGTTGCCGTAGACAGCACGCAAAGGACGGAAAGCCTCAAGGCGGTTGGCAACCTCCTCGCTGCCGATGTCGCCCACATGCCATATCTCGTCGCAATCGCTGAAATGCTCCGTATATTTGTCGTCCCAGAAGCCGTGGGTATCGGATAATATACCTATTCTTTTCATCGGCGCCGGTTGATGAAATTCAAAATAACCTCTACACTGCCATCCACACCCAGACGCGAGGAGTTGATGCAGAGGTCGTAACTTTCTGCCACGCCCCAGCCGGAGTTTGCGTAATAGTCGTGGTATGCGCGACGCTTCTTGTCTCCTTTTTCGGCAATCTCCCTGGCCTTTGACTCGGAGACACCGTCGTGCTGCATTATGCGTGCCACACGGTCGGGCATATCTGCCGTGATGAAGATGCTGTGGATGCGGGGATGATCGCGCAATACATATTCGGCACAACGGCCTATGATTATGCACGACTCCTTTTCCACAAGCTTGCGCATAACCTCGCTCTGCAATTCGAAAAGACGATCCTCGTCCATGCAGCTGCCAACGCCCATGCAATATGTACCCATAACCCCTTTGAGCGCCAGAAGACCGCGCATGAATGGATTGGCCTCCTGTTCGTCGGCATTTTCAAACACTGTCGCATCGAGGCCTGTCTCTTTTGCTGCAACCTCGAGGAGTTTCTTGTCGTACACAGGTATATTCAGACGCTCGGCAAGTTTCTTGGCTATCTCTCTGCCACCGCTTCCCAACTGTCTACCGATAGATATTATAAATTTTTCTTCCATTATATCTTGCTTTAGAAACTGTTATACTTTAGAAACTTCATGCTTTAGGAACTGTCTTAAACTGTCCTCTCAACAGTATCACTGCCAAAATTCCCGATATAAGATCAGCAATGGGAATGCTGTACCAAACACCGTCCTCACCCATAAAGCGGGGCAGGATGAGCAACAACGGTATGAGGAACAGAACCTGTCGCGTAAGGGAAAGAAATATAGCTTTGTTTACCTTGTTTATACTTTGGAAAAAGTTGGTAGCCACCATCTGCACACCGGCAAGCATTATGAACATCGAAGAGATTCTCATGCCTTTGGCTGCATTTTCCACAAGCGCGGTATCTGTCGTAAATGCACGTGAAATGAGTTCGGGTATGCCCTCGCAAAGAGCAAATCCGGCAAATGTAACGACCATTGCCCATGCCAATGTCTGCTTGAGGGTCTCCTTCACACGGTCGAAGTTACGCGCACCGAAATTGTATCCCACAATGGGCTGCATGCCTTGCGTCACTCCCAATATCACCATTATGAAGACAAATATCACACGGTTGGCTATGCCGTAGGAGGCTATTGCCATGTCTCCATTGTCGCCATAGAGTCTGAGCCCCTTGTTTATGATGATTACCACAACGCAGGCTGCCGCGTTTATAAGGAAGGGAGAGAGTCCGATGCTCAATATGCCCTTGACAAAGCGTTCCTTCAACGCATAGATACCCTTGTGAAGGTGCAACAGTTCGTTCGGGTTGCTCAAGAGTTTTATCTGCCACATGAGGGTAACAACTTGCGACAGCATGGTTGCAAGCGCCGCACCACGGATACCCCATTTGAAAAGATATATGAAAATTGGAGCGAGGACAAGGTTGCAAACAACCGTTATTATTGTGGCATACATCGACTCCTTTGGATGCCCCGATGCACGCAGGGCTGCATTTATACCCAGATAGAGATGGGTTATAATGTTACCATAGAGCACCACCTGCATAAAGTCGCGTGCATATGGCAATGTAGCCTCGCTTGCTCCGAAAAAGAAGAGTATTTCATCAAGAAAAATGAGCGATATGCCACCGAACAGCGCACCGACGATAATGTTCAGCGTCACAAGGTTTCCCAGGATTGTACATGCCGAATCGTAGTCCCTCTGACCGAGCTTTACCGAAAGTTGTGTAGCTCCTCCGACACCGATCATGGCTCCGAATGCAGCCGAAAGGTTCATGAACGGGAAGGTTGTTGCCAATCCCGAAATTGCAAGTGCTCCCACACCCTGACCGATAAAGATGCTGTCTATCATGTGGTAGAGCGAAGATGCCGTCTGGGCTATGATTGCCGGAATCGCATACTGCATCAGCAATTTGCTTATCTTCTCTGTCCCCAACTCCATGGGGACACCTTTTGTAGATATCTTATTCATCCTATTTGTATTTACAATGCAAAATTAGCACAAGTAGAGAGGAGAACAAAATATTTAATTTATTTTTAGAAGCTGTTTGAGTTTTATTGTAAAAGGTGTCTATATCCGCGCGCCTATTTCGGTTTCTTATTCAATAGTGTAAAAATTACCATCTTTCATTCCCGCAACGTCCGGCAACAAGACACTCTCCTTGCTGTTGTTGTGCAGTTCAACGGTGATGCAACCATCGTTTCCCACTTCGGCATTGGGAATCCATAGCAATGTACGGCGATAATCCTTTGTATTTTCGTCAGGCTTGTTTCTTGAATAATTGGGCGAATAGAATTTCTTGCTTTCACTGTAGCCCTGCACGCGGGTATAGCGGCATGTGGTCTTTACGGCAAGTTCGGGGATTATTCCTTGTGTAACCTTGTCCTCTTCCTTGTTGGGGATGAAGCAGGCAACGTAGTTGGGATTTTCGGGGTACATTTTTTGAGAAATTTCATAATCTTTGTATTGTTTGTATATTCTAATGTTTGATACCCTTCTTGCCATTTGATTACGGAAAAGGGTATTACCCGGGTAACCGTCTATCTGTTTATCGTCTTGTGTAGTAATAGAGGCACGAAGCAAAAAACCAAAGTAGAACGAGCGGTACACATGTTTGTTCAGATATGCATTGCGTTGCTGCTCCCATCGTTCATTCTTGAATTGTATTCTTGTCGGTTCGTCGCTGCGTATAACAATCTCTTTGAAGTTCATCATTTTTATTGGGTCTTTACCTTTGATGTACTCTTTGTTCTCTACCGGCACTGTTTCGCTGCTGTACTCGCCTTGCGGCACAATCATCTTTACCCAATATGCCCAATTGTAGTTGTGGCGCCAAAAAGCACTTTGCAGCACTTCGTATGCTGTTAGTACATTTTCATATGCATGTATGCGTGGTCCTTCCCAACCGTATGCACGCCATTTATCCATAGATACACTTACTGCCAGAGTATCGTATCCTGCAGATTTATATTCTACATCCGATGAATAGACAATTTTATCGTCATATATGTCATCTTCAAATAAGTCTGTAATATCATCCACTTTGTTTATCATCCAATTGTCGTGGGGGGTGTGAATGTAGCTCACATCCTGTGCATATTCCCATTCGTCCATAAAATCGAGACGAATCTCACTTTTGGGTGGCAATGTGGCGCGACCTTTATATTTCTTTGAGGTTACATCCACAGCTTCAAGTTCGTTTGTTTTGTCGAGCAGTGTGGCTGTGGCAGTTGCTTTTTTCTGTTCAATGCTGCTACCAGCGTTGCGTTGCCAATAGTCGAACAGTCGGAATTTGGGCGAGAAGTATTTATCTAAAGAGAATTTAAAGAGTGTATCCTGTATCTGTTTGCCTGTAAGTTCGGGTGTCAGCGAGGCA
>JAZNKR010000193.1:0-20853 GCA_045578665.1 Bacteroidaceae bacterium | reverse complement strand
GCCATCGTGCTTCATAGTTTCTCCCACCTGTATTCCTGTTTCCGCATTCCATATTTTTGCAGTGTTATCGTCTGATGCTGTAACAATATACTTCCCGTCCGGGCTGAAAGAGGCGGAGTAGACAGTGTTATCGTGCTTCATAGTCTCTCCCACCTGTATTCCTGTTTCCGCATTCCATATTTTTGCAGTATTATCCAGTGATGCTGTAACAATATACTTCCCATCGTGGCTGAACAAGGCGGAGTAGACACTGCCATCATGTTGTAAATTAAATTTAAATTGTATTCCTGATTCGTGTGCCCTCCTCAATGCAAATTCCGCCTCTTCGATATATGGCCTGTCGGGATTGATCAGATTTTGCGGCATCACCTTCATCAATAGTCTTGTAGCTGTTGTATTATAGCCTTGTTCCAATAACTTTTCTGCCTTTTCGGTTATATAGCGGCTTTGCATCTTGTACATACTGTTGCGCTCTTCTACTATGGAACGGTATTGCGCGAAAAATGTAGCTCCAATCGCAAGTATTACCAGGATTATTGCCGCTGCAGTGAGTCTTTGCTTTCTCAGTGCGGCAGCCTGCTGTTGCAGTTTGCGCTCTGTCTTGCTGTTGAGCAGTTGGCGGGCAAGCGTGTCGTGGATAATCTCCACGCGGGGCTCGTTGTTGCCCGGTAGGGTAACATATCTGAGCATGCTCTTTTCCCCTCTGAAGAGAAAGTCGGCATCGGGGATTCTTTTCTCGAATTCCGATTTTGGCACAGAGTTGCGGCGACCTTCGTCGGTAACGAGGGCATCCTCTATGTAGTACCATTTTGCCGGTGAGCGCAGTTCCTTTATTATATCGTCGTAGAAAGATTTAAGGAAGTTGCCCTCGGCTGTCCTGAAAAACGAGTTTACTGTGCCAAAGGCTATGCAGCCCTCTCTCTTGCAGGTGTCGTATATGCGGCTGCATATAAGTGAAAGAATGGCTGTGCTTATTTCGTCGTTTTCGCCCTTTGCCTTTGCTATGATGGTGTCGGCGATGGCTTCGCTCTCTTTGGGAGAGAAGAGCCCTTCGCGGGGATGCAGGATGATGTCGCGTGCCTCTATGTCGCTCAGTTCGCGCAGTCGGTAGCGGTTGTTCTTCATCTCTACAAGGCGCAGCTTGTCTATGCTCTCTTCTATGTGGAAGAGGTCGTCTTCGCGTATGGATATTACTATGCGGTAGTTGATTATATTCTCCTCTTCGTCGTCGTTGCCGGTGGTGGCAAGCATGGTGTCATCGACAAGCAGATAAATCGCCTTGAGCAGTGTGTTGAGGTGATGGCGGTCGCGGAAGTAGAGCTCTTCGAACTGGTCGAGGACGATTATGGGGAATACGACTTCGTCTCTGCTGTTCCTGAACTCGGTGTGGTGAAAGAAGTTCCACAGTTTCTCTTCGTCGCTGGAGGGTGGAGGAGGGGTGCCACAACATCTTCCACCTGTAGAGGCTATGGTGCTCTTGATGGCAGATATTATTGTCTCGCAATATCCGTCGTTTATCTCTCCTATGCCGAGACGTATCATCACAGGGAGGTAGTTGTTTGCTCTGAGGGGTGGAAAGAGTCCTGCCTGCAGAAGCGAGGATTTTCCTATTCCCGATTTACCGTAGAGGGTGGTGATGATGTTGTTCTCCACCACAGAGTAGAGCTCTTTTGTGGCACGTTCGCGACCACAGAATTTGTATCCTTGTTTTATGGATTCTTCGTCGTAGGTGGCAAGGCCCAACCAGGGATTGTTTCTCATGGCTGTGGGTTATTTGTTGAGTATTTCGTTTATTATTGTTATCAGTGTGCTTATTGGAGAGGTCTCCATGTTGAAGACGCTTCTTTTCTGTATGCAGGGAGGGAGATTGTTGTAGTTGTCGCTGTTGCGTTCGTCGTAGCCAGGTACTCTGATGGGTATCACCGATATTCTTGTTTCGTCGGCGTTGATATGTGTCTGTGCCAATTTCCACTCTGTATCTTTGTAGTATCGAACATTGTTGTTGAGCAGGTCCTCCTGCGTTTGGGCGCTGAGTATGGGGATAAATATGCGGCACTCTCCTATTGCTTTGCTTATCTCTTCGTCGTATAGGTTCCCGCCATTAAGCCTGGCGTTGTCGAACCATACCCTGAAGCCTTCTTTGGTGAGACGGTAGAAGATTTTCTTTGCAATGTCGTAGTCCTCGTGGGCGTAAGATAGGAATATTCCTCCCCTCTTGCGTCTCTCTCTTATGGCTGCGGCTTCGCTCTGCTCGTGCTCTCTGAGGTTGTCGAGTGTCTCTTTTATGAATTTGCGTGCATCGGGCTCGAAGTGTATGTTGCCTGCCTCGAAATACTCCTTCAGTTTGCTGTCGCTTTCCGAGTCGGGATTGAGCGATATGGCCACTTCGCCGTCGGTAAGTCCCTTTATGTTGCCGCGCATCAGATACCAGAAAAATCTGAAGAACCAGTCGTCGAACTTGCAGCCCAATGCCACTATACGTTTCGAGCGTATGTAGTTGAGCAGATTGTTGGGTGCTCCTGCTCCCATCCATTTTGTCAGTACCTCTATGTAGTCGTTGTCGGTGATGGCAAAGCGTGTCTCTTTTTTGTTGGGGAAAGCTCTGCCGAATATATAATAGAGTGTGGGCGGTGTCTGTATGATGGAATCGCGTTCTACCTCGTGTTCATAGTCGTATCCGTCCTCCCAGGTTTTGCTGAATATACTCATGACCTTGAGCTCGTCGCCCCAGACTTCACGCATGAGATTGTATATGTAGGGGTCGATGGTGGTGGTGAGTACGGTGCGGAAGTGTTTGCTCTTTATGAGCTTGACAAATGTAGTCGGCATTTCGTCTATTGTATATTGCGTGGTGTCGTAGAGCATCCGTTTTATCCTTTCGTCGATGTTCCTGGTGCTTTTCCCGAGTTGGGTAAATGTCTGTGCGCTGTTTTCCTTTCCTATGGTCCCGTCCTTTATGAGCCATTCCCTCAGGTTGGAAAAGAGCATTTTGTTGCTGTCTCCATCGTATTCGGGGTATTCCTTTTTTGAGAGCATTATTTCGCTGCCTGCTATAAGTATGCAGTTGCCGTTGACTATGCTGGGTATGAGCTCGTCGCGTTGTGAGTATCTCTCTTTGATGTCTGCGGGGCGTATGATTTTCTTTGCCATGTCCGTGTCTTTGTGTGGTGTGTATGTTGCTGTGTTTTTTGCAATGAATGCAAATTTAGCAAAACAAATCAAACTATCCAATTACGGAGAGAAAATCATGTTGTATTTCAGCCTCTTGACCCTGCTGAAAAAATATTTTTCAAATATTATGCCTATAAAGCATCAAACACTCTCCGATTTTTATTAACTTTGTTCCTTAATTTTGCGGTTGCATATATGTGTAGAAAATGCAGCCGGATTATTGCCGGCACTCTGTTACAACGTTAAAAAATGTTTATATTTTTAATCTAAACAGAGTTGCTGTTGTCAAAATGAAGTTAACAATAAACCTAACAAGAATCTAACACACGATACCATGAATAAGTATATCAAATGGGGAATTGTAACAGTGGCTGTAGCCGGACTTGCTACAGTGTTGGGTATACGTACATTCACCCCGCAGGTAAACGAAGAGATTAAGGAAAAGACTCCTGCCAAAGGCAAGCAGAGTCGCGATTTGAATGTAAAGGCAATTGTACTCGAAGAGACTCTTATCTCGGACGAATTCTTTGTCAGCGGCAGCATCCTGCCCGACGAGGAGGTAGACCTCTCGTTCGAGACATCGGGTAAGATTACAGAGATCTTCTTCAAGGAGGGTACGCGCGTTTCGGAGGGAGACCTGTTGGCAAAAATCAACGATGCTCCGTTGCAGGCAGAGCTCAAGAAACTGAAATCGCAGTTGAAACTCTACACCGACCGTCTCTACCGTCAGAATGCCCTGCTCGAGAAGGAGGCTGTCAGCCAAGAGGCTTTTCAGGAGGCAGAGACCAATCTTGCAACCTTGCAGGCAGAGATTGACAAGGTTACAGCAAATATAGAGCTCACAGAACTTCGTGCGCCGTTCGACGGCATCATCGGTCTGCGTCAGGTGAGCCAGGGAACATACGCATCGCCCTCTACCACGGTGGCGAAGCTCACAAAGACAAATCCCCTGAAGATAGACTTTGCGGTGCCCGAAAGATATGCAGGTACCATCAAGGCAGGTATTCCTTTGACATTTACAGTTGAGGGCGACCTCAAGGAGAAGAGAGCCGAGATCTATGCGGTAGACTCGCATGTGAACAGCGAGACCCGTACATTCAGTGTGCGTGCCCTCTACGACAACTCGGACGGCCGTCTCTACCCCGGACGTTATGTAAGTGTTGCACTCACCACACAGACTTTCGAAAAGACACTCGCAATACCCAGCCAGGCAATTGTCTCGGAGATGGGTATCGACAAGGTGTTCCTCTATAAGAGCGGCAAGGCTGTGCCTGTTGAGATAAAGAAGGGTGTACGCACCGAGTCGCTTGTGCAGGTAATCGAAGGACTCGCGGCAGGCGACACCGTCATCACCACAGGTACGATGCAGTTGCGCACAGGACAGAAGGTGATACTCGACCATATAGGCAAGTAAGTGTAACAAGCAGTGTAAACCAAAAAGGAACAGAGTATGAATATTTCCGAACTTAGCATACGGCGTCCGGTGCTTGCGACAGTGCTGACACTTATAATAGTGCTCTTTGGTCTCATCGGATATGTGAGCCTCGGTGTCAGAGAGTACCCGTCGGTCGACAACCCTATAATTTCGGTATCCTGCTCCTATCCCGGAGCCAATGCCGATGTCATTGAAAACCAGATAACAGAACCTCTCGAACAGAATATCAACGGTATTCCGGGTATACGTTCGCTCACAAGTGTGAGCCAGCAGGGACAGAGCCGCATCACAGTGGAGTTTGAGCTGTCGGTCGATCTTGAAACTGCCGCCAACGACGTGCGCGATAAGGTGTCGCGTGCACAAAGATGGTTGCCGCGCGACTGCGACCCTCCCACTGTATCGAAGGCGGATGCAGATGCTACACCTATCCTCATGGTGGCTATACAGAGCGAGAAGCGTTCGTTGCTCGAAATAAGCGAGATTGCCGACCTTACGGTAAAGGAGCAGTTGCAGACAATTCCCGAGGTGAGCAGTGTCTCCATCTGGGGTGAGAAACGCTACTGTATGCGTCTGTGGCTCGACCCGATAAAGATGTCGGGTTACGGAGTTACTCCGATGGATGTGAAGACAGCGCTCGACAAGGAGAATGTGGAGTTGCCGTCGGGCAGCATCGAGGGCGACAATACCGAACTTGCCATACGTACCTTAGGACTCATGCACACAACAGAGGAGTTCAACAACATTGTCATCAAGCACAACGAGGGTCGTGTGATACGATTCAGCGACATAGGTCGTGCCGAACTCAGTGCGCGCGACCTCAAGAGCTACATGAAGATGAACGGTGTGCCCATGGTGGGTGTGGTTGTAATTCCACAGCCGGGTGCAAACCACATAAATATCGCCGAAGCGGTGTACGACCGCATGGAGAAGATGAAAAAGGATCTTCCCGACGATGTAACGTACAACTACGGTTTCGACAACACACGATTCATCCGTGCTTCAATCAATGAGGTGAAGAGCACCGTTTACGAGGCATTCATACTTGTAATCATCATCATCTTCCTCTTCCTGCGCGACTGGCGTGTAACGCTCGTCCCCTGTATCGTTATCCCCGTGTCGCTTGTGGGAGCATTCTTCATAATGTACATCTGCGGCTTCTCCATCAACGTGCTGTCGATGCTTGCCATAGTGCTTTCGGTGGGACTTGTGGTGGACGATGCGATTGTGATGACAGAGAACATATACATCAGAATAGAGCGAGGCATGCGCCCGATGGCTGCCGGCATCGAGGGTGCAAAGGAGATCTTCTTTGCCGTAATCTCCACCACCATCACACTGCTTGCCGTATTCTTCCCCATTGTCTTCATGGAGGGAACTACCGGACGACTCTTCCGCGAATTCAGTTTCGTGGTTGCAGGCTCTGTGATAATTTCTTCGTTTGCGGCACTTACCTTCACACCTATGCTCGCCACAAAGCTTCTTGTGCGCCGCGAGCAACAGAGCTGGTTCTACCGCAAGACCGAGCCTTTCTTCGATGGACTCAACCGCTACTATGCACGCAGCCTCAACTGGTTCCTGCGTCGCCGCTATGTGTCGATAGTGATAATGGCGATGGCATTCATCGGCATCGGTTGGATGTGGAGCACAATCCCCTCTGAAATGGCACCTCTCGAGGACCGTTCGAGCATCACTATACGTACAATGGGTGCCGAGGGTGTAACATACGAATATATGCGCGACTACACCGAGGACATCAGCCGAATGGCAGACTCTATAATGCCCGATGCGGCATTTATCACAGCCCGCGTCTCCGATGGAGGCGGTAACATACAGATAACATTGAAAGACCTGCAGCAGCGCGACTATACGCAGATGGAGGTTGCCGAAAAGCTTTCAAAGGCAGTACGCGGCAAGACCGATGCACGCGCCTTCGTGCAGCAGCGTTCGACCTTTGGCGGGCGACGTGGCGGTATGCCCGTGCAGTATGTGCTTCAGGCAACAAGCATAGAGAAATTGCAGGAGGTGCTGCCCAAGTTCATGGCAAAGGTTTATGACAGCCCTGTATTCCAGATGGCAGATGTCGACCTCAAGTTCAGCAAACCCGAGCTTCGCATCGAAATCAACCGTGAGAAGGCAAACCTGATGGGTGTAAGTACAAAAGATATTGCGCAGACACTGCAATATGGTCTCAGCGGTCAGCGTCTCGGCTATCTCTACCTCAATGGCAAGCAGTACGAGATTGTTGGCGAAATCAACCGTCAGCAGCGCAACAGCCCCTCGAACCTGAAATCAATCTACATGCGCGGAGCCAATGGCGACATGATACAGATGGAGAACCTTGTTGAACTCATCGAGGGTATTGCACCTCCCAAACTCTACCGTTACAACCGATTCGTGTCGGCAACCGTGTCGGCAGGACTTGCCGAGGGAAAGACCATCGGTGACGGTCTCGACGAGATGGACAAGATTGCAGCAAGCACCCTCGACGACACATTCCGTACGGCACTTGCAGGCGACTCGAAGGAGTTCCGCGAGAGTTCGTCGAGCCTTATGTTTGCTTTTGCACTTGCGCTTGTGCTCATCTATCTGATTCTTGCTGCACAGTTCGAGAGCTTCAAAGATCCGTTCATCATCATGCTCACAGTGCCCCTCGCCATCTGCGGAGCGCTCATATTCATGGTTCTTGGCGGACAGACTATGAACATATTCAGCCAGATAGGTATCATTATGCTCATTGGACTTGTGGCTAAGAACGGTATTCTTATCGTGGAGTTTGCCAACCAGAAGCAGCGTGCAGGAGTAGACAAGATGATGGCTATACGCGATGCCTCTGTGCTCCGTCTGCGCCCCATTCTCATGACAAGTGCATCTACAATCCTCGGTCTGTTGCCGTTGATGTTTGCCTCGGGCGAGGGTTGCAACGGACGTATAGCAATGGGTACAGCTGTTGTGGGAGGTATGCTCATATCTACAATGCTCACAATGTATATTGTGCCGACAATATATTCATTCGTATCGACAAATCTCGTTAATAAAAACAATAATGAAAATAAATAGACTGATATACACAGCCGCTCTTCTTCTTGCGGCAATGCAGACACCTGCCCAGGAGGCAAACAACCTGAAGGCTTGCCTCGAAAAGGGACTCGAAAACAACTATTCGCTGAGAATAATCCGCAACAAGCAGCAGATTGCCGACAACAATGCCACATGGGCAAATGCGGGTATGTTGCCCAAAGCAGACATCAGTGCCGGATACAGCGGAACGCTGGACAACAGCGACAACACTGCCCGTGAGGATGGTTCGGTGAACAAACAGCGCAACATAACCGACCACACACTGCGTGCAGGGGTGGATGTGCAATGGAAGATATTCGACGGCTTCAAGATGCAGGCCGATTATAACCGTCTGCGCGAACTCAAACTTCAGAGCGAGACACAGACACGTCTGGCGATAGAGGACTATATTGCAAAACTTACAGCCGAGTACTACAACTTTGTTCAGCAGCGTGCCCGCATGCGCAACCTCAACCACGCTGTGCAGCTTTCGCGCGAGCGTTTGCGAATAGTTCATGCAAGATATGTCATCGGAGACAATTCGCGTCTCGACCTCTTGCAGGCTCGTGTCGACTTCAACGCCGACAGTGCCGAGAGTGTAAAGCAGAACGAGTTGCTGGCAACATCGCGCATCCGCCTGCAGGAACTTATGGCAGAGAAGAACATCGACAAGGATTTTTCTGTACCCGATACTATGGTCGACGTCAACCGTCCTCTCAACTTCGACAAGCTTTGGGAGTCTACAATGCAGAACAATGCTTCGTTGCTGATAGCTGCGCAGGAGCAGAAAATAGCAGAGGCAGACCTCAAGAGCATCCGTTCGAGAGACTATCCCTATCTGACCCTGAATGCCGGATATGGATGGATGCAGAACAAATATGAGACAGGTGTTACCGAGAAACGCAAGGAGTGGGGTGCCGACTTCGGTGTAACAATGGGATTCAAGCTCTTCGACGGTAACAGGAGCCGCGAACGTCGCAATGCCAAGATAGCCATTCGCAATGCCGAACTCGAAAAGCAGGACCTCGAACTCTCGCTCTATGCCGACCTGAGCGACCTCTGGCAGGCATACGAGAACAACAAGAAACTGCTTGCTCTGGAAAAGATGAACGTGTTTGCTGCCCGTGAGAATTATGCGATGGCACACGAGAGATACCTGCTCGGCGACCTTTCGGGTATTGAGATGCGCGAGGCGCAGATGAGCCTGCTCGATGCCGAAGAGCGCATACTTGTGGTGGAGTACAACACAAAGTTGTGCGAGATCTCTCTCTTGCAGTTGAGTGGCAGTATAATGGTCTATATGGAGTAGTGAGGATATGAAAGAGATTGTTTTGCAGACAAAGGTAAAGGTCTGTTCTTGCGACGAACTGAGCAGTGAGGAGCGCTTTCTGGTGGATGTCGCCCGAAATGCAGCAAAGAATTGCTATGCGCCATATTCGCGCTTCGGCGTGGGAGCAGCCGTAGAACTTGAGTTCGGAAGAATCATCAGCGGCAGCAACCAAGAGAATGCCGCATACCCTTCGGGGCTTTGCGCAGAGCGTGTCGCTCTGTTCAATGCCGGTGCAAACTATCCGACAAGGGCTGTGAAGACAATGGTCATTGCAGCCCGAAGAGAAGATGGAGAATTGCCGCGTCCTATAGTTCCGTGCGGGGCATGCAGACAGGTGATGCTCGAAATGGAGGCACGTCACAAGAGTCCAATGCGTATAATTCTTTATGGAACTGAATGTTGTTACATAATAGAGGGTGGGGCAAAGGAATTGTTGCCGCTCTCCTTCGATTCCGATTTTTTAGGAAAGTGATTCAGAAGTTTTCATATTCATATAAGCAGAAACAGCTTCTTAGACAATAGCCGCAATGCCGCTGACAATCATCATCACGTAGACAATCTTTTTGAGTGTCTCCTTGCTGATGTGTTCGAAGCAACGCGCTCCCAGCCATGCTCCCACAATCAAGCCGAATAGCCCTATTCCCCAGTAGCCAATGGTGTGTTCGCCAAAGAAACCTACCTTTGCCCTGAATATGGTGTAGAATATGTTGAATACCACTGAAAACGCCTGTAGTGTGGCTATATATTGCAGCTTGTTCTCGATAGCCTGCACGGTGAAGAGTACGACAGGAGGTCCGGGCATTGCGAACATTCCGCCCATTATGCCGCTGATGGTACCTATGACTGCTTGTGCTGTTTTGCTGCCGAATGGTTTTTTTATTTTTCCGTCGAAGAAGATGAAGTAGAGTGCTATAATCACAAGTATCACTCCAAGACAACGTTTTAACATCTCATTCCCCACTGATGCCATGAACTCTATTGCTATGTAGGAGGCAATAACATTGAAGAGTACAATTATCCACATTACATCGAGACGTATGTGGCGCAGGTTTTTCAGTGCGATAAGCAGTGCGGTAGTTCCTGCCAACAATCCAGACAGGGTGATGGATTCTCCATAGGAGGGCAGTATGAACGGGAAAAACATCATTACGAAAATGCCGAACCCGAAGCCGCTGACTCTCTGTATGAAGCTGGCTGCTATTGTGAGGATGAATATGAGTATGTATGTAAATTCCATTATTCTTCTATCCAATCTTCTGATTTCCCGAATTCCTTGTCGGCAAACAGTTCTGCCAGGCCTGTTATCTGTTTGAGCCGCAGAAGTTCGTCTTTTGTCATTCCTATGTTGCGTATGATCCAAGCGTCGGACATTCCCGATTTTGTGAGTTCGGATACTATGCTGCTCATCAGCTCTATCTGGTGAGTTCCGCGGGCACGGTTGTGGCGTATGGTGGATGCCATGCGCTCCGAAATGTCTTTTTCAATTACTGTTACGGGCAGCAGACCCTTTTCACGCTCATATATGCGTTTTGAGGTTTTCATCACTGAATAGCGGTGGAACCCGTCGACTATCTCATACTTGTCCTCCTCTTTGTGGTAGTAGCAGACGCAGGGCATTGTGTAGCCGTCTTCCCAGATGGACAGTTCGAGCAGCTTCATTTCGGGTGGGGCTACAACGTTGGGGTTGTAGTCGTTGGCGACAACTTTTTCTATCGGCACTGCTATTACGTTATATACCGGGCTCTTTTTTTCGTCATTCATCTTTGTTTTCCTCCTCTTCTTTTCCTTCTTTTTTCAGTGATTTGTATTTTGCCATTACACTCTTTTTGGCTTCAAGCTCGCGTTTGGTGGCTGCAAAACCCATATACTTGCACAGGTGGTCGTTCTTGAGTATACAGATGCACATGCGCTTGTAGGTGGGTATTTCTCTGAATTCGGTGATGTCGATGTCGTCGATATACTCCATCATCACCGGTCTCTTGTTGGTGCGGTATGCCGTGGTTTTGCCTATGGTGAATTCCACACCTGCTTGGCGCAGCTTCTCTATTGTCTCGTCGCTGAGGCATCCTCCTCGGTTTCGCCAGAAGTTCTTGCTCACATTCAGCTTCTCAATGTAGTTGTCCCTTGTTTTTTGGGGCAGGGTGTCGAGCAGAAAGTACATATACTCCTTCCACGAAAAACCTTCGGGGCATTTGATGTTTTTCCATCCCATTGCCATTGTATTGCCATACATGCAGGCGAAGTTCACTCCGTTTACGCGGCTTATCATGCGACCCCATGTATCGGGGTCTATCACTCTGTATATGTTTAGCGATGCAATGGCTTCGCTAATGAATGGGCTTGCCACGCGTTGGCTGTTTAAAGGTACACCTGCCTGATAGTAAAGGTCGTAGAGGCTGTTGTAGTCCCAGCGGAATTTGCCGTTTGCAGTCCATACGTCTGCCAATTTCCAGTCGTAGATGGGGTAGGCATTGCATACGGTATCGTCAATGCGGCGTGTCCACCTTAATCCGTAAAGGCGTTTGTAGTTGCGGTCGCTGTTGACTATGCGCCAGCGGTTGTAGCTCTCTGATGAGCGTATGCCTACAAGACAACAGATATTTCTGCATCCTTTACGTTTGAGCAACCAAGGTGCAAAGAGTGCCTGAAAGTTGTAGTCCCATAGCGAGGGGTCGTAAAAGTCGAAATCTTCTTTCGTGTAGCATCCTTCGGGGCGGGGACGCACCCACATATCTTCGAGGTCCTCCTGCCATGGACGCCAGTAGGACTGGTGCATTGAAGTACAGGTTGATACCTTGAACGGAACACAACAATGGTATACTTCAAGGATGTCCTTGTTAGATTCCAATGTGCGGCGGACATATTCAGTGGTTTGTCTGTATTGCGCTTCGTAGTCCATGTGGAAAAGACCAAGTTTGCGGTGTGGCGCCTTTGTGCGTATGTATTCGAGACAGAGGTTTAGCAGTACTCCACTGTCTTTGCCGCCCGAGAATGATACATAGACATATTCGTAGTTCTCGAATATTACCTCCAAACGGCGCATTGTCGCGTCATAAACGTTCAGCTGTCGTGTCATTCCTCAATATTCTTGTAGTCCATTTTGGTGTAGTTCTTCATTTCGAGCCATGAAATGAATCCGAGATTTGAGAAATCCTTTACGTGACGTTTTTTGACAAGAGCTGTTATTTCTTTGCTTTTGCCAATCTCTTCTATGATGGCGGCAAGCAGTTTTTCTGTTGTTTCTGCTTTGTCGTCATGTATGTAGTAGTTGTCTATGTAGTATCCTTTGATTGTCGGTTTCAGTGGTATGAATCCCTCTACCTTGTCATTCTCAACCAGAAGGTACCAGATGTACTCTTTTTCGGTCTTGAATGGGTAGTTGTTGTTGCTCCTGATTACATCAGGATTCATTACGAGCGGTGCAACAAGCTCGTACAGTCTTTTGTCTTTGCCTTTAAATTTCAGTATTCCCATAGTGATGCAAATTTAGCAATAAAAATTTATAGGCTTCAAGTAGAATGTCCGAATTCTTTCTGTTTTCTCACTATTTTTATGTAAGTTTGCAGATATAAATCCTAATATGGTAACTATGAACAATACCGGACTTCCTGCCGTAAAAAGCCGATTGGAGTCGCTTGATGTCTTGCGTGGGCTCGACCTCTTTCTGCTTGTCTTTTTCCAACCGGTATTCATGGCGCTTGCATCGCGCCTGGAAATACCGGCTCTTGAACCTGTAGTAGAACAGTTTACCCATGTGCAGTGGGAAGGATTTGCCCTGTGGGACCTGGTGATGCCGCTGTTTATGTTCATGGCGGGAGTGTCGATGCCTTTCTCGCTGAGTAAATATACCGACGGCAGGGCGGGCAGAGGCGATGCGCTCAGGCGTATCTTCAAGCGCTTTGTGCTGTTGTGGTTGCTCGGTGCCATTGTGCAGGGAAATCTTCTGGCTCTGGATGTCAACCGCATATATCTTTACAGCAACACCTTGCAGGCTATTGCTGCAGGTTATCTGATTACTGCACTCATATATCTCTACTTCAGTGAGAGGGGAGTGATTGTGGGTATGTTTCTGCTGCTTTTCATCTATTGGTTGCCAATGACTTTAGTGGGCGATTACTCTCCCGATGGCAATTTTGCCGAGAAGGTCGATGTGTTGTTGCTCGGTCGTTTCCGAGACGGTGCACGGTTGGGTGAGGATGGCGTGTGGAGCTTCGCCTCCTATTACCACTATACGTGGATATGGAGTTCGTTGAACTTTGCCGTAACGGTTATATTAGGTTTCATTGCGGGAAGCATCATGCGCCGTTTCTCCGACAATCCCCGTAAAGTGCTGAAGGTTTTGGCTGCGGGAGCGCTGGCGCTCATTGCCGCCGGTCTGCTCTTGTCGCTTCAGATGCCTATCATCAAAACAATCTGGAGCAGCAGTATGACTCTCTTTGCCGGTGGGTTGTGCTTTATGCTCATGGCGGTTTTCTATTATATTGTCGATTACAAGGGTTGGAAACGCGGTCTCATGTGGCTCAAGATTTATGGAATGAATTCCATTGCTGCATATTTTCTGGGCGAGGTGGTGAATTTCCGTTGTGTGGCACATTCCCTTACTCACGGATTGCAACAGTTCATGGGGGAATATTACCCTGTGTGGTTGACGTTTGCCAACTTCCTTATAGTATTCTTCATTTTGAGGTGCATGTATAAGGCAAAGATTTTTTTGAAGGTTTAGTATACATGAAAGCAATTCATACAAGTGACTGGCATATAGGACAGTTGTTTCATGGTGTAGAGCGCACAGAGGAGCATCTTCATTTTCTTGCACAGCTCAAGGAGATTGTTGCAGAGGAACTTCCCGATGTGCTTGTCGTAAGCGGCGACCTCTATGACAATGTCGCTCCTACGCTCACAGCCCAAAGGCTCTATAACAGAATGATTCTCGAACTGCACAATACGTTGCCGTGGATGACGATTGTGGTTACAGCCGGCAATCACGATAGCAGTTCGCGTCTTGAACTGCATAGCGAGCTGTGGGACGCTTTTGATGTCAAGGTAATAGGCGGCATTTCGCGTGGAGAGGGGGGAGTGGACTACAACCGGCATATAGTGGAGATAAAGAACCGCGAAGATGTTGTTGTGGGGTATGTAGTTGCCGTTCCATACATCTATGCAGCAAACTATCCTCAGACCGATGATGAGAGCGAGGGCAGAATGCGCCATTTCCATCAGACGCTTCTCGACCGTACAGCGGTTCTCAACGAAAAGAATTTACCTGTGATGATGACCGGGCACCTTGCGTTGAGCGGTGCCGATATAAAAGGGCACGAGGCAAAGAGCATGCATCTTCTCTACGAAAATATAGAGGAGATGGGCAAGGGATACGACTATCTTGCACTCGGGCATATACACCGTCCGCAGTATGTTGTGGAGAATGCACGCTATTCGGGCAGTCCCATTGCCATGAATTTTGACGAGGATTATGCCCATTCGGTAACTGTCGTTACTATGGATGCCGACGGTCTATCCATACATGAGAGAGAAATAGAACCTCTTGTCCCGATATATACAGTTCCTGCCGATGGTGGCAGTATGGATGAAGCTGTGCAGGCTATAAAGGCTCTCCCCGATGGCAGAGCCTATCTTCGCGTAAGACTCAAGGTGAAGGATGTCATACCTATGCAGGAGAGAGCTGCTATTGAGGCGGCCGTTGCGGGTACAGAACTCCTTCTATGCGAGATTCAACCTTTGAGAGAGGGGCAGAGGAGAACCCAAGGGGCAGCTGTGGCTGTTGAGGAGATAAAGCAGATTTCGCCATTGGATATTGCGCTCGACTACTACAGGACCCGCTTCGAAAACGAGATGGATGATGAGCTAAGAGATATGTTGTTGCAGAGTATTGAACAGGCAGAACACGAAAATTAGGAGATGAAATTCATTGAAATAGAGATAAAGAACATTGCCTCCATCGGGTACGCCAGAATATCCTTCGAAGAGGCACCGTTGTGCAACGAACCGCTCTTCCTCATCTGCGGAGCGACAGGCTCGGGCAAGAGTACCATCCTCGATGCCGTCTGTCTTGCGCTATATGGCACTGCACCCCGTCTCGACGGGTACGGAAACGAGAGCTTCGAGGACAAAGGACTGAACGTTGCAGGGGGTGAAGAGTCTGTGAAGATAAGTAATCCATGTCAGTTGGTGCGCCGCAACACAGGCGAGGCTTTTGCACGTCTCACCTTCATCGGTAACGACGGCAAACGCTACACAGCAATGTGGCACGCGATGCGAGGACTGAAGAAAAGGCTCGATGTCAAACTGAAAGCCGATTCGACGCTCTATTGTCACGACAGCGATACGACTGTGAACAAACGTGTTGCAGAGGCTGTGGCAAGCCCTAATGTTACCGGACTGAAGTTCGATGAGTTTTGTCGCACGACACTTCTTGCACAAGGGGCTTTTACACGTTTCCTCAACAGCAGAAGCAACGAAAAGAGCGAAATTCTCGAAAAACTTACAGGAACAGAGATATACTCCCGCATAAGCAGACAGATATTCCGCACATACAGTGAGAAGAACAACATTTACGAGGATAAGAAGCGCACGCTCGATGCATATAAATTCCTTACTCCCGAGGAGCGCGATGAGAAGAATGGTGCAATAGCTGCCGCCGAAAAGGAGTTGGTAGCTTTGCGTAGCGATTTGTCTGCTATTGAGACTGCAACCCATTGGCTGGTAGCTGTTGCAGAGACTGAAACTTCAATAAAGAGAGAGGAACAGAAACTTGCTGAGGCAAGGAGTGTAGCTTCGTCGGACGATACTGCCGAAAAGCAGAAGATGATTGCCGATTGGAATGCTACCGCTGAGTTGCGCGGAAATTACGCGCGTCTGAATGAGCTGAAACCCAAACTGAAAGTGATAGCCGAGACCGAAACCTATCTGCATGCACGATATTCCAACCTATGCGCACAGTGTGCAGAAATCGGCAGAAAGGTCGAAGCCTGCAGTGCTACTCTGCAAAACTTGAACAAGAGTCTCGATATTCCCTCGGATGTTGCCCGTATGTATGAGAATGCTGCGCACCTGACAGCCAAAATGGAAGAGATGTTGCGCATTGAACGTGAAATTGCAGAGAGGAGCGCTGATATTGAAAATAACGCGAAAAACCTGGAACTCACTCACGGGCAGTTGTGCGAATTCGAAAAGAGTAAAATAGAGGCAGAAAATATTCTGATAGGGAAGAGGAAATCTGCATCGGAGATAGCGGCAAAGATGGAGAAAGAGCCTTCATTGGATTCCATCCTCAAACTCAGGGAGCAGATAGATTCGCTTGCTTCGATACTCAAGGACAGGGAGGCGGCTTTGTCTGCGATTGAAAAGGAGCAGCAGAAGTGTGCTCGTTTTGTCAATGAAGCAAAAGAGGCAGAGAAGGCTCTCGCACAGTGTGAACTCAAAAAAGGTGAAGCTGAGCAGAATTACAACCTGCAAAGCGAACTATACGAAAAGATGCACCTGCGCATCGACGACCATGCAAGGGCTCTTCGTGCACAGCTCTCCGTAGGCGACATCTGTCCGGTTTGCGGCGAAAGGATAAACACCCTTCTGCACGACGACGAGATAATGAACCTTCTTCTTCCCCTGAAGGAGAAGCTCGACGAGGCAAAGAGACTGTACGATGCAAGCATAGCGGCATATAATACAGCGCTTGCAACCATGAATACTGCAAAGAGACTGCATGAGGAATCCAACGGTCAACTTTCTGCAGCAAGAGAAGAAGAGCGCAAGCAGGCTGTTCTGCTCGAGGAGGTCTGTGCCGCATTATCACTCTCTTCGGTCTCTGCCGTTGAACTGAGGAATTACATAGAGATTACCCGTCAGGAGATTCAGCAGCGTCAGCAGGAGAGGGAGAGACTTACCAAAGAGTATCGCCGCCTTTCGGTAGAGATAGAGAATATTACAGCGCAGGTGAATGATGTCAATGCGAAATATGGTCTTGCGATGAGCCGCTACAAACAGATAGAGAGTGCTATTGAAACACTGAAAACAGGGAAAGAAAACTCAATTAAAGCATTCGAAGAATTGCGCATGGAATTGATGCCGCAAATGACTCTCTCTGATTGGTATGGCGATATAAAAAGCAGTATAGATGAACTCAGGAACCGTTCCTCTGCCTATAAAAAGGCAAAGGAGGATGCCGAGGCATTGCAACAGAAGATAGCACGCACGAACGAACTGCGCGAGAGAATAGCTCTCCATCGCAGGAGGGTAGAGGAGGCATATCCCGATTTTCATCCCGTAGAGGTTCATCTGGAGAAGGCTGATGCGAACGTCGAAAACGTGTGGACCGAACTGTCGCAGGATGCACTCCTTTGCAAAGCAGAGCGCTCTAAAATCACTGAAGGGATAATTGCATGCAACAATTATATCGATGCTTTCCACGTGGCAAATCCGATGATAACGCGCGAAAGGGCAGGCTATCTTTGCCGTATGACACAGGAGAATGTAATTGCCATTCAGGACGAAATCAACAGTTTGTTTTCAATTGTGAAGCAGTACGAGGCGCTTCTTTCAGCGAGCAAAAATAGATATGCCGAACTGTCGGCACAGCGTCCCGCCAATGCTGTGGAAGAGACCCAACAAACGCTTGCAGCAAAGCGTGAGGTGCTTGAACAGCGTCGTTCGGAACTGGAAAAGCAGATAGGTGCCTTGATAGGCGAACTCAAGCAGGACGATGAGAATCTCCGTCAGATGAATAGTCTTCTCAAGGAAGTCGAAGAACTCCGAAAGGAGATGAGCCGTTGGAAACGTCTCTCGGACATATTCGGCAGTGCCGACGGTGGAAAATTTAAGTCCATTGCCCAAAGTTACATTCTGTTGCAACTGCTCGAAAATTCCAACTTCTATCTTCGTCGCTTTACCTCGAGATATGAACTTACCACACAACCCGGCAGCCTTGTCATCCTGGTCAGTGACCGCGAAGATGGCGATACGATACGTGCGGCAAACACCCTTTCGGGTGGAGAGAGTTTCATGGTTTCCCTTGCGCTTGCCCTCGGACTCTCCACGCTCAACAGAAACAATTTTACCCCCGACACGCTCTTCATAGACGAGGGTTTCGGTACATTGAGCGGCGACTGCCTGAATACGGTGATCGAGACATTGGAGGTGTTGCACAATATTGGTAGTCGCAGAGTGGGAATAATCAGCCATGTGAATGAACTCTACGAGCGTATAAGCACAAAGATTGAGGTCAAGAAACATGCAGGCATCAGCGAAGTGAAGATCACAGGGTAGGTTCTACCTGCAAGCTTCTCAATGTAACAATATTTGTGGCTCTTATCATTGTCCTGCAAACGAGGCAATGATAAGAGCCACTTTCTTATCTGATATTTCTTATGAAAGACTTATAGCTGTTATTGTAGTCTGAAGCTTACAGGTTGGGTAAACCTTACATTTACGGCTTCTCCACCTTGTTCTCCGGGAATCCATTTGGGCATTGCTGTTACCACACGCAACGATTCTTTGTCGAGATTCTCATCACCTGAACTTTTTGCAATCTTTATGTCGACGATGCTGCCATCCTTCATTACAACAAACGATACATAGGCTTTTCCCTCTTTCTTCTCTTTTAAACTCTCTTCGGGGTATTTGATATTATCGCGCAAATATTTCATCAGTGCGTATATTCCTCCGGGAAATTCGGGCATCTTTTCGCATACTTCAAATACTCTTGTATCTTTTGAAATTTGTATATTTCTTACGATATCTTCTTTAGTCTCGGGGGTAAGTCTGAACGCTACCGGTATGGTGTATCGCACTTTTACTGCCTCACCTCTTTGCTCTCCCGGAGTCCATTTGGGCATTGACGAAACTACGCGTATAGCCTCTTTGTCGAGCAGGTCGTCTCCGCTGCTTTTATAAATAGAGACATTGCTGATGGCGCCGGTCTCGTTTACCACGAAAGTAACTATACTTCTTCCCTCCTTTCCCTTTTCGCGGCTCTCAATCGGGTATTTAACGTTTTTACCCAAAAATTCCATCATAGCCTTGATACCTCCGGGAAATTCGGGCACCTTTTCGCATACCTGGAAAATTTGGCTTTTGATTGTGTCGTTAATTTCGGCAATTTCACTAACTTTGTCGGTGGCGACGGTTGCAGGTTCGTTAGTCTCTGTTCCTGTTACCTCTTGAGGCGATGCGAACAGACTCAATGCAAGTGCCGTTGCCGGGAGAATATACAACGCTGTTGCACTTCTCCATGGATTTGATTTTTTCTTTAACATCATGGTGATACGTTTTTTAAGGTTGTTACTATGATTAAAGCTGTTGGCCAGTGTGTAGGAAGCGCGGTCAACGGCTTTTTTTATTATAAGCATCTGGTAGGCTTTGGTATCTTCTCTTCTGCTGAGAACGTATGCGTCTGCCTCGTATTCGTGTATATCTTTAAGGTCGCCTGCGAGCATATGAACGAAGGGATTGAACCATTGCAGGGACTCTACTAATGTGAGTAGAAGTATGTCCCATGAGTGTCCTCCTATGATGTGTCCCTCTTCGTGCAGGATGATGTCTGTGCCGTAGAGGTCGTAATCTTTTTGCGAAATCACCACATGGCTCATCCAGCTGTATGGTGGTGTGTCATCTGCGTGGCAATGTATGGTGTATCTCTCTTTTTCCTCAATCCAGAGTCTCCCTTTCCTGATGTTCGCCCTTATCCTTATAATTTCTGCTGTTCTCATCAGGAGAATCATCAACGTTACGATTATATAAGGTATTACAAGGGTATAATAAACCAATGTTTCTGGATTTATTTCTACATTTGTCTTTTCAGCCTCTATTGCGGCAGTTTTCAATATTCCGCTTTCGACGGAAATGTTGGCTGTCTCAAGATTTGTGGAGATGGTGTATGGCATCTCTATGTGCAGTGCCGGAATGTCAATGAATGGCAGTGCAATGGATAGCAGCAACGTAGCGAGCAGGGTGGTGCGCGCTGTGCAGAAATGCGTTGTCCGCTTTAGCAGAAATATGTAGGGAATATATAGCAGTGAGAGGGTTATTGCCATTTTCAGAGCATGACCTGCTATGGTGGTGAGTGCTGTTTCCATAGTTCGCTATTTGCTGTTTATCAGTTCAATGAGTTCATCTATCTCTTCGCGCGAAAGCTGTTCTTTGTCGACAAAGAATTTTATCATCGACGAGCCTGAGCCTCCGAAGAATGAATCCTGAACATCTTTCATCACCATGCGTGTGTACTCTGCACGTGTTATCTTGGGGTAGTATGTATATGTCTTACCCTTCAGTTTGCGGTACTCTACAATGCCTTTGTTGTAGAGTATCTTCAGGAATGTGGCAACTGTGCTGTATGCCGGCTTTGGCTCGGCATAGTGTTCTATTATGTCGTGTATGCAGGCTCCGGTATTCAGGTCCCATAATATATTCATCACCTGTATCTCTGCTTTTGTGAGTGTCTGGAATTTTTTCATGCTTATAAGTATTATTTATCATCTGTCTGCAACAAAGTAAATTTAAAAGATTAGATATTTAAAATTTTAGATAAAGAAAATTCATTGATTGGCTGATATTTAACATCTATTATTAGTTATTCGGGCAGAGTAGTGCAGTTATTGATAATTGAATTCCGAAGTATATAAAAAATTATTACTATCCGGTAAACATGCTTAAGCCCTTAAGGTTCTATTCTTTAAGTTGCTGCAAGTCCATTGTTTCATTGAGAGGCTCATTGCTTCATTGATGCGCATTAAGCTTTTAGGCAGACTGCGCCAATGACTTTTGGAAAGAGGCGAAAGTTTGTGCAAGCGAGAGCAGAGGGCAAATTTATTTGCACTATTCCGAGAGCAGCCAAACTTGCGCGGAGCGA
>JAZNKR010000192.1:0-17537 GCA_045578665.1 Bacteroidaceae bacterium | reverse complement strand
AGGAAAAAACAAAATGTCGGTCATTAATGCAGTGAGAGCTAAAATTGTGGCAAGAATGTTTGCTGTTATAAATAAAAAGGAAAAATATACACCTTTTTTTGCATAATTTACTTGCAAAAACCATAATAATAGAGGGAGAATGTCAGACATTAGTAATTTTCAGGAATTTACATTCCTCCTCTTGAAGAGGACATTGCGTAATAAGCAATGTTTGCTTTATGCGAAGCTCTGCTGCGCTCGTTTACAATTGCAAGCAAGCTCGCATTGTACTCGCTGGCACGAGCTTTGCGACGACGAAAGCTTTAGCTTTCCAAAACTATAGCAAGCGAGTGAATGGAAGTTTACTTACATTTGCAACGAGCGCAGCATAGTTTCGATATTATCAAAGGAGTGCCGAGCTTGCGAGGTCATTCAAAAATTCGTTTTTGAAGACGGAGGAGTTCAAAACATAAGCAGAATAAAAATTTACCGGACACTAATAATTATCAATCCAAGAATTTAACCTTTCCCCAATCGCGGGGTTTTGCAGCGGGAGTCTCATCGGGATACCCGAAGCCTACACATAGCGCAAGCTTATACCCCTCACTGAAACCCAATTTATCAAGCACAGGAGCGCAGGCGGGATTGTCGTTGATGAAACGCACCGGGCTGCCCAGACACACAGAGCCTACACCCAACGATGTTGCCGACAGCATCATATTCTCTGCCATCAAGCCACAATCGTAAGCCGAAAAGTCGTACGAAAGGTCGCGGGCAATGAATACCATCACCGGAGCATTCCTGAAACAGGCTGTTACCCTTTTGGCATCCTCGGCGGGATAAGCGGCTGCCATAATGCTCTTTATTTCCTCCATTGTCGCAGGGTTATCGACCACTCTCACCTCCCACGACTGCTTGTTCTGTCCGTTGGGAGCATTTATGCCACACTCGAGAATCTTTTTCATGGTGTCGCGGTCGACAGTGCCGGGTTTATACTTGCGTATGCTGCGACGCGCCATAATATTCTCTATCACATGATTTTTATCACACGAAGAGTCGTTGCACGACTGCTGTTCGCCACCATTGCAGGAGAGCAAAGAAGCCACAACAGTTCCCATAAGTAATATCTTTACGAATTTCATAGTATCTCTCATTTATATTTACAGAGCCTCGGCAAACTGCTTTGCAAATTCCTCAATCTGCTCATCGCGTACCGACAGTGTCGATTGCTTCATCTCAATAGAGCAAGGAAGGACCTCCCATGAATTCTTTTCGGCAAACTCGTTCATACGTTTGAGCGCAGCCGAAGCCCATGTATAGGAACCTACGAAACCGAAGAGACGTCCTTTTACAGTGCGCTCCGCGATTTTGTTGAGCAGTTCGCGCACGGGCGGGAAAAGTTCGTTGTTGTATGTGGGCGATGCAACCACAAGACCACGATAAAGGAATATATCGCGCAACACCTCGGAAATATCAGCCGAAGAGAGGTCGTATATCTTTATTGTCTCCACCCCATTGCTGCGGAGCCTGCAAGCCACCTCGTCGCACAACGCGGCAGTGTTTCCATACATGGAGCCGTAGGCAAGCACCACACCTTTGCCCGCCGCATAGCGGCTGAGTTCATCATAAACGGCAATCACCTGCGGTATATAGTTCTTCCACACAGGACCATGAGTGGAAGCAATAACCTCGAACGGCAGAGAAGAGAGTTTCTGCAATGCCTTCTGCACAGGAGCACCGTACTTACCTACGATGCAGGCATAGTAACGCACCATCTCGTCGCGGTAGTCCTCGAAACGCAACACATCGTCTGTTACGCCGCCATCGAGTGCTCCGAAGCATCCGAAGGCATCGCCCGAGAAGAGAACGCGTGCCTGCGAAGCAAAGGTAACCATCGTCTCGGGCCAATGCACCATAGGTGCAAGATAGAATGTCAATGCCTCCTTACCGAGAGAAACTGTGTCGCCGTCTGCCACCTCCACAAAATTGTCAGTAATACCATAGAAACCTCCAATCATCTGCAAGGTCTTGGCATTGCCGATAATCTTCATGTCGGGATAGCGGTTGCGCAGCATGGCAATGGAGCCCGAATGGTCGGGTTCCATGTGATTGACAACAAGATAATCGACAGCACGTCCGCCTGTAGCCTCGGCAATGCCATCGAGGAAAGAACCTGCCGAAGATGCCTCGACCGTATCAATCACTGCAACCTTCTCATCGACAACAACATAACTGTTGTATGAGACACCACGACGCAGACTCCACAATCTCTCGAAAAGATGTGTCGTGCGGTCGTTTACACCTACATAGAAAATAGAATCCTTTATATTTTTCATACTGATTATAAATTACATATTAGACAACAACATTCCTGGAATGTTCCGGCAAAGATAAATTAAACGAGCGAGAAATATCAAGCTCGCTTGAATTTTTCACAGCGAGTGAAGAACATCTTCGCGACTTGTCGCAAAGATAAATTAAACGAGCGAGAAATATCAAGCTCGCTTGAATTTTTCACAGCGAGTGAAGAACATCTTCGCGACTTGTCGCAAAGATAAATTAAACGAGCGAGAAATATCAAGCCTGCTTGAATTTTTCACAGCGAGTGAAGAACATCTTCGAGGTTTACCTCAAAGATAAATTAAACGAGCGAGAAATTTCAAGCTTGCTTGGATTTTTCACAGCGAGTGAAAGCCATCTTCGCAACTTGTCGCAAAGATAAAGCAAACGAGCGAGAAATATCAAGCTCGCTTGAATTTTTCACAGCGAGTGAAAGCCATCTTCGCGACTTGTCGCAAAGATAAAGCAAACGAGCGAGAAATATCAAGCTTGCTTGGATTTTTCACAGCGAGTGAAGAACATCTTCGAGGTTTACCTCAAAGATAAATTAAACGAGCGAGAAATATCAAGCTCGCTTGAATTTTTCACAGCGAGTGAAGAACATCTTCGCGGTTTACCGCAAAGATAAATCAAATTCCAAAGAAAAATAAAAACAGCAACACAAACAACAAAAAATAGTGCAAAAATTAGCATCAATAATACTATAATATTCCAAACAAAAGAGTATCTTTGCAAAAGAAAACCGCCCGCGTGCGAAGGCACCCCGACGGGCTGGAATAGAGTACGGCATGATGACGATGAAGACCATCTGATTATGTCGCTTATTTTCATAACAATAACCGTAGTATATAAACCACAATCAGATAGAACAATGTCAACAACAAAAAAGATTGAAAGCGCACTGGTTTCCGTATTCCACAAAGACGGACTTGACGAGATTATAAAATCACTCCACGCAAATGGAGTAAAGTTAATATCAACCGGCGGTACACAGAAATTCATCGAATCGTTGGGTATACCCTGCGAAGCTGTTGAGGACCTCACCGGTTACCCCTCAATCCTCGGTGGTCGTGTAAAGACACTCCACCCCAAAGTATTCGGCGGTATCCTTGCACGTCGCGACAACGAACAGGACAACCAGCAGGCTGCACAGTATGAGATCCCCATGGTTGACCTCGTAATCGTAGACCTCTACCCCTTTGAGAAGACCGTAGCATCGGGCGCACCCGAAGCAGACATCATTGAGAAGATTGACATAGGCGGCATCTCGCTCATTCGTGCAGCAGCAAAGAACTTCAAGGATGTAGTTATTGTAGCCAGCCAGGCACAGTACAAGCCCCTTGCCGACATTCTCAACAGCAACGGCGCACAGACAACACTCGAAGAGCGTCGTTTCTTCGCACGCGAGGCATTCGGTGTTTCATCACACTACGATTCAGCCATCTTCAACTACTTCGACAAAGAAGAGGAGAGCGCATTCCGCTACACACAGGACAGCCCCATGTCACTCCGTTACGGTGAGAACCCCCATCAGAAGGGTGCTTTCTACGGCAACTTCAAGGAGATTTTCGACCAGATTCACGGCAAGGAGATTTCTTACAACAACCTGCTCGACATCAACGCTGCAGTTGACCTCATCGCAGAATTCGGCGACGAGACAACATTTGCCATCCTCAAGCACAACAACGCTTGCGGACTCGCATCACGCCCCACACTCATCGAAGCATGGAAAGATGCCCTCGCAGGCGACCCCGTATCGGCATTCGGCGGTGTGCTCATCACCAACAAGCCCGTTGACAAGGCTACAGCAGAGGAGATAAACAAGATCTTCTTCGAGGTAATCATCGCGCCCGACTACGACGTTGACGCCATCGAGGTACTCACACAGAAGAAGAACCGTATCATCCTCGTGCAGAAAGCCCTCGTACAGCCCGCAAAGACCTTCCGCAACGTACTCAACGGTGTACTTGTTCAGGAGAGAGATGCAAAGATTGAGACACCCGAGGACCTCACACAGGTAACAAAGGTGGCTCCCACAGCAAGCGAAGTAGAAGACATGCTCTTCGCCAACAAGATTGTGAAACAGAGCAAGAGTAACGCCATTGTGCTTGCAAAGAACAAACAGCTCATTGCAAGCGGCGTAGGACAGACTTCACGTGTTGACGCTCTGAAGCATGCAATCGAAAAGGCCGGAACATTCGGCTTCTCACTCGAAGGTGCTGTGATGGCAAGCGACGCATTCTTCCCCTTCCCCGACTGTGTTGAGATTGCACACAACGCAGGTGTAACAGCTGTAATTCACCCGGGCGGTTCAATCAAGGACAACCTCTCGGTAGAATACTGCGATGCAAACGAAATGGCAATGGTTACAACCGGGTTCCGCCACTTCAAACATTAATCAGAACCTTAAAAAAACAACAGACGAACAATGGGTCTTTTTTCATTCACAGAAGAAATAGCAATAGACCTCGGTACTGCCAACACCATCATCATGTACAAAGGCAAAATCGTCGTGGACGAGCCATCGGTTGTAGCGATGGACAACTCCAAGAAGATGATTGCCGTGGGTGAGAAGGCAAAGCAGATGCACGAGAAGACCAATCCCAACATACACACCATACGTCCCTTGCGCGATGGAGTCATTGCCGACTTCTATGCCTGCGAGCAGATGATGCGCGGAATGATAGGAAAGGTAAATCTGGGCAACAAGTTATACACCCCCAACCTGCGTATGGTCATAGGCGTCCCCTACGGCTCTACCGAGGTTGAACTCCGTGCCGTGCGCGACTCTGCAGAGCATGCAGGCGGTCGCGACGTATATCTCATCTACGAGCCCATGGCTTCGGCATTGGGTATCGGACTCGATGTTACAGCCCCCGAAGGAAACATGGTGGTAGACATAGGTGGCGGCTCCACAGAGATTGCCGTAATATCACTCGGAGGTATCGTTTCCAACGGTTCTCTCCGCACCGCCGGCGACGACTTCACAGCCGACATACAGGAGTACATGAGCCGCCAGCACAATGTACGTGTCAGTGAACGTATGGCAGAGCGCATCAAGATTCATGTTGGCTCGGCACTCACAGAGCTCGGCGACGATGCACCGCAGGAATTCATCGTTCACGGTCCCAACAGAATCACAGCAATGCCCATCGAGGTGCCCGTATGCTACCAGGAGATTGCACACTGTATCGACAAATCAATCATCAAGATTGAGAATGCCATAATAAGCGCACTCGAGAGCACTCCTCCCGAACTCTATGCCGACATTGTACACAACGGTATCTACCTTGCCGGCGGTGGAGCACTGCTTCGCGGTCTTGCAAAACGATTCTCGGACAAGATAAACATCCCGTTCCACGTTGCCGAAGATCCTTTGTACTGCGTTGCAAAGGGAACTTCACTCGCGCTCAGGGATCTGAACTATCCATTCCTCATGAGATAAGAAGCGAAAGAAGTGCGTACACTATTCAACTTTCTCGTAAAACACAACGACTGGTTCCTCCTCTTGCTTTTAGAGGGAATCAGTCTTGTGCTTATGGTACGTTTCAACAACTACCAGGGAGCTACATTCTTCACCTCCGCAGGCAGCATTGCAGGCAATGTCTACAGCGTCTTCATGGATGCCAACAGATACTTCCATCTGACAAAGGAGAACGACGGACTTGTGGCACAGAACCTTGCGCTCACACGCGAGGTATCCGAGCTAAAGGAGCAGCTCACCGAATACAAGAACAGCGAAATGCTGAAAGACGCATCCATCATCGAAGGAATCTCCTCGGAATATGAGTTCCTTACCGCAAACGTAATAAACAACTCGCTGAACAAGGTCAACAACTTCATCACCCTTAACAAGGGAACCGACGACGGAGTGCATGCGGAGATGGGCGTATTCAACAGCGACGGCATTGTAGGCGTCGTCTATCTTGCTTCAAGAAGCAGGGCACTCGTCATCCCCCTGCTCAACAGCAAGAGCAGCATCAGTTGCCGCGTCAAGGGAAGCGACAGTTTCTGTTCACTCAGCTGGGACGGAGGCGACCCGCGCTACTCCACTCTGGTAGACCTTCCACGCTACGCACAATTCACCACCGGCGACACGGTCGTAACCAGCGGATTCTCCTCTATATTCCCCGGCGGACTGCCCATAGGAACTGTGGAGAAGATAGAAGACTCTGCCGATGGAATGTTCTACACCGTAAGGGTGAAACTCTTCACCGACTTCTCGAGTCTCACAACAGTATTCCTTGTAGGCAACGAAGGGCACGAAGAGCAGAAGAATTTAGAAAAACAAGCAGCAAAAAAGGATAAATGATGCGCAACTTCCTGAATCGTCTGAAATATTTCATCATACTCGCAGCCGTGCAGGCACTGCTGTTCGGACACATACACCTGTTCGGATATGCGACTGTATACATATACCTGCTCTTCATACTGAAGATGCCCCGCTTCGCCACGCGAGGCGAACAGATGATATGGGCATTTGCACTGGGGCTAACCGTCGACATCTTCGGCAACACCCCGGGCATAAACGCTGCCGCAGCCACCCTGGTCGCATTCCTGCGCAACTATATACTTGCAATGTTCATCCCCAACGGAATAAACGAAGACCTCATCCCGGGTACAAAGGTGCTGCGGTGGGGCTCATATGTGAGCTATGCGGCAATATGCACCCTGCTCTTCTCGTTCACACTCTTTGCGTTGGAGCTTTTCACATTCAGCATGCCGCTGCACCTGCTCATAAGCACAGCAGGCAGCACACTGCTGACACTACTCTTTATCATTGTGTTTGAAGGTTTCAACGGACAGGGAAAATGAACGACTACACATTCGAGCACAGGAAATACATACTCGGCGCAACAATAATAATCGTATTCTTAGTTTACGTTGCAAGGCTCTTCACGCTACAGATAATGAGCGACGAATACAAGAGCGCCGCCGACAGCAACGCATTCTACAAGAAGACCATTTACCCCTCGCGCGGACTGATATACGACCGCAACGGCGAACTGCTCGTTTACAACCAGCCGGCATACGACATCATGTTCGTTCCCCGCGAGGTAAAAGGCAAACTCGACACCCTTGAACTGTGCCGGGCGCTCAACATCACACGCGAAGAGTTCGACAAGCGCATGGCAGATGTCAGGAACCCGCGCTACAATCCCGGTTACTCCCCCTACACACAACAGCTCTTCATGAACCAATTGTCTGCCGAAGAGTTTGCCATGTTCCAGGAGAAACTGTTCCGTTTCCCCGGATTCTACATACAGAAACGCTCCATACGCCAATACTCATGCGATGCCGCAGGTGTAATCCTCGGCGACATAGGCGAGGTTTCGCCCAAGAGACTGGAACAGGACAGCTACTATGTACGCGGCGACTACATAGGCACACAAGGGCTCGAAGCCTCCTACGAGAAGGCACTCCGCGGAAAGAAAGGCGTAGAGATGCTGTTGCGCGATGCCCACGGACGCATACAGGGCAAATACCGCAACGGAGAGTTCGACACGGTACCCGAGCGTGGAAAAGACCTCACTCTGGGCATAGACATAGAGTTGCAGCGTCTCGGCGAACGTCTGATGCAGAACAAGATTGGCAGCATAGTGGCAATAGAGCCCGAAACGGGCGAAATTCTCTGCATGGTATCCTCGCCATCCTACGACCCGCACATACTTGTGGGCAGACAACGTGGTGCCAACCACAAGAAACTCGCCAACGACAAGCGCAAGCCGCTGCTCAACCGTGCGATAATGGGAACCTATCCTCCCGGCTCCACCTTCAAGACCTCACAGGCACTAACCTTTCTCGAGGAGGGGATAATAACCGAGAACACACCCTTCCCTTGTCATGGAGGATTCGTGCATGCAGGATTGCGCGTAGGCTGCCACCCCCACCCCGCTCCTCTGCCGCTGATACCTGCCATTGCCACCTCGTGCAACGGCTATTTCTGCTGGGGACTGCTGCGCATGCTCTCCTCCAACAAATATGGTAAGGTGCAGAAGGCGATGAACGTATGGCGCGACTACATGGTTTCGATGGGATTCGGCTACAAGCTCGGAGTGGACCTCCCCGGCGAGGTGCGCGGAATGATACCCAACGCACAATTCTACGACAAGGCATACCGTGCCTCATGGAACGGACTCACCGTCATCAGTATAGCCATCGGGCAGGGCGAGGTTACACTCACCCCCCTGCAGATAGCCAACCTCTGCGCCACCATAGCCAACAGAGGCAAATACATCACTCCCCACGTGGTGAAGAACGTGGAGAACGACACCCTCGCTGCGCAATATCGCACCCCGCGCACCACAATGGCATCGAGCAAGGCATACGAGTCGGTGGTTGCAGGAATGCGTCAGGCTGTGCTTGCCGGAACCTGCCGCGGCGCAAACATCCCCGACATCGAAGTGTGCGGAAAGACCGGAACGGCACAGAACAAAGGAAAAGACCACTCGGCATTCATAGGATTCGCACCTATGAAAGAGCCCAAGATTGCACTTGCCGTATATGTTGAGAACGGAGGCTTCGGCGCCACATACGCTGTGCCCATAGGCACGCTTCTCATGGAGCAGTACCTCAAGGGAGAGCTATCCGAATCGAGCAAGATAAAGGCCGACGAAATGCAGAATAGAATCATACACTATGGAGAAACGGAAAGGTAACATATTTCAGATGGTAGACAAGACCACCCTCTTGCTCTACCTTGCACTCGGCATCATGGGGTGGTTGGCAATCTGCGGTGCAGGCAACAGTTACCTCAAGAGCGACATCCTCGAATTTTTCGCTATCACTGAGAGAACCGGCAAACAGGCCATGTGGATGGGAATATCCCTTATAGCAGGAGCCGTGCTCATGTTCATCGACAAACGCAGCTACGAGTTTGCGGCAAAATTCATATATCCTGCACTCATCGTCTTGGGTATAATAACCATATTCATTTCGAAAGACATCAAAGGCTCGCGGTCGTGGATTACCATCGGCTCGTTCGGCATACAGCCTGCCGAATTCATGAAGTTCGGCACTACGCTCGCGCTTGCAGCGCTGATGAACAGATACGGCTTCAAGCTCAACGACAGCAAGAACTTCCTTAAGTGCCTGGCGATAATACTTATGCCGCTCATAGTCATCATCTGCCAGAACGAGACGGGAAGCGCCCTTGTCTACCTGTCGTTCTTCATAGTGCTCTACCGCGAGGGAATGACCGGTATCGTGCTGCTCTCTGCCATCAGTGCTGTCGTCTATTTCGTTGTGGGAATAGGATATGAGACTGTGACGTTCGAACAGTTGCCCGTGTCTGTGGGACACTACGCGGTAACTGCCATCATACAGATATTTGCCGCAGGCATGACACTCTTCTGGTGCAAGGATAAACGTACAGCCTACATCATTCTTGCCGCCAACACAGCAGTCTCACTCATCGCATATTGGGTGGCTGTCTATCTTTTCGCATTCAACATATTGATTGTACAATACCTGCTTCTTGCACTCGACATTATCTATCTGCTCATAAGGGCACGCATCGGCAGGGAGGGAAAACTTGCATGGACGGCACTATTCATCATTGTTTCGGTGCTCTTTTTCCACTCATGCGACTATGTATTCAACAATGTGATGAAAGCACACCAGAAGGTGCGCATAGAGGTGCTTCTTGGTCTGAAGGAGGACCTTGCCGGAGCCGGCTACAATGTGCATCAGTCAAAGATTGCGATAGGCTCGGGCGGACTCATGGGAAAGGGATTCCTCGACGGCACACAGACAAAACTGAAATATGTCCCCGAGCAGGACACAGACTTCATCTTCTGCACCATAGGCGAGGAGCAGGGATTCATAGGCTCGACATTCGTACTCGCCGTCTTCATTGCATTCGTACTGCGGTTGCTTGTGCTCGCCGAGAGACAGAACGACACGTTCGGAAGAGTCTACGGATACTCTCTTGTATCCATCTTCTTCTTCCATTTCTTCATCAATATAGGAATGGTGCTTGGAATAACCCCCGTCATCGGCATCCCGTTGCCTTTCTTCAGCTACGGAGGCTCATCGTTCCTCGGATTCTCTATTCTTCTGTTCAGTTTTCTGAGAATCGACGCCGAGAGAGAGCGGTAACTTTTATCCCCACATCGGTAACCCCCTCGACAGACTCCCCGTCCATCAGATGGTAGAGTCTCACACGCACCGTATCGGCCTTAGGGAACTCCAGCACACCCAAACGGTGCGAAGTCTGGTAGAGGATGCCTCCTGTGGTGCCGTTGTGTCTGCCCAACGAATCGAATATCTCGCAACGCAGAGTGTCGGTAGAGAGATACTCCACGCTGTCGGCTCGGCACTGCACACCGAGCCATAGCTCGCGGTAGGGGTAGGAAGCCTCGCATCTCAACTGCACATCTACCACAAAAGCCTCGTCCCTGCCCTCGGGGGCATAGCAGGCATATTCGAGAGTGTCGGAGCGGCTCCAATCCCCTTGCAGCGACTGGAAACTATGCATCCTCACATCCTCGCAAGCGCTTGCGAGGATGAGCAGCACTAAAGAGAAAACCTGGGTCTTAAGATTTGCCATCCTCTCTCTTCCTGGGCTTACGGCCTTCGTTGTTACGATGTTCGCGCGAAGAGTTGGAGTGGTTGCGACGTCTCTTGTTGCCACCGCCACGCGACGACTTGTCGAAACGGTCGATGTTTATCTGCTCCAAAAGATCCACAGATTGCTTTTCGTTCCGTGCCGAATCGTCGTCGAGAAGGGTCTCGGGCTTTTCGCCACGCTTGTTCATCTCTATTATCTGCTTGGCACGGCGCGATGTTATTGTCTTGAGGTTGGCAGGGATGTGCTTGTCGCTCGAGTATGTAAGTTCGCCACGTAGGATGTCAGCCTTGAAGAAGTAGTATGTACCCTCGACGGTCTCAAGCTCAATGTCGCGCGAGGGGAGACGCTTGGATGCCTCCACGTATGTGTCGACCTCGTAGTTAAGACAGCATTTCAGTTTCGCACACTGCCCTGCAAGTTTCTGGGGATTGAGCGAAATATCCTGAAAGCGTGCCGCCAATGTCGATACCGACACGAAATTGGTGGTAAATGTAGCGCAGCAGAGCTCTCTGCCGCAGGGACCTATTCCGCCTATTCGTCCTGCCTCCTGACGCGCACCTATCTGCTTCATCTCTATCTTCACCTTGAAGACATCGGCAAGCACCTTGATGAGCTGTCTGAAGTCGACACGGTTGTCGGCAATGTAGTAGAAGATGGCTTTGTTGCCGTCGCCCTGATACTCCACGTCGCCAATCTTCATGTCGAGGTTGAGGTCCTTCGCTATCTGGCGCGAACGTATCATGGTGTCATGCTCCTTTGCCTTTGCCTCCTCGTATTTTTCCATATCCACAGGGCGCGCCTTGCGATAGACACGCTTGAGCTCCGACTCGGGGGTGAGACGCCATTTTTTCAGTTGCAGCAACACAAGACGTCCGGTGAGCGTAACCCGTCCGATGTCGTGTCCGGGAGTAGCCTCCACAGCCACAATGTCGCCTTTCTGCAACGGCAGTTTGTTGGAGTTGCGGTAATATCCCTTGCGGGTATTCTTGAACTGCACCTCGACAATGTCCGTATCCTCTTCGTTGCCGGGGACATCGGCGAGCCAATCGAATGTATTGAGCGGGGAGTCCATGTGGCCGCATCCTTTCGAGCAGATGCCCGAGCAGCCGTTCTGCTCCTTATATCTATATTTTTCGTCCATAGTTATCTGTTCTTTATCCAAACAATCATTCTCAATGCCAGGTCGAAGAATACCATCTTGGCATTGACATTCTGTTCTATATGTTTTTGTGCTTCGGAAAGTTCTTCCATTATTCCGAATATATTGTTCTCGTTAACGAACGGCGAGAAGCGCACCGAAAAGTCGTGCTCCTCACGTGAGAGGTAGAGCATCTCGGGTCGTTTGAAGTTCATGACGAAGTTTTCGCGTATCATCCGCTGGCAATACTCCAGCAGAGCCTTCTGACGCTCCCTGCCGAGCGATGCCACCTGCTCGCTCCACTGCCTCATGGCCTTTATGTCGCGTTTGTATGCCATGCGCATGAGTGTCATAAAGAGTTCGAGATGCTGTGCCTTCGCATTGTCCACCATCAACATTCCCTCTGCCTTTTCCCAATCGCCACCGCTCTGTGCGGCTATGCTGCGTGCAGTCTGTTCGTCGAGGGCATATCGCTGTTGCAGTGCCATGGAGATGTCTGCATCGGCAAGGCGCGGAATCTCTATGCGCTGTGTGCGGCTGAGGATAGTAGGCAGTATAGGCTCCGTATTCTCAGAGACAAGCAGAAAGAGTGTCTCGGCGGGAGGCTCCTCTATTATCTTCAACAGTTTGTTGGCGCATGCCTCGTTCATCTTTTCGGGCAGCCATATTATCATGATTTTCCAGCCGCCCTCGCGCGACTTCATTGTCAGTTTATGCAGTATCTCCGAGCTTTCGCGCTCATAGATTATCGGCTGCTGGTTCTCCACCTCGAGTTTCGACAACCAGTCGGAGTAGCTGAAATAGGGCGATTTCAGAAAAATCTCGCGCCAGCGGTCTATATAATCATCGCTTACGGGATTCTTGTCGCCCGAAGCGTTCTTCTTTTTCTTTACCGGGAAGACAAAATGGAGGTCGGAGTGCATCAGTTTGTCTATCTTCACACACGACGGACATTTGCCGCAAGCGTCGCCCCCGCCCCGGTTACTGCACAGGATATAACGGGCAAGAGCCACTGCCACCGGCAGTTTGCCGTTGCCGCCGGGACCCGTCAACAACAGGGCATGTGCAAGGCGGTTGTTGTCCACGCTCTGCACAAGTCGCTCCACTACGGTCTTCTGTCCTATTATATCCTTGAAATACATATCCGCTTAAGTTTATCAATAGATTGCCGACAATGTCCTGTAGACGCTGTCCACAGCATTGATGGTGTAGAAATGCAGGCTCGGGACGCCTCTCTCCATAAGTTCGCGACACTGTTTGATGCACCATTCGCAACCTACGACGGCGGCATCGGCATCGCTCTTGCACTTGAGAAGCTCGGCTGTGAGTTCCCCGGGAAGATCTGTGTTGAACGTCTTTGGCAGGATGTTTATCTGCGAAAGGCGGTGTATGGGTTTGATACCCGGGATGATGGGAATCTCTATACCCATTGCCCTTGCCTTGTCTACAAAATCAAAGTATTTTTCGTTGTCGAAGAACATCTGCGTAACGGCATATTCGGCTCCGCTCTCCACCTTCTTCTTCAGCCAGTAGAGGTCGGTATCGAGGTTGGGTGCCTCCACGTGTTTTTCGGGATAGCAGGCAACTCCGTAAGAGAAACTTTCGCCACGCTCGCGCATGGGAGTGCCGTCGATGAAGAAGCCCTCGTTGTAACGGTTCACCTGCTCCTGGAGCTGCAACGTGTGGTCATATCCTCCGAGAGTAGGGGTGAATGTCTTCTCGTCCTTTGCCTTGTCGCCACGCAACAGCAGAAGGTCGGTTATACCCGACAGCTGCAGGTCGATGAGCACATATTCCGTCTCCTCGGGGGTGAATCCGTTGCATAGGATGTGGGGCACCACGGGAATGCCGTAGCGGTGCATGATGGCTGTAGCCACAGCCACTGTTCCGGGACGTCTGCGCACAGCGGTGCGTTTGAACATTCCGCCGCCTATGTCGGTATATACATACTCGCTGTGGTGCGTAGTGATGTTTATATACTGGGGGCCGAACTCGTTTATCCTGTCGATGGAATCGAACAATTTATTTATTCCCGTTCCCTTTACGGGCGGCAGCACCTCTATCGAGAACACTGTCTTTTCGGGTGAATTTATACAATCTGTGATTTTCATTTTTAAAGCATCTTCCAAAGCAATGGAACAACATTCCTTTGCAATATGCAAATATAATGCAAGCGGGGGTAAGGACAAAAATAAAATCACGAATAATTTCACCGCATCTCTCAAAAAAACGGCATAAATTGCAACCATCTGAACAAAAGGAGCTATCTTTGTAGAATTAAAGAGAACAAAAGAACCAACATATAGAGACAACGTATGAACATAGAGAACATACTCATATCAAACATCACCGGTGCCATTGAAGCACTCTATGGTCAGCCGGTCGCAGCCGACAAGATTCAATTGCAGAAAACACGCAAGGAGTTCGAAGGCGACTTCACACTTGTAGTATTCCCCTTCCTTTCACTCTCGCGCAAGCGTCCCGAAGAGACAGCGCAGGAGATTGGCGAATACCTCACAAAGAACGAAAAGCTCATAGCATCGTACAATGTAATCAAAGGATTCCTCAACCTCAGCATCGACGCAAGTTATTGGATTGAGCTGTTGCAGACAATTGACGGCGCTGAGAAATGGGGCATCACACCCGTAACGGAAGCATCGCCACTTGTAATGGTCGAATACTCTTCGCCCAACACCAACAAGCCTCTACACTTGGGACACATCCGCAACAACCTGTTGGGATATGCCCTTTCAAACATCATCGAGGCAAACGGCAACCGCGTGGTCAAGACCAACATTGTAAACGACCGAGGCATACACATCTGCAAGTCGATGCTTGCATGGAAGAAGTGGGGCAACGGCGAGACACCCGCAAGCAGCGGCAAGAAGGGCGACCACCTCATCGGCGACTACTATGTTGCTTTCGACAAGCACTACAAGGCTGAGATAAGCGAGGCTATGGCAGGCGGCACCACCAAAGAGGAGGCAGAGGCATCATCGGCACTCATGGCAGAAGCACGCGAAATGCTTGTAAAATGGGAGCAGGGCGACGAAGAGGTACGCAACCTGTGGAGCACCATGAACGGTTGGGTATACGAAGGCTTCGACGACACATACAAGACCCTCGGCGTCAGCTTCGACAAGATATACTACGAATCGGATACCTACCTTGTAGGAAAAGAGACCGTTCTCGGCGGACTCGAGAAGGGAATATTCTACCGCCGCGAAGACGGCTCGGTGTGGGCAGACCTCACAAAAGACGGACTCGACGAGAAACTGTTGCTGCGCAGCGACGGCACATCGGTCTACATGACACAGGATATTGGTACAGCCCAGCTCCGCTTCCGCGACTACCCCATAGACAAGATGGTCTACGTTGTGGGTAACGAACAGAACTACCACTTCCAGGTACTCTCGTTGCTGCTCGACAAGCTGGGCTTCTCATGGGGAAAGGGTCTCGTACACTTCTCATACGGAATGGTCGAGCTCCCCGAGGGCAAGATGAAGAGCCGTGAAGGAACTGTTGTCGACGCGGACGACCTTATGCAGGAGATGTTCGACACAGCCCGCGAGACATCGGCAGAGCTTGGCGGCAAGCTCAACGACCTCTCTCCCGAAGAGGCAGAAAAGACCATACGCATCATCGGTCTCGGCGCACTCAAATACTTCATGCTCAAGGTGGACGCACGCAAGAACATGCTCTTCAATCCCAGAGAGTCCATAGACTTCAACGGCAATACAGGTCCTTTCATACAGTACACCTACGCACGTACACGCTCCATCGTACGCAAAGCCGAAGAGAGCGGCTTCGACGCAGCCGGCACAGCGGCGTCCGCAACCATCAGCGACAAAGAGCGCTCGCTCATACGCATGCTCTACGACTTCACAGCAGTGGTGCGCCAGGCAGGAACCGACTATTCACCCTCAGTGATAGCCAACTACGCCTACGACCTTGCAAAGGAGTACAACCAGTTCTACCACGACTACTCTATCCTGCGCGAAGAGGATGCGGCTGTGAAGGCATTCCGCATAAAGCTCACAGACAATGTTGGCAAGACCATAAAGACTGCAATGAACCTTTTGGGTATAGAGGTACCCGAAAGAATGTAATAGAGACACAATATGGCAAAAAAGCGATATTATGTCGTCTGGAACGGACTCGTCCCCGGTGTTTACAACACTTGGGACGAGTGTCGTCAACAGATAGAGGGAGTGAAGCAGGCGCTCTACAAATCGTTCGCCACGCTCGACGAGGCAGAAAGGGCATACAGCGAATCCCCCCACAAGTACATATATGCCAAAAAGGAGGAGAAGTCGCCTGCAGCCATTCCGTCAACAGTCTACAGCAATGCACTTGCGGTGGATGCCGCCTGCAGCGGTAATCCCGGACAGATGGAATATCGCGGTGTCTACCTTGCCACCGGCGAAGAGATATTCCACTTCGGTCCCATCCTCGGCACCAACAACATAGGCGAATTCCTTGCCATAGTGCATGGTCTCGCACTGCTCGAAAAGCAACAGAGCAACATCCCCATCTACTCCGACAGCCGCAATGCCCTTCTGTGGATAAAACAGAAAAAGTGCAAGACCAAACTCGAACGCACGCCAGAGACTGAGGAGGTATTCAACATGATAGAGCGTGCCGAAAAATGGCTTGGCAGCCACACATACAGCAACCCGCTCATAAAATGGGAGACATCGTCGTGGGGAGAGATTCCCGCCGACTTCGGACGCAAATGAGGGCAAAAGGCATGAGAAAGAAGCTACTGTTCCTGCTGCGTTACTATGCCACATTGGCACTGCTGCCCACACCGCTCAGACTCATATTCATGGCAATTAACAGTGGGACGGGATGCAGTCTCACGGACTATGTCGGGGCAACCTTCCGAAGCATCCCGCAGGACATGGCAATAGCCGGCTTTGCTACGGCTTTTCCGCTGTTGCTCACCTTCGCAGAGCATGCCATCGCACCGCCCATAAGAAAAGCGCTGCCTGCATACAACATTGCCGCAGCCCTTATCATCTCCTTTCTGCTTGTAGCCGACACAATGCTCTACACTTCTTCGGGTAGCAGACTCGACTGCACCACCCTGATCCAATACTTCGACACACCGGAGAAAATCGTCGGCGACTTCACCATCGGATACCTCTTTACACGATTTGCCATGATGGTTGCCACTGCAACCCTGTTTACACTGATGCTATACAAAGCTACTCCCAAGAACAAGGAGAAGAGCAAAATAACGCCTCAAGATCTTGAATACCCGACACTTCCCTGATTATTTTTATTACTGTCCGGAAAACATGCTTAAGCCCTTAAGGTTCTATTCTTTAAGTTGCTACAAGCCCCATTATTTCATTGAGAGGCTCATTGCTTCATTGATGCGCATTAAGCTTTTAGGCAGACTGCGCCAATGACTTTTGGAAAGAGGCGAGGACTGTTTGAGCCCATATGAAGTATGGGCGAGTTCCGCAGCCCCAAAAGTCATCAGCTGAGGCTGCCGTTAAG
>JAZNKR010000191.1:0-3271 GCA_045578665.1 Bacteroidaceae bacterium | reverse complement strand
TTATTGAAAAAAAACTCCCAGACATGATAAAAAAGCACTTTTTGTTTTGCTTTCTAATTTATTTGTGGATATATTTGCATAGTGCTTGAGACAATAGCACAATGATAGTATAGTTTTTTCTTAGTTGTTTAGTAAATGTTGGAAGTATCTCTTTGTGAAAAGGGGTACTTCTTTTTTGTAAGAAAAGAAGTACCCCTTTCGATAAAGCACGCCGCGATTGGTCACGCGTAGTACAGGCGTAGCTTGTACCGCGTGGGTCGCGAAAAAGCGTGCTTTGTCAAAATGCCCACGGGTAAGAAAAGAAGTACCCCTTTAGACGACACTTGCAGCAATAGGTCAAGCGTAGTGTGGCTGTAAGTCACGCCGCTTGGGTTGCGAACAGCAAGCGGAGTCAAAATGGGTTTTGCAAAAAGAAAAGAAGTACCCCTTTCGATAAAGCACGTCGCGATTGGTCACGCAGAAACTCCACAACGGTATGTGTCCTGTGATTAATTGAGCTGTTGTTAAATGTTCTTAAAGGATTATGCCTCTTTGTGGTATTTCAAACAGTTGTAGCTCTAATAAATATAGATAGTTAATCAATGTGTGAAGTGAACCACTAAATTTAGTAATAACTTTGAGAACTTCTCATTATGAAACCTATATTATGGCAAAACTCAACATACTGTTATATTCCACAGAACGTACCCAACGATTGAGATATGAAGATGCCGATGGCATAATGACTTCAGAAATTGAGGAAACATTCATGCACTGTAATTGTACCGGGCACTACAGTAAGGAGTGGGTACGCATAGAAGTGTCCCAATCAACACGCGAAGCTTTGAAACGGCTTGAAACCAAATATGATGATGCTACAGACAAACATATAAGAAAATTATATGGTTTCATAGCAAAGTTGAAAGACGGCTCTCATTTCTATTATTTTAATGAGGACCATACTACAGTAGTGGCACGTCGCACTGCTCTTGCATGTCTGGAGGCTGAAAAGGCTGGCAACCTTGGATATCACCGTGTGCATAATGATGTATTCGGTTATTATTCACGTTTCAACATACTTTTTGAGTACCTGTCTTTCGGTTTTGATGGTCTGGAACATTGGGTGGGAGAAGAGAATATGGCTGAACGTATATGCCGTTTCTGCGGTAGAAGGTTTCCCGAGGTTAAGTTTGGAAATGCAGCTCATGCTGTACAGGAGGCTCTTGGCAACAAGTTAATCTTTTGTCATGAAGAGTGTAATGACTGCAACAACAGACTCGCTCCAATTGAGGATAATTTCAGGAAACTGATGGACTTCCGACGTGTAATGTATCATATACCACGAAAGAAAAAGGGCAAGACTCCCCAAATTGTTGGTAAGAACTTCATTATTCCATCAGTTGGGAATGGCTCCCCGCGTCTCTATCTCATGGAAGAAGAGTTGCCCAAGGATGTTGATAAAAGTAAACCGTTTATGTATCGCCTTGAATTGAAGCCGACCATGACCAACGAAAAAATGTATAAAGCACTTTGTAAAATGGTTATAGACGTGTTGCCAGCCAGTGAGCTTTCACACTTTAGGAATACGACAAGGTGGATAAATTCTGACTGTGATCTGGTGCCCGATGCGCTTCCTTCACTCCTTTATGTTGTTTTGCCTGCTGAGACCATATTTTTTAAGCAGCCGCTACTTGATGTATTTATAAACAACCGTGGACATGGGGAACAATCGCCTTATTGCACAGCAATATTATGGATATATGACATTGCATACATGTTTTGCCTACCTTTGACCGATATCGATGCAGGCCGGTTCAAATACGATGCCGACCTCCATGAGCATTGGCAAGTGATGAGTGACCTCATAGGCATAAAACATTGGGATAAACAAGACACCTCGACATTTACTCCATGTGCTCCTTGGGTAATATGGAATATTGACTTGTCCACTCCCGATATGATTGTACTTCCTAAAAGTGACCCGGTGTTTCAACAATGCCTACAATTACCCATGGAAGTTCCCGATGCTGGATTGCCGGAATATCATGATGCCGGGCTTACTATTCATGGGGTTCCGGAGGCAGAGTTCATGGTTGCATTCAATGACGTTGTCTCTGATTCGATGTTGCGTGATGTTTCGACACGCATTGCCGGACCGGAATTTGCCGTTTTTCCTGCTCAGAAGCAAGTTCGCGTGACAATGTATGTTGAGGCGTATGATACCACTGATAGCATAGAATATTTCAGATTTCATTTCAGTGTCGTGGTCAATGTTGCCTGCTTTGATAAATATGTAAGCATTGTTGAAGATGAAAAAGGTCGTTCATTTGCCTTTCATTATGGTTTGCGTGACCATCTTTTTGTATTTACTCTTGCTGCAGCAGAGAGAAAGATGAAATACCAACGTCAAGGGACCCCCTTTAGAGGTTGTAGCCTTGACAAGTTGCTCTGTTCCGGTCGTTTGTTCAAGGTCGCATACTACCTGGTGCCATTCAAAGAAGGCATTTGTAAGATAAATGATACCCAAATAAATAATGACTCAAGGTCGTGAACTTTGAATGCTGCACGCAGTATCGTTTCATAATGAGAGGTTGGAGCCAAAACGGTAGAAAATCCTTTTTACCTTCCATGAGGTTGGAAACTCCGTATACCCCCGCTCCAACATCTTGTTTGTCTTATGGGTGTTGTTGCGTATGATGGCTGAGAGGGCTGTCTGGCGTGCCTTATTTCAGGCGCATGCCTTCTCATTCGAGATACTCCTTCAGCTGTTTTTTGAGTATTTCCCTTGAATTGAAGATTCGGCTCTTGACCGTTCCTACAGGGATGTTGAGCATTGATGCAATCTCATCATACTTGTGTCCGGTCATCAGCAGTCTCATCATCTTGCTCCAGTCATCGGGCAGCTTGTCAATAGCGTAGTAAATGTCATGCGTCTCATTTGCTATGTCGCTACGCTCAGGCATGTACATCATGTCGTGGTAGTAGTTGTTGTAGTCCTCCACAACGCAGACCTTCTCCTCGTGCTTGATGTTGTTGAGGAATGAGTTGAGCATTATTTTCTTTGCCCAGTTCCTGAACTTTGCCCCTCCCTTGAAACTCTCATGGGAGATAAGTATCTTCAAGTTGGTCTCCTGCAACAGGTCCTCGGCCCTGTTCTCTTCATGAGTCAATGCTTTTGCATACATGAACAGCTCGCGTTCCATCGCCAGCAGCTTTTCGTTGATGTCACTCTTCTCCACGGTTCTATCTTTTTGTGTTTCCTGCATCTTGCAATATTAACATCCGAGAAGCC
>JAZNKR010000190.1:0-6612 GCA_045578665.1 Bacteroidaceae bacterium | reverse complement strand
TCGGTCGCTTTTGGCTTTATTTTTGCATCTTTTTGATATTCGTTCTGTTGCGATGCCCGCATCGCGCCTTTACAAATATCAAAAATCTACTAAAAATAAAACTCAAAATCGCCTCGAACTAATTTATAGAACCACCCTTATCTTTTTGCAATATATGAATAGTTTGATTGAAGTAGACAAAGACCCTATGGGTAGGGCAATCATGGATTTTTATTCCAAAGGCAAGGCTGCTCGTCTGCGTGTGCTCTCTTCGTTGTTCTACGAGGATGAGATTCCTGTTGCAACCCTTTTCCGCTCTTTTGAGGAGATGCCACCTTTGGAACGCGAAGCAATGGAGCTGTGCAAAGGACGTGTGCTCGATGTGGGTGCAGGCTCAGGGTGTCATTCTCTCGAACTGATGAGCCGCGGATGCGAGGTTGTTGCAATAGATATTTCCGAATTGTCGGTTGAGGTCATGAGAAAGCGTGGCATAGATGCCCGTCATCTTAATTTCTTTGATGCGACTTTTGACGAAAAGTTCGATACGGTGCTCATGGCTATGAATGGCATAGGCATCGTAGGGCATGTAGAATCCTTGCCCGACTTCTTCAAACGTGCCAAGCAGCTGCTTGCTCCCGGTGGCAGGATTTTGCTCGATTCATCCGATATAAGATATGTCTTCGAGAACGAGGACGGTTCTTTCGACATAGACCTTGCTGCCGGTTATTATGGTGAGGTCGATTACAAGATGCAATACAAAGGTGTCAAAGGCGAACCGTTTGATTGGTTGTATATAGACTTTGACACCCTGTCAATGTATGCCGAACAGTGTGGATTCTCTTGCGAGAAGTGTTCGGAAGGTGAGCACTATGACTATTTGGCCTCTTTGACTGTTAAGGGAGCTTATACAAATTAGTGATTTCTAATTTATAGAACCACCCTTAAGTTTGAATTCGGGGTGTTTCTCCTCTGTCGGTATCCACATGTTCTCGACGGTGAATACCAATTCTTTGTCTTTGGCTACACTTACATTGCGCGATGAGAAGGCTCTCAGCTGCACAGGATTGCCACCGAAGCACAGTGTGAAGTCGAGCGATGTGTTGTTTGTCATGCGCATGGTACGTTTCCCGTTTTTGTCGGTCTTGAATGTCTCGAAGCTGATGCAGGCAAGGAAGAACTCTTTTATAAGCTTCTCGTCTCCGGCGAGTGTGCCGAACGAGTAGGCTATGGTGCGTCGTGCCTTTAGGGCTTTCTTTATTGATTCGGGTGAGGCATCTTTGGCAATGATGAATGTCATGTTGCGGAAGTGGCCCTGATTGTTGTAGTCCATTGATGTAGTTCCGTGTATGTCTGTGTTTGCAGCCATGAACAATTTGTTGTCGAGTGCGCGGCGCACGACAGTGGGGTAGAACTCGCTTCCGTTCATTATCTCCACTCCGTCTATCAGTCCTTCGGAGTAGACCTGTTTTTCGAAATCGGTCATGTCGAGGCTCTTGCGTCGCCATCCGGGATGGTTGTGCATGATGAGCGCACCCTGTTTGCGTGCTTTGCGCATCGACTCGGCGGGGTCGGCAGCGTAGATGTCGTTGGCATCTTCTATGAAGAGGGCATTGTAGTGGCCTATCGTTTCGGGGGTACGTGTAATCTCCATTCCTGGAATTATTGTTATTCCGTAATTCTCGGCAGCCTTTTTGGCGATGTTGTTCGACAGGTTGAGGTCGGCGATGATTCCTTTGTCGTCTGCCGCTTTACCTATCGTATTGGTGTTGGTCGCTTCAGTCCCTTCGGGCAGATAGCCTTTGAGATAGTTGAGCATGCTTCGCTCTGTCGGGCGATATTCTATATGTTCGGTTATTGCCAGAATGTCGAGCCCGTCGACCCATGCTTCGCGCACACGATATTCGGGGGTTACACTGCCGTCGGAGTAAATCGTGTGGCTGTGGAGGTCGGCTTTCAGCACTTTGCAACCATCTATTTTGGGGAGAACAATCTCTTGTCTAAGAACTTCGCGGCGCATTGTATGGCGTGACATCTCCTTGTTTTTGCTGTCGTTGTAGTAGAGCGATTGTGCCGATGTTGTCAGCGTAGCTGCTGTAGCAATGATAAAATACAGTATTCTTTTCATGGTCTCTCTCTGTTTTGTCGGTTAGTCTATATAAATAAGGTCGCGCATGATGGCGTCGCTGATGAATATTCCCTCTTTGGTGAGACGTATGTTGCCCTCGGGCGTTTCGGTCAACGTGCCTCTGCGCAGATGCTTTTCTGCTGTTGTTCTCATGTGGCTGTTCAGTTTCTCCGAAAATTCTGCGGCGAACCATTCGAGCGGAAGCCCGTCGCTGGTTCTCAGACGTGTCAGAATGGCGTCGTTGTAGCGCTCGTTCTCTGTGAGATGTTCTATTTCGTATTGTGGCACTCCCTCTTCCATGCCTTTTATATATTCCCCGATGTTCGCAATGTTCCATTGCCGCGACAGGCGGTTGTAGGAGTGGGCGGCAGCTCCGCATCCAAGATAGGGGATGTCGTGCCAGTAACTGCTGTTGTGTCTGCTTTGTCGTCCGGGTTGTGCAAAGTTCGAAATTTCGTAATGCAAGTATCCGGCGGCAGGAATTGTCTCTGTGAGCAAGCGGAACTGTTCGAGGTTCTCCTCTTCGCTCAGTGGGATTATTTTGCCGCTTTCGGCGGCTCGGTGGAGCGCAGTTCCCTCTTCGTATGTGAGGTTGTATGCCGATATGTGTTCGGGTGCAAGCGACACTGCCTTTTCCAGGTCTGCCTGCCAGCTTGCTCTTGTAGAGCCTGGAAGGGCAAACATGAGGTCTATGCTTATGTTGTCGAATCCCGATGCACGTGCATTGCCGAATGCCTCTATCGCACGTGCCGAATCGTGGCGTCGTCCGAGGATTTCCAGCAGCTTGTCGTCGAAACTCTGTATGCCCATGCTCAGTCTGTTGAACGGCATGGTGCGCAGCATCGAAAGATATTCGCGTGAAAGGTCATCGGGGTTTGCCTCCAATGTTATTTCGGCATCGGGGCAGATGTCATACACATTGCCTATTGTCGAAAATATCTTGCCGAAATGCACATCCTGCAGGGTGGAGGGTGTTCCGCCTCCTATATATATAGTCTCTATTTTGTCGTTGCCAATGTATGCTTTGCGTGTTTCCAATTCGCGGCAAAGTGCGGCAATATATCTGTCGGTCTCCTCCTTTTTGGTCGACGAAAAGAAACTGCAATATCTGCAACGCTGCTTACAAAATGGTATATGAATGTATATGCCTGCCATGTCCGGATGTACAATTTGCTGACAAAGTTAAAATATTTTTTGCCATTTTTTAAAAAATAGAGCGATATAGTTGCAAAATTCCTGCTTTTTTCATACATTGGCGCCACTTTTGTTTTCTAATCAATAATAAAATGTAATAACAGTAATATGAAAACGTATCAAACTAACGAAATCAAGAACATCGCAATCGTAGGATGTTCAGGCTCTGGTAAAACCACCCTCACAGAGGCTATCCTCTTTGAGAGTGGTATCATAAAACGTAGAGGAACTGTCGCAGCAAAGAATACTGTGAGCGACTATTTCCCTGTTGAGCAGGAGTATGGCTACTCTGTATTCTCTACCTTGTTCCAGGTTGAGGAGAATGGCAAGAAATTGAATCTTATCGACTGTCCGGGTTCCGACGACTTTGCCGGCAGTGCAGTTTCTGCAATGACAGTTGCCGACCTTGCAATGATGGTTATCAATGGCCAGTACGGTGTCGAGGTTGGTACACAGAACTGTTTCCGCTATATCAAGAAGATGAACAAACCTATGATGTTCGTCGTAAACCAGATCGACCACGAGAAGTGCGACTACGATATGGTTGTCGAGCAGTTGCAGACCATCTACGGTCCCAAGGTTTGCCCCGTTCAGTATCCTCTTGAGACAGGTCCCGGCTTCAAGTCTATCATCGACGTTCTTTTGATGAAGAAACTTACATGGACAGCCGAGGGCGAAGCTCCCATCGTGGAGGACATCCCCGTAGCAGAGCTCGACAAAGCTGTCGATATGCACACCAAGCTTGTGGAAATGGCAGCCGAGAACAAGGAGGAGTTGATGGACAAATATTTCGACGAGGCAGACCTTGCAACAGACGAAATCCGTATGGGTGCCCGTTTGGGTCTCTCAACAGGCAGTGTATATCCCGTGCTCTGCTGTTCGGCAGCAACAGATGTAGCTGTCAGCCGTCTGCTCGAGTTCCTCTCTAACGTGGCTCCCGAGGTCGACGATATGCCTCAGCCCGTAAATGCCGATGGCGAGACTGTTCCTTACGACAGCAATGCTCCCACATCTATCTTCTTCTTCAAGACAGCCGTTGAGCCCCACATCGGTGAGGTCAACTACTTCAAGGTGATGAGCGGTACTCTCAAGGCAGGTGCCGACCTTATAAACATGGACCGTGGCTCAAAAGAGCGTATCTCTCAGATTTTCTGCTGTGCCGGTGCAAACCGTACTCCCGTTGACGAACTGAAGGCAGGTGATTTGGGTTGTACAGTGAAGCTGAAGGACATTAAGATAGGCAATACACTCAACGATAAGGATTGCAGCAACCGTTTCTCACTCGTAAAATATCCCGCATCAAAATATTCACGCGCCATCAAACCCCAGAAGGAGTCTGATATGGAGAAACTCATGCAGATTCTCAACCGTATGCACGAGGAGGATCCTACTTGGGTTGTTGAACAGTCTAAGGAGCTCCGTCAGACCATTGTTTACGGTCAGGGCGAATTCCACTTGCGTACATTGCAGTGGCGTCTTGTGAATGTAGAGAAGATGCTCGTCAAGTACGAGGAGCCCAAGATTCCTTACCGCGAGACCATCACCAAGGCTGCACGTGCCGACTATCGCCACAAGAAACAGTCGGGTGGTGCCGGTCAGTTCGGTGAGGTTCACATGATCGTAGAGCCCTACGAAGAGGGTGTTCCCATGCCCGAGGTTTACCGTTTCAACGGTCAGGAGTTCAAGATTACTCCCAAAGGTACTGAGGAGATCAAACTCGACTGGGGTGGCAAACTCGTGTTTGTTAACAGCGTTGTAGGTGGTGCAATCGACGCACGTTTCATGCCTGCAATCCTCAAAGGTGTAATGGAGAGAATGGAGCAGGGTCCCCTTACCAGCTCATACGCACGCGATGTAAGAGTCATTGTGTACGACGGTAAGATGCACCCGGTTGACTCAAATGAAATTTCATTCATGCTCGCAGGTCGCAACGCATTCAGCGAGGCATTCCGTGCGGCAGGTCCCAAAATCCTCGAGCCCGTTTACGATGTTGAGGTATTCGTTCCCTCAGACAAGATGGGTGATGTAATGAGCGACCTCCAGGGACGTCGCGGTCTCATCATGGGTATGAGCAGCGAGAACGGTTATGAGAAGCTCTCTGCAAAGGTGCCCTTGAAAGAGTTGTCGTCATACTCTACAGCCCTCAGTTCACTCACCGGTGGTCGTGCTTCGTTCATCATGTCATTCGCATCGTACGAACTTGTACCCACAGATGTTCAGGAGAAACTTATCAAGGAGTTCTCAGTGAAAGACGAAGAGTAATTCCCTATTAACAATAGAGACAACAGGCAAGGTTCCGCGCTACGGCAAGGAACCTTGCTTTTTTTGTTAACCGTTTAAGTTAAATTGAATCTCTATTTATCAAAATATTGTCCTAATTCAAATTTTAAGTGTTCAAAATAGCAACTAAAAATCTTTTGAAAGTTAATTTAAGAAAAAATGGATATAAATGGTGTTAAGGAATTAGGTGAAATAAAATTGTTCTGATATATTTGCGGCATGAAAAAGATTACAATCTGGATAATAGGCGCTGTGATGGTCATTGCTTGCTTGGGCCTTCTCTATATGCAGGTAGAATATATCGATGCCATCGGTCGTATGCGCCGCGAACATTTCGATGAAGGGGTGAAACGCAGTCTCTATCAGACGGCGTACAATCTCGAATTGTCCGAAATGAAGTATTATCTCTCGAAGAATATCCAAAAGGACATACAGAAGTCAAATATCAGTAGCAGCAATGTTCTCGAACTCGAACACAGCTATTTTGTAACATCGGACGACGGTAACATACAATCGGTTTTCGAGATGAAGACCATAATGAACAACCCGGCAAATCCGTTGGCAAAGGTCTCACGTTCGTCGGGTAAGAGGCAGATGACACTGAAGGAGGCTCAGCGTCAGTCGCTCGAAACACTCAAGACAAGATATATGTATCAGCGTGCTCTCCTCGACGAGGTTGTCTACAACATGCTCTACCAGGCAAGCGAGAAGCCTCTGTCGCACAGGGTCAATTTCAGAAAAATGCACGAAGACCTCAAGGTGGAGCTTGCGAGCAACGGCATCGACATACCCTATCATGTGAGAGTGTTGGGTGCAGACGGCAAAGAGGTTTATCGCTGTGCCGATTTCCAGGAAGAGAGCGGCGAGAATGTCTATAAGGAGCTGCTTTTCAAGAACGACCCGCCCAACCGCATGGGAGTGCTCGAAATTGTATTCCCCGCAGACACATTGAACAAATATATATATAATTCGGTTAAATTTATGATACCTTCGACAATACTCATATTGGTATTGTTGGAAGTCGGAGGCCAAGC
>JAZNKR010000189.1:0-7112 GCA_045578665.1 Bacteroidaceae bacterium | reverse complement strand
CATCGTACTACAATAAACCATACTACGCGAGGAAAACCCCTCCGTCTTCAAAAACTGTCGTTTTTGAATCCACCTCCCCTTTAAGGGCAGGAACTTTTTAGAATAGTTTTTTATCCATTGAAGGATGGAGTTGTACTTTTTAGGTATAATATCGCATAATCATTTATAATTATTAGTGTTTGGTATTTTTTTACTCTGCTTATGTTTTGAACTCCTCCGTCTTCAAAAACATTGTTTTTGAATCCACCTCCTCTTCAAGAGGAGGAATGTAAGTCGTTGAAAATACTAATATACAACATTCTCCCTCTTATCCAAGAGGGAGAATTGTTTACCTTGTTTTTGAATTTACCGGACAGCAATATATATGAACGAGCATCGCACCTTCACAGGAGAAATAGTGAAGATGCGATGCCGTTTAATGGTTGCAAAGTGTAGTTTTCTATTTCATCACCACTTTCTTGGTATATTCCTTGCCATCAATATTCAGCACAAGAATATGCACTCCCTTACTCTCTGCGGGAAGAATAATTTCGCTTCCCTCTCCCGCCTTGCGAACCACTGCAACACCTTTGCAGTTGTAGAGCGTTGCACTCCACTTGGTGGCCGTCGTGAGGGTTACGATACATTCGCCATTGGCTTGTGTGATGGATATATCCCCGGCTGTCAAAGTCTCTATATTGGTTTTAAAGTATGGTTCTACCAAATCTATGTATTTCTGATTTCTATATATGGTATCCCCGTCAGGGCAGATGCAGTACAGAAGCATCTGATAACAAGCACAATCAACCTCATCAATAAAGTAAGGTATAGGTTGTGATATTGAACCAATACCCTCAACCCACAGGACATTATCCACCGCCTCTGTGTAAAGCGATGACGAACTGCTGTACGGCAACAACTTCCAACATCTTCGTATCTCGTCCGAGGAATCATTAAACAACGTATCCCCTATGTACGCAATTTTTTCATACTCATTACCAAAATGATTGTCGCCACTCTTTAAATTTTCATCAAAGAAGACTACATCATCGCCTATCCACAACGAATAGTATGTCCAGTCCTTATAATCGGGTAAATTAAACATATATCTGCCATTCTCATATCTGGCAAAGAATGTATCATAATACATAGTTCCCGTATTGTATATACTGCGATAGTATTGATTCATTTTTTTATATTTTATATCACCTATAACAGTATCACCTTCTATAACATATGTATAATACACCGGATAGACTTTACCCACAACATCTTTAGCATCGAACATGAAATACCCTGTAATCCATGTCATGCCGTCAACGTAAAAACCATCTTTATCATTGAAAATATAGCCTTTCTGTTGTTTGTCTGTGCAACTTACCGTCAAATCGGATACATTGGTGATGCCGCTGTTCTTTTCATTACACACGTAAGCGTTTCTACATATCGTGTTTTGGGAGTACAGTGCTACCGGCAATAGCGATATTAAAAATATAAATTGTATTATCTTCTTCATAACTATATTATTTTATTCGATTATCACTTTATAACAAACAGCATCACTTTTAACAACGACATGTTGCCATATGTAGTTTTCGCTATCCCAATCGGTCGGTCCTGTTATAAATATAGTATCCTTGTCGTCCGGATTTAAGCTCATCAAATGTCCATATTTGTTCATCGGACCATATTGGGCATTAGAATCATCACCGTCTCTTTGCTTTGGTGCCCATTCCGGCAGATTAGACGGTCTGTTTCCCAATCCCCCAAAATAGTATCCATCACCGTCATTATCTGAGCATATTTCACATATATTTTAAAAAACAAGCATGCGTTTTCTTAAAAGCTCGGGAAATATACATTAAATTTTCTTTACAACCAAAATTTTTAATCATTTTTCCAATACGACACATAAAATAAAGAAATATAGAATATTCAATCTAACCGAAAGGGCATAGAGCATCCTATATTCCTTATCCATTCTCATTTACAATGTACTACCAAAAAATAAGAAAGAAAAGATGCCAAAAGTTGCTATTAAGCGAGCGCAATGTGAACTTGTTAACAAATTGCACAACAGCGAATATAGGATGCGTCTCGGGATAAAAAACAAGCTATTACTATTTTATTATGAATTTACCGAAAAAACAATTATTTTTGCAACGTATAAGTACATTGGCAAAAACCGCAACTATTCATCGCACAATATTTTCAACAACAATACAATGAAAAAGATTCTACTTTTGGCATTATGCCTTGTGTCGGCACTTTTTGCTACGGCACAGATCGAAGATTACACCTTGCCCGACGGCAAAGTAATCAAGGTAGACCGTAGCGTCTTCCCCGATTTCAAGTACGACGAAACGCCCAAGCCACAGCCTGCCGAGTATGTGGCACGCCGCAAGGCACGCGCAAAACAGGGAAAAATAAAGCTGCCGCCATACGTCTACAACGGCGAGAGCAAATACTTTCCCCCCATCTTCAACCAGGATGGAGGCTCCTGCGGTTCGGCACAGAGCATCGGCTACATGTTCACACACGAAATGTGCTGCTACCGCGACCTCGACGCATCGATAGCCGAGAACCAGTACCCCACACACTTCACCTGGCTGCTCGCCTATCAGAACACCACTTCGGAGGGTATAACCAGAGCCTTGGGTGTTCCCAACGTACCCACATACGGCGGACGCACCTATAGCCGACTCTTCGGCGCACAGACCCACGACGACCCCGACTACGGATGGATGCAGGGCTACGACAAATGGTACAGCGCCATGTGGAACAAGACAGCTCAAGGCATAACCTTCGCCCCCACCAACACACCCGAAGGTCAACGCGAACTCAAGGAGTGGCTCTACAACCACAGTGGCGATGAGACCATGCACGGAGGAGGTGTTGCCGGCATCGGAGTAGCTTCAGGAGGCAACTGGGGCTCTATCCCCACCACCGACGCCAACAAGGCAGCCGGTGTCAACGGCAAGAAATATGTAAAATCGTGGGGTACCACATACGACCACGCAGTAACCATCTGCGGATACGACGACCGCATAGAGTTCGACCTTGACGGAGACGGCAACATAGGCGAAGTAGCCGAAAACGAAGTAGGCGCATGGATCATCGCAAACTCATGGGGTAGCGGATGGGAGAACAAAGGCTTCATATACTGCCCCTACAAATATTGCTACGCAGTAGGCAAGAACTCATTGACATGGATACCCACAGCACACACCATACGCAAAGACTACCGCCCCTTGCGCACCATAAAACTGCTCATGGACTATACCCACCGTAGCGAGATTTCTCTCAGCGCAGGTATTTCAGAGGACCTCAATGCCACCAAACCCGATGTAACCATAGGATTCGAGCACTTCCTCAACCACGGCAACACACTGCGCGCCGACCCCGCACCCGAGGTGCCCATGCTTGGACGCTGGACAGACGGCATGCACCACGAGCCAATGGAATTCGGATACGACCTTACAGACATGACAGCTATGGTCGACCGCACAAAACCCCTCAAATACTTCTTCATAGTAAAGACAAAAGAGGGCTCCATCGGCAACGGACACATCTACAAAGCCTCCATCATCAACTACGAGATAGAGAATGAGGGTGTCGAGATACCCTTCGATGCAGAGAACGTAGAGATCGTCAACACCAACAACGAAACAATCATCAGCGTGATTGTTCCCGGCGAGCAGTTCTATCCCGCGACCAACCTCGCAGTAAATGACGGCAAACTCTCATGGGACGCACCCATTGCATCGAGCCTCACCCTCACCGGATACCATGTATACGGCGGCGAGACCGTAATTGCAAAGATACCTGCCGGAGAGACAGAATACACAATAGGCAACGGTGTCGAAGGTCCCTTCACAGTAAAAGCCGTATACAAAGCAGGCAACTACGAACTTGAGTCCACACCCACCAACAAAGTAGTATTGGAGTTCCCCACAGCAGGAGCCAACAAGACGGCATCGTTCTTCAGAGGCGGACTTACCATCCCCAATGCCATTCCCCGCACTCTCAACCAAGCCACCATCGAGTACTGCATACGCAGCACAAACAACATGAACTACAGCCATCAGATTGGTACAGGCTGGGGCAAGTTCCTTTGCCACAACAACTCCGACGGCACACTTTCTGTAGGTTGGGACAACGACTCAAACAACCGACTTAACATAAGCAAAGTGTTCACCAGCACCACCAAATGGTACCACGTAGCCATCGTCATTGACGGCAACGTACTCACCGCCTATATCAACGGTATAAAGAGAGGCTCCATAACTTCGCCCAACAATTCAGGCTTCCCCGGCATCGGTGACCTGGAGTTCGGACGCACAGGCGAAAACCAGGCGTGGGACGGCGGACTCGACGAAATACGCATCTGGGACAGAGCACTCGACAAAGACGAGGTGCGCCAGAATATGCGCATATCCGTTGCCAAACCCGGCCTGCAGCCCGGTCTGCTTGTCTACATCCCCATGGAGACAATAACAGTCAACGGCAAGATACTGCTGCGCGACTGGGTAGGAGGAAAACATGCCATACCGCACTCTATAGGCACATGGGATGTCATTGAGGAAGAGGGTATATTCTCTACAAAGCCCCGCACCCCCTCTCTCGCCATTTCTGAAAAGGATACCACCCACCTTGCAGGACTCCCCTTCAGCCTTACAGCCATTGCATCGTTCAACGCAACAGACTGGATATGGTCGGCACCCGGCGCCAAGGTACCCGAAGTACGTGGTGCGACACCCACCTTCACCTACACCAAGGCAGGAACCTACAACGTCACCTGCACAACCCTGTTTGCAACCGGCGACACCATCACAGCAAGCAAAGAGGTAAAAGTGATAGACGGAAAAGCCCCCGTTGCAGCCTTTGAAATTCTCGACGACACACTGCCTGCCGGCGACCGTTTCAGCTTCGTCAACCGCAGTGAAGGAGACGCCTGCACATACCACTGGAGCATGCCCGGCGCAGAAGTAGAAGAGTTTGGAGCAACCAATGCCACCGCCCTCTTCACAAGCATAGGTACATTCCCTGTCACACTCACCGCAACCAACACCTTCGGCAGCAGCAGTGTAACCCACAATGTTACCGTGATGGCATCTACCCCCGAAGCACGCTTCGACATATCCCACACAGCCATCATGCTGGGCGACACAATAAAGCTCATCGACGACAGCCGCTATAGTCCCGCCTCATGGCAATGGGAACTCAACAATGGCAGCCGCAACTTCCAGATAGACGAGCAATCGCCCTTCATCGAGCCCGCTGCACCCGGTATCTACGACATAAGCCTCACGGTTGAAAACGAGCTTGGCAGCGACACCTATGTACGCAACCGCTACCTTGTTGTGAGCAACGACGACCCCGGCACCTGTCTCAACTTCAACGGTCACGAGCGCCTGCAGCTTCCCTGCCCCTTCACTGAAGAACAGACAGCAATCACACTCGACTGGTGGATGCGTCCTCAGGAGTATCATGGCTGCTTCTACCTCACATCGACACAGGGCGACTTCCTCACCTCTGTAGACTCGAAAGGAGCCATCAACATCAATCTGGGAGGCAAGAAAGCCGCTTCGGACAACAATTTCGTCATCTGCAACGAGTGGCACCACTATGCCATTGTCTACAACGAAGGAACCTTGCAGTTCTACCGCGACGCAAGACTCGTCTACACCGTATCGGGCAAGCTTCCCGCCACATTCCCTGCCCTCGGAACCATCACAATGGGCGACGAATACAGCAGTCTCCGCGGACAGATCGACGAGGTACGCCTTTGGGGGTCGGCACTCACCACAGAAAAGATTCTGGCACACAGCAACAACCCCATAAGCAATGTACATGATGCCCAGGCAGAAGACCTGTTGCTCCTCTACTACGACTTCAACCAGAGTGGTGGCAACGTCATCGACCGCACAGGCGGCGGCTGCAATGCCGAGCGCATAGGCTTCGGTCCCGACGGCGACGCATGGAACTCGTCTCTCGGAGTCTTCACACTCGACAACATGGCACAGCTTCACGGCGATGTTTCTGCCGACTTCCTCACAAACTACAAGCACCCCTTCATCAAAGGTTCAGGCACAGTCAACCCCAACAACAGAAGCCGTTTCCTCCGCTTGGCGATGAACAACGCAAAATCTGCATGGAAGAATGCCAACGCCATCACCAAGGGACAGATCATCACAGGAGCCCACATCGACACCGACCACCAGAGCGATATCACATTCGAGACATACTGGAACGGTTTTGCGACTCCGCTCCTCGACTACCGCTTGTGGCAGGCAGTCAAGCTCCCCGCAGGTAACTACAAGTTCAGCGTTACATTCGGCGACGGCAGCGATGCACAGACCAGCCGCCTTGTAGTGTGCCAGGGCGACACAATGATAAGCGACGCCGACTGCGAGAGCAAAGCCATTGCATGGAGCAAGCTCACCGAAGGCACCCTCAGCTTCAGCCTCGACGAGGAGACCGAAGTTTCGTTGGGTATCATTGTGAACCTTACAGGTCAAGCAAGCTTCAACATCCACGCCTTCAAACTCGAAGGAACCACCAACGAGAGACTCACACCCGTACCCACTCCCACCGGCATCGAAGATTTAATGCAGGAGGCAACGGAGTTCCGCGGCATCTACGACCTCAACGGTCGACTCCTGCCCGAGCTGCGTAAGGGTATAAACATCATCAACGGAAAGAAGATACTGAAGAAGTAAATTCCGATAGTTGCTACTAAAACCCGGCTGTACCAAATTTCATTTTGGTACAGCCGGGTTTCTTTTATAGAAATGTATTTATTTGAAGATATTAGTGTCCGATAAACATGCTTAAGCCCTAAGGTTCTATTCTTTAAGTTGCTACAAGCCCCATTGTTTCATTGAGAGGCTCATTGCTTCATTGATGCGCATTAAGCTTTTAGGCAGACTGCGCCAATGACTTTTGGATAAAGGCGAAAGTTTGTGCAAGCGAGAGCAGAGGGCAAATTCATTTGCACTATGCCGAGAGTAGCCAAACTTGCGCGAAGCGAAAGACTGTTTGAGCCCATATGAAGTATGGGCGAGTTCCGCAGCCCCAAAAGTCATCAGCTGAGGCTGCCGTTAAGAAAGCGCCCATGCGCAGAGCTTTTT
>JAZNKR010000188.1:0-26922 GCA_045578665.1 Bacteroidaceae bacterium | reverse complement strand
GTTGTTGCCCTTGCGTGCAATCTTGTCTATCTCGTCAATGAAGACAATGCCTCTCTCTGCCTCCTCCACTTTGTAGTCGCACACCTGAAGAAGACGTGTGAGCAGACTTTCAATATCTTCGCCCACATAACCGGCTTCGGTAAGCACGGTTGCATCCACTATAGTGAACGGCACTTTGAGCAGGCGGGCAATTGTACGTGCCAGGAGCGTTTTTCCGGTACCTGTGCTGCCAACCATGATGATGTTGCTCTTTTCTATCTCAACTTCATCGCCGTTATCGGCCTGCATAAGACGTTTGTAGTGATTGTAGACCGAGACAGAGAGTACCTTCTTTGCTTCGTCCTGCCCTATCACATAGTTGTCGAGAAAAGCCTTTATCTCCTGAGGTTTCGGAAGTTCCTTGAGTGCAAACTCCGATTTCTCTCTCATCCCCTCTTCGCGGAAAATTCCATGCGCCTGTTCGGCACACGAGGCACATATAAATCCATATCTGCCGCTTATAAGAGCACCCGCTTCGGTTTCGCTTCTTCCACAGAAGCTACAGCATATTCTTTTCGGTTTGTCTGCCATATAGCATTATTTCTTTCGCACAAGAACTCTGTCTATCATTCCATATTCACATGCCTCCTGAGCGGTCATCCAATAGTCACGGTCGCTGTCTGCCCACACCTTGTCATAGGGCTGGTGGCTGTGGTCGGCTATGATTGTATAGAGTTCCTTCTTGAGTTTCTGGATTTCGCGTGCTGTAATTTCAATGTCGCTTGCCTGTCCCTGTGCACCACCCATAGGCTGGTGTATCATCACTCTGCTGTGGGTCAATGCCGAACGTTTGCCCTCGGTACCTGCCACAAGCAACACAGCAGCCATACTTGCTGCCATACCTGTACAGATTGTAGCGACATCGCTGTTTATATACTGCATGGTGTCGTAGATGCCGAGTCCGGCACTTACCGAACCGCCGGGAGAATTTATGTAGATGGATATATCCTTTCCACTATCAGCCGAGTCGAGATAGAGCAACTGTGCCTGCAAGGTATTGGCAGTGTAGTCATCTATAGGGGTACCCAAAAAGATAATTCTATCCATCATCAGACGAGAAAAGACATCCATCTGGGTTACATTAAGCTGACGCTCCTCAAGAATATAGGGATTGAGATACTGCGACTGTGCTTTGAGTACATCGTCAAGCACCATGCTGTTTATACCGCAATGCCCGATTGCAAATTTTCTAAAGTCATCTTTCATCATATCCAGAGCTGTTAAGGTTAATATCATTTATCAGAAAACTGTCTGTTTTACGCGTAAAACAGACAGTTTTCTGTATATTCTTACATTACGTATATATTAATCGTTTTCGGCCACCTTTTTGTTGAAGTCTTCAACAGAAATAGACTCCTCTACCAATGTAGCAGCCTCCTTGATTGCACCGATAAGTTTCACATCGATAGCTCTGTTCACGAGCATCTCTTTCGACTTACCCTGCTTTACAAGCTCCATTGCGTAGTTCTCGAGAAGCTCGTCGGGTACATTACCCATGCCGTACTGGGCGAACTGTGAACGGGTAACATCCTTTGCAGCCTCGAGGATGTCTGCCTCCTCGATTTTAACACCGGCATTCTTCACCAGCTGCTCTTTGATAAGATGCCATGTGAGCTCGTCGAGGCTCTTTGCAAATGTCTCGTCATCGATTGTTGCATCCTTCTCCTCTTTGTTTGCAAGCATGAGCTCTTTGAGGATAGACTCGGCATACTCGAGTTTGCCTACACGACCAACGAGATAGCTGCGTGTGTCGAGAAGAAGTTTATAGTCGCTCTCAACTGCGAAACGTGCTGCAATCTCCTCTTTGATGCGTGCACGGAACTCCTCTTCGCTCTTCACTGCATCCTTGCCGAATGCTGCATCGAACACTGCCTGGTTGTACTCGCTTGCAACGAAACGTGTAATCTCCTTGATTGTAAAGTTGAAGTCGCTCTTTACCTCTGCCGCTGCCTCCTTGTCGATCATGAAGAGTGATGCAAGCTCAGCCGCATGACCATCGAATGCGATGTTGGGGTTGAATGTAATTGTATCGCCCACCTTCTTGTCAGCAAAGAGAGCCTTCTGGTCGTCGTTCTTCATGTATGAGGGCATCATCACAGCCTCCTTGACGTCGATACCGCCTTCGATTGTCTCAACAAGAGTACCCTTGAGCATATCTCCGCTCTCGTATGATTCAACCTGCTTGTACTCGCCGCAACGCTGTGCGTAAGCTTTAGCCTGACCTTCGATCATCTCCTCGGTGGGCTCTATTATGTAATAGGGAAGTTTATCCTCCTTTGTAAGAGTAGCGTCGAACTTGGGAGCCAATGCAATGCGGAACTCAAAGTCGAAGTCCTTGTCGTCTACAAGGTTCAATGCGCTCTGCTGCTCTGCATCGGGAAGAGGCTCGCCCAATATATCCACGTTGTTCTCTCTGATATATTCGTATATTTTGGTCTGGAGAAGCTTGTTGATCTCTTCTGCCTTTACAGCTGTACCGTACTGTTTCTTTATCAAGCCCATAGGAACCATACCGGGACGGAAACCGGGGATATTGGCCTTCTGTCTGATGTTCTTGAGGGTTTTCTCAACCAATGCGGCATAGTCTGCCTCCTGTACACTTACCACTAAACGGGCGCTTGTTGCGTCCTGATCTTTCAAAGTAAAATTCATATGATAAATCTATTTTAATTATCTCTTTAAAGGGTATATTTCGAATTAGAAGTGCAAAAATAAGACATATTGGGCATATTTTCAAAAAAAATCACCATTTTTGATAATCGCGGACATCTTTTTTATAGCTTTTTTGTACTTAGCTACGCAAAAGAATTGCAAAATTCACATAAAATCAAGACATTTGCATAATAACAATACGAAAAATAAGATTATAACTAAAAACCTATAAAATCCCTGTCAAATGAAAAGAAACCTACTTCCACGTTTTTTGAAATCGTTATTGCCTCTGCTTGCGTTTTTTTGCATCAGCACAAACACATGGGCTATAACAGAAGTACACGTTGAGAAAGCAGGTACGTTATCTACCCTGCTTACCACAAGTGAATCGACCCTGAAAATCACAGGTTCCATCAACGGAACAGACATCAAGTATCTGCGCGGACTCATCAACGACGGAACTGTTTCCGACCTTGACTTGTCCGAAGCAGCCATTGTAAAAGGCGGCGAAGCGTACTTCGAAAGCTACACTACGGATGACGATGTCATCGGTAATTCAATGTTCAGAGATATCAAAAAGCTCAAAAGCATTGAATTGCCTACCACCATCTACACAATCCAGACTTGTGCATTCGCAGGCTCGGGATTGCGCAAGATTGATATTCCAAACAATGTATCCAGCATAGGAAGCGACGCTTTTGCCTATTGCAGTTCATTGGATTCGGTAATCATGGGACGCCGCGTGTCGAGCCTCGGACAAGGAGTATTCTATTCATCAAGTGTGAAGTTTGCATACATCAAGCCTATCACACCTCCAAGTACTCCCGCCTATTTTTTCTCTTCGAAGCCCAAAATAATGGTCTACACCGACGCACTCGACGACTATAAGCAGAGTGGATGGAACGACTATTACGGTTCAATCGTCGGAGGACTGGAGGAGATATATCCTTTGGAGGCAGACCCCGCAGATATTGTTAACAAACTGCGCGAAACATTCTTCGAGGATGCAGCATGCACCCGCCTCAAGGCAGAATATCTTGCCATGAGTGACGAAGAACTGACCGCAGCAATGACTACAGGCGGAATGCCCTCCTTCATGGTCGACATAGCCATAAAGCTTAAAAACGATGATTGGGAAGAATATGAAAAAGAGTTCCGCATCAACAGCTACAAGGCATTCAGCGATGCAAACTACTGGAACGAAAAGATGAGAAGCACAGGTGGCTCATACATGGGCAATCCCACCGGTATATACTCAGGCAATCTCGAATTGCTTTATGTATTTGTAGACAATGACATACCTGCCGATGCCACCTTGTATATGACCGGATGTATCGGTAATCACCTGATAAGCAACGCAAAAAGCGGCAAGGAACTTAAAAAGGGATTGAACATCGTAGAAGGCGACAAGAATGCACTCTATTACATCTTGTATACCGCCGACACCCGGTCGATGACAAAGACACTTGACGAGTGGCCAAAAATAAAGATTCACATCGAGGGCGGTAAAGTAAACGGCTACTATGATGTTGCACGCAAAAGCGACAGCGACTACGTAAAATTGCTCAACAAAGCCACACACGAACTCTTCACCGTGAAGAGCGAGCACGCGCTATTCAATTTCCAGACCTCGGCATACAAGACAGTATGGCCCAAGACCATAGACCGCAGCATAGAATGGTTCGACAGCCTCACAGTATGGCAACAAGAGCTTATGGGATATTGCGCTACTGTAGCCAACGGCATGCGCGACTACGCACCGCACAATCTTTCGGGCGGCGAGGCTATTGCTCCTCTGTTCTACAACAATCCCAACTTCGCAATTCAGGGCGATGCGAACTCTGCCGGTTATGCAAACTCGAGCACCTATCGTACAATGTACAACTCTGTCGAGTGTATCAGAAACTCATTTGACGTGAGCCGCAGCAACATGGACGAATGGTGTGCCGGTCATGAATGCGGGCACAACAACCAGGGAACCATCAACCTTGAGGCTTGCGGAGAGGCGTCGAACAATCTATTCGCCAATGTCTGCCGTTTCATTTTCGGCCGTAATATGTCTTCAGGAACTTCGCTCTCTTTTGTAATGAACGAATATGCTAACGGCACATATTTCTCGGTACGCGATTTAGGCACCAGACTGCGTATGTACTATCAGCTCTATCTCTACTACCATCAGGCACGCAAGAACACATCGTTCTATCCCAACCTCTTCAAGGCATTGCGCGAAGACCCCATGAAGCTATACAGCAGCAACGGCAACGGAAGAAACGGTTCACTGAAGTTTGTGCGCAAGGTATGCGAGGTTGCACAGGAGGACCTCTCGGACTTCTTCAGGGCATGGGGATTCTTTGAGCCGGTTTCGAAACTGAAAATAGAGGACTATGGCAACTACACAATGACTGTAACGGAATACCAGATAAACAAGACTCTCGAAGAGATTTCAAAGTACCCCAAGAACCGTACCATCCTCTTCGTTGAAGACAGAGTCGAGACAATGCTTACCAATGGTCTCTTCCAGGAAGCCGGCAAGCCACGTAGCGGATATGACCAGCTCGGACAGTATGGCGACCTCGGTCAGTTCACAGACTTCATGGACGAGGATGCAGAGCCATCAAGCTACACCTACATACAGTCTGACTCGCTTTACCGGATGACCGGCAGCGGCGGTATAGGATTCTTGATGCTCGACAAGGACAGCAACTTTGTCTATGCGGCAAACTCTTTGAATTTCTGCATCCCTAGTAGCATCGGCACTGATTTCACCATTTATTCTGTAGATGCAGACGGCACATTGCACGAAGTAGAGAAAGCAGGCGACGGCACTGAGTATATAACACTTACCACTGCCGGAACATTGCCCGATTCAATTTCGGAATCTGCCATCAAGGCTGTAATCAGCGGTCCGATAAACGGAACAGACATCAAGCACATGCGCACTCTTGTAAACGACGGCAGCCTATCGTCAATCGACCTTTCCGACGTGCAGGTAAAAAGTGGAGGTCTCGCATACTACGGAACCACCAAAAGTGTTGCCAATGTAATAAACAACTATTCATTCTACAACTGCTACAACCTTACAAACATTGTTCTGCCGAAGAGCATCACAAGAATAGGCGCCAATGCCTTTGCCAACTCCGGAATCAAAGGTGTGGTCATTCCCGACAATGTGGTTACCGTCAACGGAGACGCCTTTGCCTATTGCAAGAGCCTGACTACCGTAACCGTAGGCGCTAAAGTAAAGACAATGGCACAAGGTGTATTCTACAGTTCACCCGTTAAGGATGCATACGTAGCCCCGCTGACACCTCCAAGCGTATCTGCTTACCTATTCTCGAGCAAGCCTGTTATACACGTATACGCTGAGGCATTGGCGGCTTACAAGGCATCTGATTGGGCACAATATGGTACCATCGTCGGAGACCTCGACAACTACACTTCAATCGAACAGCCTGAGCAGGAGCCTGATGACAAGAACGCTCCCGTCTACGACATTTTCGGTCGCAAGGCTACAAAACTGATACCGGGTGCCATTTACATACGTGGCGGCAAGAAGTTCATAGCAAAGCCGTAAGGCATTGACACCATATGATATACAAAGGAGGGCAGTTGTCAACAAACAACCGCCCTCCTTTGTATATCACTTGAACCCACATGAGTGTGGTTCTATAAATCAATCCATAGCACGTGGGTCGTCTTCCTGGAAGACTTTCTTGCGCAATTCGAATGTACTGCCGAGATATTTTTCGCGCACCACGGGATTGTTGGCAAGCACTTCGGGGGTACCTTCGAAGAGGATACGTCCCTCGAAAAGCAGATAGGCACGGTCGGTGATGTTCAAGGTTTCCTGAACATTGTGGTCGGTGATGAGGATGCCTATATTCTTATCCTTAAGTTTCCATACAATATACTGGATATCCTCTACCGCAATGGGGTCGACTCCGGCAAAAGGCTCGTCGAGCATTATGAATTTGGGGTCGATGGCAAGGCAGCGCGCAATCTCCGTGCGTCGACGTTCGCCACCCGAGAGCCGGTCGCCGAGGTTCTTCCTCACCTTTTCGAGGCGAAACTCCTTTATCAGGCTTTCGAGTTTCTCACGCTGGTACTCTTTGGGCTTGTCGGTAAGTTCGAGCACCGAAGCGATGTTGTCTTCTACCGTCATCTTGCGGAAGACGCTTGCCTCCTGCGCAAGGTAGCCGATTCCAATGCGGGCACGCTTATATACGGGATACTTTGTTATCTCCGTGTTGTTCATGAATATGCGACCGCCATTGGGAACCACAAGACCTGTGGTCATATAGAAAGAGGTTGTCTTTCCGGCTCCGTTGGGACCGAGAAGTCCTACAATCTCTCCCTGCTTCACATTGAAAGAGACATTGTTCACCACGGTACGCTTGCCGTATTTCTTTACAAGATTCTCGGCCTGGAGCACCATCTGTTCACCGGTAGGTATATTCAGTTCGTTGTCTGCCATTATATGATGTATATATCTTATCAATACTTATTTGTGGCGAAGATACTATAATTTTCCTTTCCGCCAAAGTGTAGAGGGATTCTATTGCCCGAAATAGGACTACATGTTGATGTAGGAAGTGAGGACAAAACAGTTCTGTCCGCCATCGTACTTCATCTGCAGGAAGTATGCCGACGAGAATATCACACGCAAGTTGGCAACCATACCTTTCTTGTAGAGCATCGAGTAGCCGGCATTGGCGATGAAACGCCTGTTTATATATCCGCCAACTACCTGGAAGCGGTCGGTATGTCTTGTCCCTGCCTGCTGGAACATATTGTCCCACGTAGCATCTACCGAAAGGTTGGAGGGCAATTTGACCGTCGCTGCAAGACCATGGGAGTATTTGCCGGTGCGCGTATTGAAGATGGAGCGCGAAAGGAGATAGTATCGCTTGGCATACGAAAATTCGAACCATGCCTGCGGGACAAATGTCTCCTGCTTGATGTTGTACTGTGCAAATGCCGCACCCTTCAGCCACGATGCAATGTCGTGCTTGTAGCTTATATAGGGCGAGGAGTTTATTGTACCGTCATCGAAATTGAATGTCAACGGCAACGATATGCGGTAGCGTGCCGACTGCACTGTTCCATCGAGTATCTGTGAATGGGCTGCGAGGGAGAAGAGTGCAAAAAATGTCAGAAGCAGATATTTTTTCAATGCAGTGCTTTTCATATCCTTCAGTGATTTTATAGTTTAAGCCAACTCTTGGGATTGAGTTTTGTCTTTCCGTTTCTTATCTGGAAGAGCATAGATGTGTCGCCATCGGCATCTGTAGCTATCTCCGCGAGGGTGTCACCGGCCTTTACCTTGTCGCCCTTGTTTACTCTTACATTTTTCAGTTTGGAATAGACGGTGATGTATGTGCCGTGCCTTACAAGAAGGAAGACATATTCGTGGTCGCCGTACACACCCATGACCTCACCCTGGAAGATTGCCCGCGCCTTTGCACCCTTCTTGCAGGCAAATGTTATTCCGCCGAGATCGATGCTGACATTTCCTTTTCCTGCGACCGCCTTTTGCAGACCGTATGAATTTATCATGCGGTAGGGACCGGTTACAGGCACGGGCAGACGACCTTTATTCTGCAAGAACGAACCTGTCTGCTTCTTTATTGATTCGCTGTTGTCGACGAGTACCTCCTTATCTCTGACGGTTTTTGTCGATTTATTTTCGGGAGTTGTTTCACGGTCGGGAGTTGACTTACTCTTTTTCGCAACAGCCTCTTTCTTCTGTTTATTCGACTTACGGGCTTCTGCCTTGCGACGGGCTTCGAGTTCCTCGGTCTTGCGACGGGCTTCGAGTTCCTCGGCTATCGCTCTGTCGATTGCGACATTGAGACCATCAAGTTCCTTACGACGACGGTTGAGCTCTTTTTTTACAGCTGCATTCTCGCGCTTGAGTTCGGCGATGAGGGTGCGTTGTTTATCTTCAAGCCCCTTCAGTTTAGCCTGCTCCTCCTTTTGCTCTTCGATGGATGCGCTCTTTTGCGCTCTTACACTATCGGCTTCGGCACGTTTGGATTGCAGTTCGGCAATATTCGCTTTAAGTATTTCGGCATGTTCGCGGTGGGCATTCATATACTCACGGGTGTATCTGTAGCGATGGAGCATTCTATTGAAATCTTCGGCGGAGATTATAAACAGAAGTTTATCCTGCAGTGTACCGTAACGACGGGCACGGATGAGCGCAGCAGCATACTCTTTCTTTGACTTCTCCACTTTTGCCTCGCCCTCGGTTATCTCATTAGTGAGAAGTGCTATCTCGCCGTCAATGCTCTTCAACTCTTTAGAGAGCAGCTCTATCAGCAACTTCTGCTCATCGGCTTGTGCTGTAATCAACTGCAGTTTCTTCATTTTCGATGCAACATCCTTTTCCGAGGAAGAGAGTATATTCTCTTTCTCTTTTATCTGCTGTCTCAACTGCTTGACACGATTGCGCATATCTTTGACCGTTGTACGTTGCGCCGGGAGTGGTGCAAACAACAACAGCAGGAATATTGTAGCCAGTATTGTTCTGAGTTTGTGCATCGTAAGTTGTAGGTTTTATTGGTTGAGGCTGTTCAATAGTCGTGAGAGATCTATCTTTTCGTATGAGGATGTATCTGTTGTACGGCTGAGTTTGAAGGGCAATTCCTTGATGTTGCTCATTTGCAGTCTGAGACTTATATCACCTGCCGAAAAGTGCAGACGCGAGGGACGGGGGCGTGTTTCGGATTCCACAAAATCGGAGTAGTTGCAATCTACACTTATGCTCCGGGCATATTTGCCTTGTGTGAGTACCAGATTGCCCTCAGAGGGTCTTATGTAGAACTTATAATCAATCTTTTTGCCCGCAGCACTCAGCACCAGTTCGCCGTTGGATGAGGTGATGTCCATCTTGTCGACAGCCTTTTCTGCCAACGCTCCGTCGGGCGAGAAGATCTCGTTCAGCAGGATTGACTCGAGCATCCTGTAGTCGAGCCCGAGATTATTGAATGCCTCTATCTCGCTGTATCTCAACCTGGCATATTTGCGTCCGAGACGGTATACAAAAAGTGCCTCTTCAGGAGTTATTTCGATACGGGCAACCTCTATAATGCCGCCTAAGGCATTTATGCTTATGAGTATGCCTTCGCCCCGTTTTATTTTGATAGAGCCGTTGGCAGAAAACTCTTTGCCCTTGAGATTTGCATTAAGCCTTACTTTTGCACTCAGATATTCGGTTTGAGACTTCACCGGCGGCAAGTTCTTTATCTCTTTCAGTGTCATACCACCGGGGGCGGTTGTCGTCTTTGACGAACGGCAACCGTTGACTGCTATCAGCAGCGCCAACAGCAGCAAGTATGTCATATACTGTATCCTATCTCTTTTTCTTTCCATCGGGAATATATCGTTTTTTCTTTATCTTGCGTTTGAGTATCTTTGAATCGTCGCCGCGCATCTGTGCCTCTGTCCAGCAGTCGAGCGCACGCTCCATGTCGCCGCATTGGGCAAATATATCCCCGCAGTGGCTGTACTCCACTGCGTTCATCTCTTCATTGGTTTCCATCAGCTTTTCTGCATACGCCCTTGCCTCTTGATAACGTTTCTGTTTGAAGAGTACCCACATATAGGTGTCGATATATATGGGATTGTCGGGCTCCTCCTTTATGGTAATGAGACTCATCTCCTCGGCACGGTCAAGGGCGCTGTCGGCTTGTGCGAGATAATAGGCATAATTGTTGAGTACCTGTACGTTGTTGGGGTTGTAGACAAGCGCCGAGTCGTAGGCTTCGAGGGTTGCAGCATGATTGCCAAGTTCGTGCTCAGTGTCGCCAAGAAGGGTGTATAACTCGGCTACAAGTTCGTCCTCTGTATCTTCACTGCGACGTTTCAGTCCCTGGCGGAACGTTTCTGCTGCCTGTGCAGGCTCTTTCTTCAGATAGCTTGCGAGACCGCGATAATAGTAGAGCTGCAACATTTCGGGATTGTATAGAATGGCCGTATCGGCACGGGATATTATTTCGTCGTAGTTCTCGCGTTTTATGGCATAACTGAGGAGTTGTAGCTGCGCCATCTTGTTCTCGGGCTCCATCTGCAGTATTTTGCCGAGAAGCGGGGCTATCTTCTCTTCACCAGCCTTCATTATGGTCAGGTAATGGGCGTAGAGCACGGCTGTGGGCAACTGTTCTCCCGGCAAGGATATGAGTCTTTGAAAGAGATTGTCTATGTAGATGCTGTCCGACTCCTCTTTTGCCATCTCGGGAAGCGCCTTTGCCAACAGTTCGGAACGTGCCGAAGGGGACAATGCGGGATTCATGAGCAGAGTGTCAAATTCGACTCTGAAAAGTGAGTCGTTGCCCGACATACGGTGCAGATTGACCATTGCCAACTGTCCGCTTACATTGTCCGGGTCGAGGCTCAACACATCGGCATATATCTCCTTTGCACGGGAATAGTTCTCGTTGTTGAGATAGACATCGCCCAAAAGCACACGGAAACGGAGATCGTCGGGATTGGATGCCACAAGCTTCTCAGCCTCTTGCACGGCACGCAACGAGTCGTCCATGAGCAGACAGATGTTATACTTCTGCATGCTTATCTGTTCGTTCTTTCCCTCCTTGCGTTCGTAGTCGTCGAGGGCTGAAAGGGCTTTGCCGTACTCCCCCACTTCGCTGTAGAATCCCGACAGTATCAGGTGTATCTCTGTGTTTGTCGGGAAATCGGCAGCCATGCCTTCGTAGACTGCTATAGCATCGTTGCGACGACCATTGTTTTCGTATGCAGTAGCCAATATCTGACGGTACCAGAAGTTTGTGGGCTCCTCTTTAACGGCACGCTGCATCATTTCCAATGCCTCGTTCTTTTTGCCGAGAAACATATAGTAGGTAGAGAGTTCGAAAAGCACGGATGGCGATGATGGCGCCAACGAAAGACAGTGCTCGAACATTTCGAGGGCTGCATCGTGCTCACCCTGCTCCCTCAGCGCCAAAGCCTGCAAATAGTAGTAGTCGAAAGTGCGGCTATGCTCAGGGGAGGTACCCTGTGCCGGTTTTATGCTATCTGGAGACACGGTTGCACCTGCCGGCACCAGTATTGCACCGACAAGAAACATGGCTATTATGCATATAATCCGACGCATATTCATCTATTACACACCTGTATGTCCAAAACCACCTGCACCACGTTCGGTTGTATCGAGGCTCTCACACTCTATCCACTCTGCCTGCTCGTGGCGTGATATGACCATCTGGGCAATACGTTCGCCGTCGGTTACTTCAAAGGGGGCGTCCGAGAGATTTACCAATATCACACATATCTCGCCACGATAGTCGGCATCGATGGTTCCGGGAGAGTTCAACACTGTAATGCCCTTCTTGATGGCAAGTCCGCTGCGGGGACGCACCTGTGCTTCGTATCCTTCGGGCAGTGCAATGTAGAGTCCTGTGGGAACAAGTGCTCTTTGCAAAGGCGCAAGCACTATGGGGGCATCTATATTGGCTCTAAGATCGACTCCTGCCGACTGCGGTGTCGCATATTCGGGAAGTTTATGTTTTGATTTGTTTATTATTGAGATTTTCATGACTATATGATTCTTTTTGCAAATATAGTGAAAGGCGAGAGAAGAAAAAACAAGCTTGCTTGATTTTTTATTCCGAGCCGCATCCTATATTCGAGGTCTACCTCAAATATAACAAAAAAACGAGAGAAGAAAAAACAAGCTTGCTTGATTTTTTATTCCGAGCCGCATCCTATATTCGAAGTCTACCTCAAATATAACAAAAAAACGAGAGAAGAAAAAACAAGCTTGCTTGATTTTTTATTCCGAGCCACATCCTATATTCGAGATTTACCTCAAATATACAAAAAGACGAGAGAAGAATCCGCGCCACATATTCACGACAAACCGTAAAAAGAGAAGAACAGCAGGAAGCATCCGCTGTTCTTCTATATCAATCCGGAAAGAATTTATCATTTGTTCTCTGAATAGAACACCTTGTGGGCACCGGTCTTCAGTTCTATCAGTTCGGGATTCTGCTTGGCAAAGGATTCTATATAGCGCATGCGCTTGTCCTCCATTATCTCGTCTACCGCTATCAGTATACCTGTCTCTTCTACATTTCCGAAATCGGTATTTACAGCCGTACCGAATGTACGCATTGTGGGTGAGAGATTCATATAGGCATTGACCAACGGGGGGATGTTGTATCCCAATGCGCGTATTTCGCGGTTGAGAATCTTGTAATCATCAACGAATGCCTCTTCGCTGAAAATAGCTTCAAGCACCTTCTCGTCTGTCTCCAACTTGAGAGGCTCCATCGGAACAATCAGTTTGTCTGGGTCGGCAAAATGTTTCTTCAGGAAATAGAGTATCATGTCGCGTCCCTGCTTGTGGTACGAGGGATACATCGTTACCTTTCCAAAGAGGTATTTCACATTCGGCAATACCACGGTAAGCGCTCCCAGACCGTCCCAAAGATTGTCGAGAGCGAAAAGACTCTTCGAACCCATTCGTGTCGACTGGTACTCGAGAGTTACAAAAGAGCGGCCCAACTCTATTGTTACAGGCAATATCTCTTCGATGAAACGTTTTGAGAAATGGAACATATTGTGGGCTGTTGCCAGAATAGGAGTTCCATCCTCCTCGAAACGGACATCCGAGCCCAAGATAAAGCGGTAACCGCCGATTATATCATTGGCTTCGGGGTTCCATACGATAAGCTGTTTGTAGGGATTCTCCATCGTATCGAACTCGTCAATATCCATTGAGAGACCTGTACCACCTCCGGCTGCGCGGAATGCGATTTCGCGCAAGCGACCGATTTCCCGCATAACATTGGGGGAATCTGCAGCTGTAAGAACATATATCTCGTTCTTGCTGCGGTTGGTGAAGCGCAGACGCTTCTCTTCTGTAAGTTCGGCTTTGAGCAGTTCCACCGGAACCGGTGCTATTATATCTTCCATGTTGTGTGTGTGTTAGTGTCTGTTTAGTGAATATACGACATCCTGCACATATTGTGCCCACTCGTTGGCGGTCTTGGACTTGTCGAATGTCTCCCAGGGTATAGGCTTGCCTATGGTCACCTTGAAGGTCTTTCCTCGGTTCTTGAACATCTCATCGGCAAGATAGAGCATGGCTATATTGAATTTTATACCGAGCATCTTGTTAATATTGGCAAGATTGTAGAAGAAATCGGAATTGCGTCCTTCGAAGTGTATCGGGACTATATCTCTTTGTGTCTGTATGCTTTTTGTTATGAATGTCTTTTTCCATTCAAGGTCGCGGATGACTCCATTGGTGCGTCGCGAACAGATACCGGCAGGGAACATGAGTATGTGGTTCTCAGACTTGAATGCTTCGTCGACCTGACGGGGCAGGTTCTTTGCCTGACGACCGGTCTTGTTCACCGGAATGAAAAGTGATTTCAGCTGGGGTATATTCATCAACAGGTCGTTGACAAGGTATTTTATCTTTTCGTCGTAGTGTTTGCCGAGTATCATACCCAATCCCATTCCGTCGAGCGCACCCAACGGGTGATTGCTCACAAATGTGTGCCAACCTTCAGAGGGGAGGTTTTCCACACCCTCTACCTCGAAATGGTTATCGAAGAAGCGGAAAAAATCCTCTATAAATTCCACACCGTATGTCTCCTGCTCGTTCTCGAGAAAACCGTTAAGTTCCTCCTGATGTACTATTTTCTTCAGATAGGATACTAAAAAACCTGGCACGTAGCGTGCTTTTTTACCGGCCTTGCTCGCAAGGATAGCATCAATATCTATCAACATTTTTTCGCTCATGGGCTGTCGGACATTTGTTAGTTCTTGCAAAAATATGATATATTTTTCAGATAATGAAATTTTAACATATAAAATAACAATAGAAAGGGGCGGAACCGCTTGCGTGTTCCGCCCCTTTCTATTGTTATTTTATATCGGCTTAATCCTCATCTTCGTCCTCTACATCAGAGAAGTCGAGTACATTCTTCTTGTTTGCCATCATGCGCTCGTAATCCTCTTTGGAACCTACGACAATGCGTCTGTATTCGCGCTGTCCTGTTCCGGCAGGGATAAGGTGTCCACAGATTACATTCTCCTTCATACCGAGCAGATAGTCCTTCTTCATGTTGATTGCAGCCTCGTTGAGCACCTTTGTTGTCTCCTGGAACGATGCTGCAGAGATGAAGCTTGTTGTCTGGAGAGCTGCACGTGTGATACCCTGAAGTATCTGTGTAGAGGTTGCAGGAACTGCATCGCGGGCTACTACCTGCTTGAGGTCGCGACGCTTGAGCATACTGTTCTCGTCGCGGAGCTTGCGTGCTGTTACTATCTGACCTACCTTGAGGTTCTCTGAGTCACCTGCATCGGTTACTACCTTCTTGCCCCAGATGTGGTCGTTCTTCTCCTGGAATTCGAGTTTGTCGACAATCTGCAACTCGAGGAACTGGGTATCGCCGGGCTCGTTTATCTGAACCTTGCGCATCATCTGGCGCACGATAATCTCGAAGTGCTTGTCGTTGATCTTCACACCCTGTGAACGGTAGACATCCTGCGCCTCGTTTACGATATACTCCTGTACGGCTGTGGGACCCTTGATTGCAAGGATGTCCGAAGGTGTGATTGCACCGTCCGACAGAGGAGTTCCGGCACGTACATAGTCGCCATCCTGCACAAGAATCTGCTTGGAGAGGGCTACAAGGTACTTCTTCTCGTCGCCTACCTTAGAGGTAACGACAATCTCACGGTTACCACGTTTCACCTTACCCATCTTCACCTCACCGTCGATTTCAGAAACCACTGCGGGGTTAGAGGGGTTACGCGCCTCGAAGAGCTCGGTTACACGGGGGAGACCACCGGTGATGTCACCGGCATTACCGAATACGCGAGGTATCTTCACAAGGATATCACCTGCCTTGAGCAACTGTTTGTTCTCGATTACTACGTGTCCGCCTACGGGGAGGTTGTAGTTGTGGAGTACGTTGCCATCCTCATCAAGGATGCGGACGGTAGGTATCTTGTTCTTGTCGCGAGACTCGATGATTACTATCTCCTGAAGACCTGTACTTTCATCGGTCTCAACCTTGTAGGTTACGTTCTCTATAACTGACTCGAAGTCTACTCGACCGGCAACCTCGGTTACGATTACCGCGTTGAAGGGGTCCCATGTAGCAACCACCTTGCCGGGCTGTACAAGTTCGTCCTCAGAAACATAGAGTTTAGAACCGTAAGGTATATTGTGTGTAGAATATGCAATGCCTGTGTTTATGTCGATGAAACGCACCTCGCTCAATCGGCTTACAACAATCTTTACGGGAGTGCCGTCTGCCTCGAGAGCATTTACTGTACGCAACTCGTCGAACTTCACGCGAGACTCGTGCTTAGCCTTGATGCTTGCATCTGCTGCGATGTTGGCAGCGGTACCACCGGCGTGGAAGGTACGGAGTGTAAGCTGTGTACCGGGCTCACCGATAGACTGTGCTGCGATGACTCCGACAGCCTCACCCTTCTCGACCATGCGGCTTGTTGCAAGGTTGCGTCCGTAACATTTTGCACAGACACCGTGCTTCGACTCACAAGTCAATACCGAACGGATCTCTACGCTCTCGATGGGTGATTTTTCTATACGGTCTGCAATTGCCTCTGTGATGAGTTCGCCGGATGCAACAATGAGTTCACCTGTTATAGGATCTACAACATCGTGTACCGACACACGACCGAGTATACGCTCGCCGAGTGTTGCGATGACCTCGTCGTTGTTCTTGAGTGCTGTACATACAAGACCACGCAATGTGCCGCAATCCTCTTCGTTGATGATAACGTCGTGCGATACATCGACAAGACGACGTGTCAGATAACCTGCGTCGGCAGTCTTCAACGCTGTATCGGCAAGACCCTTACGGGCACCGTGTGAAGAGATAAAGTACTCAAGCACCGAAAGTCCCTCCTTAAAGTTCGAAAGAATCGGGTTCTCGATAATCTGTGCACCCTCTGAACCTGCTTTCAGAGGCTTTGCCATAAGACCACGCATACCTGAGAGCTGACGAATCTGGTCCTTAGAACCACGGGCACCTGAGTCGAGCATCATGTATACCGAGTTGAAGCCCTGGTCGTCGGCAGAAATTGTCTTCATCAGCACGTTTGCAAGGTCGGCATTTACGTGTGTCCACTCGTCGACAACCTTGTTGTAACGCTCCTTGTCGGTGATGAGACCGAGGTTGTACTCTGCGAGAATCTCCTCGACCTTCTCGTTACCCTTGCGTACAAGTTCTTCTTTCTCTTTGGGGATGATAACGTCGTCGAGGTTGAACGACAGACCGCCCTTGAACGCCATCAGATAACCGAGGTTCTTGATTCCGTCGAGGAACTCTGCCGAACGTGCAACGCCGACGCGTTTGATTACCTCGCTGATGATATCGCGGAGAGACTTCTTTGAGATGACGGTGTTGACGTAACCCATTTCGCGGGGAACAATCTGGTTTACGATGACACGACCTACCGATGTCTCGCGGAGGACATTTACATAGTTGCCCTCTTCGTCGCGGTCCTCAACAAGGACTTTTACGGGAGCGTGGATATCCACACGACCCTGGTTGTATGCGATAAGTGCCTCTTCGGGACCGTAGAATGTCATTCCATGACCCTTTGCACCCTCGCGGAGCTTTGTGATATAATAGAGTCCGAGTACCATATCCTGTGAAGGAACGGCAATAGGAGCACCATTCGAAGGATTGAGTATGTTGTGTGACTGCAACATGAGCATCTGTGCCTCGAGCACTGCCTCGTTGCTGAGCGGCAAGTGGACAGCCATCTGGTCGCCGTCGAAGTCGGCGTTGAACGCTGTACATGCAAGCGGATGGAGCTGGATTGCCTTACCCTCGATCATCTTGGGCTGGAATGCCTGGATACCGAGACGGTGAAGTGTCGGCGCACGGTTGAGCAGTACCGGGTGTCCCTTCATTACGTGCTCAAGGATATCCCAAATTACGGGCTCGCGGCGGTCTACCATCTTCTTGGCAGATTTCACAGTCTTGACGATGCCGCGCTCGATGAGCTTGCGTATGATGAACGGTTTGTAAAGCTCTGCAGCCATGAGCTTGGGAAGTCCGCACTCGCCCATCTTCAACTCGGGACCTACGACGATTACCGAACGTGCTGAGTAGTCGACACGCTTACCGAGAAGGTTCTGACGGAAACGTCCCTGCTTACCCTTAAGGCTGTCTGAGAGTGATTTCAAAGGACGGTTAGCCTCTGACTTCAACGCACTTGCCTTACGCGAGTTATCGAAGAGTGAGTCAACAGCCTCCTGAAGCATACGTTTCTCGTTGCGGAGAATAACCTCAGGAGCCTTGATTTCGAGCAACTTCTTCAGACGGTTGTTGCGGATGATTACACGACGATAGAGGTCGTTGAGGTCGGATGTTGCAAAGCGACCACCATCCAGGGGCACCAAAGGACGCAATTCGGGCGGAATTACGGGGATAACGGTCATAATCATCCACTCGGGACGGTTGCGACCGCCTGATGCTGCCATTGAAGAACGGAAAGACTCTACCACCTGGAGGCGCTTGAGGGCTTCGTTCTTGCGCTGCTGCGACATATCTGTGTTTGCACGGTTACGCAATTCGAATGAGAGAGAGTCGAGATCGATTCTTGCAAGAAGGTCCTGTATTGCCTCCGCACCCATCTTTGCAATGAACTTGTTGGGATCGCTGTCGTCCAACTCGCTGTTTCCTGCAGGCAGATTGTCCAATATATCGAGATATTCGTCTTCGGTGAGAAGCTGGTTGGGTGTAACACCACTTGTTACCACGTTCTCTTTACCGATAACCTCCTGACGCGAATCGCTGTCCTTGCGCATCATTACGCCGGGCTGTATTACGATATATTTCTCGTAATAGATTACTGCGTCGAGGCTCTTGGTGGGAAGACCGAGAAGATAACCGATCTTGTTGGGAAGTGAACGGAAATACCAGATGTGGGCTACGGGCACTACAAGCTGTATGTGTCCCATGCGCTCACGACGTACCTTCTTCTCTGTTACCATCACACCACAACGGTCACAAACGATACCTTTGTATCTGATACGTTTGTACTTACCGCAATGACATTCGTAGTCCTTGACCGGTCCGAAGATGCGCTCACAGAACAATCCGTCACGCTCGGGCTTATATGTACGGTAGTTGATGGTTTCGGGTTTCAACACCTCGCCACTTGAACCACTGAGGATCTCCTGAGGTGAGGCCAATCCTATAGTGATTTTTGTGAAATTATTTTTTGTCTTAGTTTCTTTTCTGAAAGCCATAATACTATATTGACAAACGTGATGGAATTATTATTCGAATGATATACTCAAGCCCAATCCGCGAAGCTCGTGCAACAATACGTTGAGCGATTCGGGGATTCCGGGTGTAGGCATAGCATCGCCCTTGACGATAGCCTCGTATGCCTTTGAACGGCCTACGACATCGTCGGACTTGATTGTCAGTATCTCCTGAAGGATGTGTGCTGCACCGAATGCCTCGAGTGCCCAAACCTCCATCTCTCCGAAACGCTGACCACCGAACTGCGCCTTACCACCGAGAGGTTGCTGGGTGATGAGTGAGTATGGACCGATTGAACGGGCGTGCATCTTGTCCTCTACCATGTGACCGAGTTTGAGCATGTAGCTGACACCCACTGTAGCAGGCTGGTCGAAACGCTCACCTGTACCTCCATCGTAGAGATATGTCTTTCCGAAACGGGGAAGACCTGCCTTGTCTGTCCATTCGCAAAGGTCGTCGAGTGTTGCACCGTCGAAAATGGGAGTAGCGAACTTTATGCCCAACTCCTTACCTGCACGACCGAGTACAGTCTCGAATATCTGACCGATGTTCATACGCGAGGGCACACCCAACGGGTTAAGGATGATATCAACGGGAGTTCCGTCGGCAAGGAAAGGCATATCCTCCTGACGCACTACGCGCGATACGATACCCTTGTTACCGTGGCGACCCGCCATCTTGTCACCGACACCGATCTTACGTTTCTTGGCAATGTAAACCTTTGCCATCTTCATTGTGCCGGAGGGCAACTCGTCACCGATCTGCAATGCGAATTTCTCGCGTTTTGCCTGTGCATCGTACTCTTTGTACTTGTGCAGATAGTTTATTACGAGTGTACGGATAAGCTCATTGGTGTGGGCATCTGCTGTCCATTTGCTGAGCTGGATTGCAGTGAAGTCCAATGCCTCGAGTTCGTGCTTTGTGAACTTGGCACCCTTTGCAATCACCTCTGTACCCATGAAGTCTTTCACTCCCTGAGAAACGCGACCTCCGATAAGCTTGATGAGTTTCTCTACAAGTATCTCCTTCAGGGCATTTACCTTCTCCATGAATTCGTCATCGATCTTGGGAAGCTTTGCCTTGTCGGCAATCTTTGCAGAACGGCTCTTCTCGGCACGCTGGAAAAGACGACGGCCCACAACTACACCCTGGAGTGAGGGCGAAGCCTTGAGAGATGCGTCTTTAACATCACCTGCCTTGTCGCCGAAGATGGCACGGAGAAGTTTCTCCTCGGGTGAAGGATCGGACTCACCTTTCGGAGTAATCTTACCGATGATGATATCACCGGGCTTAACATATGCTCCTACGCGGATTATACCGTTCTGGTCGAGGTCCTTGGTAGCATCTTCGCTCACGTTGGGGATGTCCGATGTGAACTCCTCCATACCGCGCTTTGTCTCACGTACTTCCAATGAAAGCTCGTCGACATGCACAGATGTGAGGACATCCTCGCGGACTACTCTTTCGTTGAGAACGATAGCATCCTCATAGTTGTATCCCTTCCAGGGCATATATGCCACGAGAAGGTTCTTTCCGAGTGCAAGCTCACCTGCCTGGGTTGAATAACCTTCGGTGAGAATATCACCCGCCTTGACTCTCTGACCCTTCACGCAAATAGGTCTCAAGTCGATTGTCATATTCTGGTTCGTACGGCGGAACTTGGGAATTATATACTCCTTCCATGAGGGCTCGAAGCTTACAAATTCCTCTTCCTCTGTACGGTCATAGTTGATTCTGATTCTGGTTGCATCGACAAATTCGATTACACCGTCACCCTCGGCTACAATCTGTGTACGGGAATCTTCAGCCAACTGCTTCTCGATACCTGTACCTACGATGGGTGCCTCGGTTGTCAACAAAGGTACTGCCTGGCGCATCATGTTAGAGCCCATCAACGCACGGTTGGCGTCGTCGTGCTCAAGGAAGGGGATGAGCGATGCTGCAATTGAGGCAATCTGCTGGGGAGAAACGTCCATGAGGTCTACTCTGCCGGGCTCAACTACAGGGTAGTCGGCATCCTGACGCGATTTAACCTTTTTGCGGATGAACTTGCCATTATCATCAAGGGGAGCATTACCCTGAGCAATGATAAGGTTCTCCTCCTCCTCTGCTGTGCAGTATACGACATTGTCGTTGTTGATGTCGACAACACCGTTTTCTACCTTTCTATAAGGTGTAACAATGAATCCGAGTTCATTTATCTTTGCATAGATACACAATGAAGAGATAAGTCCGATATTGGGACCCTCAGGGGTCTCGATGGGACAAAGTCTACCATAGTGTGTATAGTGTACGTCTCGCACCTCGAAACCTGCACGGTCACGCGAAAGACCACCGGGACCGAGTGCCGAAAGACGACGTTTGTGTGTTATCTCTGCCAAGGGATTTGTCTGGTCCATGAACTGTGAAAGTGCATTGGTCCCGAAGAAGGTGTTGATAACAGCCGACACTGTCTTGGCATTGATAAGGTCTGTGGGTGTAAACACCTCATTGTCGCGCACGTTCATACGTTCGCGGATTGTACGTGCCATACGTGCAAGACCGATAGCAAACTGGTTTGAAAGCTGCTCGCCTACAGTACGTACACGACGGTTGCTCAAGTGGTCAATATCATCGACTACTGCCTTTGAGTTGACCAGACCAATCAAATATTTGATAATCTCGATAATATCCTCTTTTGTCAGGACTCTTACCGAGATATCTGTCTTGAGACCCAGCTTACGGTTGATGCGGTAACGACCCACATCGCCCAAATCGTAACGCTTCTCTGAGAAGAAGAGGTTGTTGATAACCTCACGTGCGCTGGCATAATCGGCGGGATCTGCATTACGCAACTGCTTGAAGATATAGTTTACAGCCTCCTGCTCCGAGTTACTCGGGTCTTTATCCAATGTATTGAGTATGAGAGAGCAATCCATGTTATCAGATGCCTCATTCTGTTCCTTGTGCAACAGGATGCGCTCTGCACCACTGTCAAGGATACGGTCTACAAGTTCCTGTGTGAGCTCCATCTGACGCTCTACTACCACTTCGGTACGCTCGATGGATACAACTTCACCTGTATCGGGATCTACGAAATCCTCCTGTTTTGTCTTTACAACACGGCCTGCCATCTTTCTGCCGATTGCCTTCTTGAGATTAGCCTTGTTGACCTTAACCTCATCGGCGAGACCGAATATGTCGAGAATATCCTTATCACTCTCGAAGCCGATAGCTCTCAACAATGTTGTAACGGGCAACTTCTTCTTACGGTCGATGTATGCATACATTACATTGTTGATGTCAGTGGCAAACTCAATCCATGAACCTTTGAAAGGTATGATTCGTGCCGAATAAAGAGGTGTACCGTTTGAGTGAACGCTCTGACCGAAGAATACACCGGGTGAACGGTGCAACTGAGAAACGACAACGCGCTCAGCACCGTTGATGATGAACGTTCCGCGAGGAGTCATGTAAGGAATGGGACCGAGGAATACATCCTGTATCACTGTATCAAATTCCTCATGCTCAGGGTCGGTACAATAAAGCTTTAACTTTGCTTTTAATGGTACACTGTATGTTAGGCCACGCTCAAGGCACTCAGCTATTGAATAGCGGGGTGGATCGATATAATAGTCCAAGAACTCCAATACGAAGTTGTTTCGTGTATCTGCAATCGGAAAGTTTTCGGCAAAGACTTTATAGAGTCCGTCGTTTACACGCTTTTCCGGTGGAGTATCCAATTGGAGGAAGTCCTCGAAAGACTTCATTTGTACTTCCAAGAAATCAGGACAGGGCATCGGGTCCTTGATGGAAGCAAAGTTAACTCTCTGATTATTAGTTTGTAAAGACATTGTTGAAAATGTTTATAGAACTTATTTACTTTTAATGCACAAAAGGTTAAGAACCCTCTGAGGGTTCTTAACCATTGACCCCTTAAAAGGGCGGGTGTTTCTTATTTAAGTTCAATCTCAGCACCTGACTCCTCGATTGTCTTCTTCAAGGATTCAGCTTCTGCCTTGGGAAGTCCCTCTTTGATTACGCTGGGAGCGCCATCAACAAGTTCTTTAGCCTCTTTCAAACCGAGACCACAAACCTCTTTAACAACCTTAACTACCTGAAGTTTGTTAGCACCTGCGCTCTTCAAAACTACATCGAAGTTTGTCTTCTCCTCAGCAGCCTCGCCTGCACCAGCAGCGGGAGCAGCAGCAACAGCAACAGCTGCAGCAGCGGGTTCGATACCATATTCTTCTTTAAGGATTGTTGCAAGTTCGTTAACGTCTTTTACTGTCAAGTTAACCAATTCTTCTGCAAGAGCTTTCAAATCTGCCATTTTCGTATAAATTTAGATTGTTTTTTACTAATAATAATTGATTTTGTTTATCTTTCACTGAGTGTCTGAAGTACTCCGTGAATGGTGTTACCACCGGATTGTAGAGCTGAAACAACGTTCTTGATGGGTGACTGCAGCAATGCAACAACCTCAGCAATAAGTTCGTTCTTGCTCTTGATGTGGATAAGAGCGTCAAGCTGATCTGCACCCACATAGAAGCTCTCTTCTGCGTATGCTGCCTTGAGAGCGGGAATCTCTGCCTTACCTGCTACATCCTTGATAAGTTTTGCAGGAACATTGGCTGTCTCGCAAAGCAAGAGAGCTGTAGTACCTTTAAGGCTGGGATAGAGGGGAGCGAAATCTACTTCTGATGCCTCAAGTGCCTTGTGGAGAAGTGAGTTCTTCACAACAAGCATCTTAACACCGGCTTTGAAGCATTTTGCACGCATAGCATTGGTGCTTACAGAATCCATAGCTGTAACGTCTACCAAATAGAAATGAGGGTACTCCTTTAACACCTCGCCAAGTTGGGCGACTACCTTAACTTTATCTTCTTTCTTCATATTCAAACAAATTAAGCTTCGATGGATTTAGGATCTAATCTCAATCCCTTACTCATCGTGGTTGAGAGGAATACACTTTTTACATATGTACCTTTAGCTGTAGCAGGTTTGAGCTTGATGATAGTGTTCATAAACTCCTTAACGTTTGCTTTGATAGCATCGGGAGCGAAAGAAATCTTACCGATAGAAGCGTGTACGATACCAGCCTTGTCTACCTTGAAGTCAATCTTACCCTGTTTTACTTCCTTAACAGCTTTGGGAATATCCATTGTTACGGTACCACTCTTGGGGTTAGGCATCAATCCGCGAGGACCGAGCACGCGACCCAGGGCACCGATTTTACCCATGATTGAAGGCATTGTGATGATAACATCAACATCTGTCCAACCACCTTTAATCTTCTCGATATATTCGTCGAGACCAACATAGTCAGCGCCTGCAGCTTTTGCAGCTTCCTCAACGTCGGGTGTACACAAGCAGAGTACACGAACCACCTTACCGGTACCGCTGGGAAGAGATACTACACCTCTTACCATCTGGTTAGCCTTACGGGGGTCAACACCCAAGCGAACATCAATATCCACTGAAGCGTCGAACTTTGTGAAAGTAATCTCTTTCAAGAGTTCTACTGCTTCGTCAAGTGTATATGACTTGGCTGTATCAACTTTAGCGGCTGCCAACTTTTGATTTTTAGTCAGTTTACCCATTCTAATTTAAATTTTTAATTGTTACCGGGAAAAGTTCCACTCACACTGATACCCATACTTCTTGCTGTACCGGCAACCATTTTCATAGCAGCCTCTACAGTAAAGCAGTTAAGGTCTACAAGTTTGTCTTTTGCAATAGCCTCTACCTGCTCCCAAGTGATTGAAGCAACTTTCTTACGATTAGGCTCAGCCGAACCGCTTTTAATTTTTGCTGCCTCTAAAAGCTGGATTGCCACAGGAGGAGTCTTAACGACAAAATCGAAAGACTTGTCTGCGTAGTAAGTAATGATAACAGGCAAAACTTTTCCGGCTTTATCCTGGGTTCTGGCATTAAACGCTTTGCAAAACTCCATGATATTGATACCCTTGGAACCCAAAGCAGGGCCTACGGGAGGAGAGGGGTTTGCTGCGCCACCTTTAATCTGTAACTTGATAAGTCCAGCAACTTCTTTTGCCATTTTAAAAAAATCTATAAATTAACAACTGTTATTTTTGAATGATGTGTGGAAGCCGCATCATTCCTTTGTGACCTGCGTAAATCCTAATTCCACCGGGGTACTGCGACCGAAGATCTTTACTGTTACCTTGAGCTTCTTTCTTTCGACATTCACCTCTTCGATAACACCATTGAAACCTGTAAACGGTCCGAAGTTCACCTTTACTGTTTCGCCTACAGTAAAATCGAGAGAAGCAACCTCTTCTGTCTCCTGCAGAACATCTACAGTACCGAGAATACGGTTAATCTCTGACTGGCGGATAGGAGTCGGAGACTCTGTTCCACCAAGGAACCCCAACACATTAGGAGTATTACGTAGTATATAGGGAATTTCTCCTACTAATTTTGCTTCTACTAATACATAGCCGGGAAGACAATTCTTCTCTTTAACGACACGCTTGCCGTTGCGCACCTGGACTGTCTTCTCGGTAGGAATAAGAACCTGTGAAATATAATCGCTAAGATTATGGAGTTTTACATCGGCATCGATATACTCCTTAACCTTAGACTCTTTACCACTAACGGCACGAAGTACGTACCATTTGAATCCCACTTCTTGCTCTGCCATCTCTGTTCAATTAATTGGGATATATTGTCTCCATCACAAACTGGAATACCTGATCCATCGCGAAGACTACCAACGCTATAAGAAGAGATGCATATAAGACAAGAACAGCTTGACTTGTCAGCTGTTTGGCTGTCGGCCAAGTGGTCTTATGCACAAGTTCGTTGTAAGAATCCTTACAATATTGAGCTAATTGATTAAGCATGATTTTATATTTTATTGCACGGGAAGAGAGGCTCGAACTCCCGACACCTGGTTTTGGAGACCAGTGCTCTACCAACTGAGCTATTCCCGTAGGTTATCAGTCCCTCTTGCGAGGGAACTGATAATTATATTGTGTATTACTCGATTACCTTTGTAATCTGACCAGCACCTACTGTACGTCCACCCTCGCGGATAGCGAATGTAAGACCCTCGTTCAATGCTACTGAGTAGATCAACTCTACTGTGATTGTCAAGTTGTCACCGGGCATTACCAACTCTACGTCTGCGGGGAGAGTAATCTCACCTGTACAGTCCATAGTACGGAGGTAGAACTGGGGACGATACTTGTTGCGGAATGATGTGTGACGACCGCCCTCTTCTTTCTTCAAGATATAAACCTGAGCCTCGAACTTAGAGTAAGGTTTGATCTGACCGGGGTGGCAAAGTACCATACCACGTTTGATTTCGTTCTTGTCGATACCGCGGAGCAAAAGACCTACGTTATCACCAGCCTCACCGAGGTCGAGGAGCTTACGGAACATCTCAACACCAGTTACAACTGATTTCTTGTTCTCACCAAGACCGAGGATTTCAACCTCATCACCTACCTTGATAACACCAGTCTCGATACGACCTGTAGCAACTGTACCACGACCTGTGATTGAGAATACGTCCTCAACGGGCATCAAGAAGGGTTTGTCTGTATCACGGGGAGGCAGGGGAATCCACTCGTCAACTGCGTTCATCAAATCCATTACTTTGTCTTCCCACTCAGCAACGCCGTTCAATGCACCAAGTGCAGAACCACGGATGATAGGAGTCTCAGCGTCGAAGTTGTAGAACTCGAGAAGCTCACGCATCTCCATCTCAACGAGTTCGAGCATCTCTTCGTCATCAACAACGTCGCACTTGTTCAAGAATACAACCAAGCGGGGAACGTTTACCTGACGAGCGAGAAGGATGTGCTCACGTGTCTGAGGCATAGGACCGTCTGTTGCAGCACAAACGATGATAGCACCATCCATCTGAGCAGCACCGGTAACCATGTTCTTAACGTAGTCGGCGTGACCCGGGCAGTCTACGTGTGCATAG
>JAZNKR010000187.1:0-5255 GCA_045578665.1 Bacteroidaceae bacterium | reverse complement strand
AAACCTATTTCTACGCCAAGCATGGACGATGATGAAACAGCATCGGCTATTCACCGGGATGTACCTCATAGGCACAGCCGTCAGCATAGCCCTTGCAATGACACTCTTCATCATCTTCTACATCAAATTGGGACCCGTTTATCCCGAATACAACCGCCACCGCATGGTGGTGATAGAAAATGCCTCACATAAAATAAAAAATCAAAGAGGTGGTTACTTAATACGAAATAGCAATATAAGCCGAAGTTTCGCAAAGCTCACAAAGGACGAAGCAAAAAGCATAGAACGAATGGCATTGCAAAGCAGAGGCAAATGCACAGTGGTAAACCCCGACAACAACAAGAAAACAACAGAATACGTGAATATTGTGAACGGCGATTTCTGGCAAGTATTCGACTACAAGTTCGTCGAAGGACACCCATTCAGCGAACAACAATCGGAGAGCGCAGAGAGGGTGGTTGTCATAAGCACTACCCTCGCCCAAAAACTCTTTGCCGAGACAAAAGTGGTTGGCAAGACCTTAAATCTCGACGGCGTCAATTACAAAATAACAGCAGTCGTTGAGCCGGCAAGCGGTTGCACCCCTATCACAGAAGGGAACCTGTGGCGTCCAATAGTTTGGCGAAGCGACGATAATGAATTCGTGGGGCAATACAAAGCATACATCATCGGCGAGGAGACAGAGAAGATAAAAGCCGAAATAGACGATGTGTTCAACCGCTACGTGCAGGCGCAGCCAAAGGAGAACATCTACACAATGGAGGTGGAAGATTACTGGCAAAATGCCCTCGACTGCGACGGAGAAACGACACTCCTCGATGCAATAGGAAAATACCTTTACATACTGTTGGCATTCCTGTTCATTCCTGCGCTGAACCTCAGCGGAATGATCTCATCGCGCATGGAGAGCCGCCTCGATGAGATTGGTGTGCGCAAGGCATACGGCGCCACAAACGGACAGATAATCTCGCAAGTGCTATGGGAAAATCTGCTGCTCACCCTTATGGGTACAATCATAGGACTTATATTGGCCTACGTTGTTGTAATCACCGGCAGCAGTTGGATAACAGCCTTTTTCGATGCACGCATAAACGAGGTTACTCCCCGCGAAATCAATGCCGATATGTTGCTGAACCCCACTGTCATCATCTGCACACTGTCGCTCAGTTTGTTGCTGAATATCTCGTCGGCACTCCTGCCGACGGTGATAGCCTTGAAGAAGGATATTGTTCAGTCGCTGTATCAGAGAAGATAATAAGATTAAGGATTATGATTGAGGAATTTAACAATAAAAATTATCAAATGTGTTGTCTGAAATTTAGTGTTTATCCAATACGGTTTAAAATGACAAACTTGAATAGTTGTCCCACTTGAAGGGGGACGAGAGATTTTTTCCATAAGAAAAAATCTCGGAGGGGGTTCTCACCCATCGTATAGCAACAAAACAGCTATGCGAATAAAACCCCTCCGTCTTCAAAAAACTATCATTTTTTGAATCCACCTCCCCTTTAAGGGCAGGAACTCTATTTTAGATCTCGCATTAGAAATATATCCTCAATCATAATCACAAACAACCACAAAACACCAACCCGCACCATGATAACCAAAATACTCCACCAAATTTGGAACGAGCGCAAGCAAAACGCATGGCTCTTCCTCGAACTAATCGTAGCAAGCCTCTTTCTGTGGCTCGCCATCGACCCGCTATTCACCCTCGTATGCCGCAACAATATCCCCAAAGGCTACGAAGCAAAAAGACTCTACAGTCTTAAATGCGACAAATACTTCTCCTACGAACCACAATGGCGCGAAGGAATGTCGGACCCAAAGTACGAACAAGAATTTTTGCAGCAAATAGGAGAAGCCTTTGACAACATACCCGAAATAGAATCCTATTTCATAGGGAGTGATAACTTGCAGATAAACTGTCTCAGCACCAACAGCTTGATGTATGCCGCAGACAACGACGACATACCCGACAGCCTGAAACAATGGGAGGTAGAAAGAATGTATCAAATAAAAGTAAACGAGAAAAGCCGTTTTTTCGAAACATTCAGAGTACGCGATGCTGCAACAGGGAAAATATTACAACAGAATGACAATGCAGGCAACCGCGATGTCTATCTATCGCGCAAGGTGGCAATGAAGCTTTTTGGTACAATAGACATTGTAGGAAAAAGAATAACCTGTGGTGGCAATGACAAACACAATATTTTAGGAGTATTCGAAGACCTGCAGATGCTCAGTTACGACGAACATGTCCCACTTGTACTATTTTGCAACGATGATAGAAATATAGGCAGCAATTACACCGAAGCCATCAGTTTCCGTCTGAAGGATGGAGTCGATGAAGATGCCTTCCGAAAAAAGTTCGAAACAGAAATTGCACCTAAATACACCCATGCTAACTACTATATCAGCGGAATAACCCCCTACGAAGAGATAATAGAAGAGCACGACAAGAAGTACAACATCACAAACAAATACCGTCTCTATGCCGCATTATCGGGCTTCGCCCTCTTCTGCGCCTTCATGGGAGTGTTCAGTGCCTTCTGGATACGCACCAACAGCCGCCGACGCGACATTGGCATCATGCGTAGTGTAGGCGCATCAAGCGGCAGCGTCGTAGGACAGTTCGTCACCGAAGCATTCATCCTTGTAACGACAGCCTTCATCATAGCCCTCCCCTTCATCATGCACTACATATATGTTGAAGGCTTCGCCGACCCGCTCGCCAAAATCCACACATGGATACACGACAGCGAAGAACCCGACCAAAGCTATCTGCACAACCGCGCAGTGCCCCACTTTGCAATAGTTACCGCCATTGCTTACATTTGCATCAGCGCAATAGCCATCGTCGGAGCACTGCTACCGTCGGTACGCATCACACGCTCCCTGCCCGCCGATGCACTAAGAGAATAAAGTCTTTAAGGACCCTATAAAATTAAAACCAACAATTTTTAAAACCATACAATTATGATTAAATTAACAGGAGTAAACAAGATTTACCGCACAGATTCAGTAGAGACACAGGCGCTCGAAAATGTAAACATCGAAGTGAAAAAAGGAGAATTCCTCAGCATCATGGGACCCTCAGGTTGTGGAAAATCCACACTGCTCAACATCATGGGCCTGCTCGACAAGCCCTCAAGCGGCACAATAGAGATTGCCGGCACCACAGTAGACCAGATGACCGAAAAGGAACTCGCTGCTTTCCGTAACCAGACACTTGGCTTTGTCTTCCAGAGTTTCCACCTTATCAACTCGCTCAACGTGCTCGACAATGTGGAGCTGCCACTGCTCTACCGCAAGATAAGCGCTAAAGAGCGTACCCGTCTTGCCAAAGAGGTTCTTGCACGTGTAGGACTCACCCACCGTATGTACCACATGCCCTCGCAGCTCTCCGGCGGTCAGTGCCAGCGTGTAGCCATTGCCCGCGCCATCATCGGCAACCCCGAAATAATCCTCGCCGATGAGCCTACCGGTAACCTCGACTCAAAGATGGGTGCAGAGGTTATGGAGATTCTCCACAAACTCAACAGTGAAGATGGTCGCACCATTGTGATGGTAACCCACAACGAGGAGCAGGCAAAGCAGACCTCGCGCACCATACGCTTCTTCGACGGTCGCCAGATTGAGTAAGCACCTATAAGGGATTATGTTACCGGAGTTTGTATTGTCTGTTTATAAAAAACGCATCATAGAGCAGATAACAATGCTGTGTAACATAATCCCTATGATTATGGAATAAAGAAATCCAAAATCACAATCATATAAACATCATACCTATGATTAAACAAACCCTACGCCAAGCATGGACAATGATGAAACAACACAAGCTGTTCACCGGCATATACATTGCCGGAACTGCGGTAAGCATAGCACTCACTATGGTGCTGTTCATCGTCTTCTACATAACGCTTGGAAACATATACCCCGAATATAAGCGGGATAGAATGTTAATTATCTCAGAAGAAACCCATCGGAAAGATAACGAGAAATATGGCGACATCGGTCATTTCGACATTGATTTTGTAGAAATGCTCAAACGCGAGACAAAACACCTCGAACATATAGCAATCTATGACATATACAAACAGGCCGGCACCGATTACATAACTGTTGATGGCAAAGACATTGAGGTTGAGAAAAATGCATCGGCGGTAGATGCCGGCTGGTGGCAACTGTTCGACTACAATTTTATCGACGGAAGGGGATTTACCGAAAAGGAGATGCACGAGAATGTAGCGGTAATAAGCGAGACGCTTGCCATGCAGTTGTTTGCATCGACCAAAGTGGCAGGGAAAGAGATTACTATTAACGGCAAACATCATCGCATTACAGGTGTGGTGGAGAGAGTAACAAAATGTACGCCTAACACAGATGGCGATATATGGATTACCATCAACAGCCCCTTTGCGAGCAAACATACTTATAGTATACTGAATGGAGAAAAATACTATGCTATTTTTGCTGTTGCAAAAGAGGGCAAGAGAGAGGCTCTGCGCAAAGAGATTGAACAGCTGTTCCAACGCTACTACCAACAGCATGGAGATAGCAAATGCACTTATACTTTGAAGATGAGAGACCATTGGCACCAAGCATTCTATTTGGACCAGGATGAGAGCGTATGGGATGCAATAAGAATTTATTTCTATGTTATTATCGCGATACTCTTTATACCTGCGCTGAACCTGAGCGGAATGATCTCTTCGCGCACAAGCGGTCGTATGGTGGAGGTAGGTGTGCGCCGTGCCTACGGAGCGACGAAGCGACAGATTGTGTCGCAGGTGTTGTTCGAGAATGGTGTGCTTACATTGATGGGAGCGGTTGTAGGACTGTTGTTGTCCTATGCAATTGTTTATATATTCAGTTACCATGTAACTACAATCCTCGACAGCTATATTTCTTTTTCGAAAGATTCGGGCAACCAGTTGAGTGTGGAGATGCTGTTCAATACCACAATTTTCCTCTGTACGCTGCTTATAACTGCCCTGTTGAATGTTGCATCGGCTCTTGTACCTACTTTGCTTGCGCTGAAGAAGGATATTGTGCAGTCATTGTATTATAAGAGATAAATGAGAATATTGTTAAGGATTATGATTGAGGATTTTTTACTATACTCATATGTAGGAATGACATGTTTTGTTAGTTTAGCGAAACAATTCTTAATAGCTCCTGCCCTTAAAGGGGAGGTGGATTCAAAAAACTTGTTTTTTGAAGACGGAGGGGTTTTCCTCGCGTAGTATGGT
>JAZNKR010000186.1:0-2126 GCA_045578665.1 Bacteroidaceae bacterium | reverse complement strand
AATGGGGTAACTCGCTATTCATGAAATAACAGCAACACGATAATCCACCGCTCAAACATCCCCCATTCTTTACCCTTATTTGCTGCTAACAACAACTGTTGCTCACACAGTGCCGGATTATTTTTAAAATTACTTCTGCTGTTGATTACGCATCTGAAACAGCTAATTTCAAGAAGAGAGTTTCAAGCAATTGAGACTTGGTTTCAAGGAAGCGCGGAGAATGGGGCGACCTGTGGAAATAAATAAAAGTTAGTTAATTTTAAAGTAAATCTTTGTTTTTGGCCGGGTGCTTCCGTGAGGAATCATCCGGCTTTTTCTGCAGCTTTTTTCATCGGGCATTCACGGCATGTTATAATAAAAGACCTTTTTCTGCGTTTCTATATACGGATTTGTGAGGCGAGACGGTCTCGGTGTACTCAAAAAACTTTCGCGATGAAGTGGTTTAATAATTTCAGGAATGTAAAGGTTGTGCTTATTGTGATTGCGGCTGCCATTGCCGCTATATCCCTGTTGGCATCGAATATGCTTGTAAGTGACCTCAAAAAGGAGGAGGAGCGCAAGATGATGATATGGGCTCAGGCGATGAGCTCGCTCATAAGTGCCGAGGTGAACGAGGATGTTTCGCTCGAACAGGAGATATTGGGAAGCAACAGCACGATACCTGTAATCCTTACCGACGAAAGCGGCTCTATCATACAGTATAACAATATCGAACTCTCCGAGGGAGCCGACACGCTTGCTGTGCTCATGGAGCGTGTTGCCGATATGCGGCATGGCGGCAGGGTGATTCCTGTGCCTATGGGTGAGTATGGGGAGCAGTATGCATGCTATGACGAATCGAGAATCCTGCTGTATCTGTCATACTATCCCTATGTGCAGTTGGGAGTGCTGCTTCTGTTCTTTGCAATATGCCTTGTTGCGATAATAAGCTCTAAACGCGCCGAGCAGAACAGGGTGTGGGTGGGGCTCTCCAAAGAGACTGCACATCAGCTCGGAACGCCTATTTCGTCGCTAATGGCATGGGTGGAGGTGCTGAAGGAAAAATACGCAGGTGATGAGCTCCTGGGCGAGATGGAACATGATGTGGCACGTCTGCAGATGGTTGCCGAGCGATTCTCAAAGATAGGCTCCAGGCCCGAACCTGAATCGGGTGACATTGTGGCTGTGATGGAACGTGCAGTCGAGTATGTGAAACGTCGCAGCCCTGCAAAGGTGAACTATGTGCTCAATTTACCCAAGCGTCCTTTGAATGTGCGCATGAATGCGCCTCTCCTGGAGTGGGTGGTTGAGAATCTGTGCAAGAATGCCATAGATGCCATGGATGGTGTGGGAGAACTTACGATAAGTGTCGCACACAACAATGACAAGGTGTTCATCGACTTTACAGATACGGGGAAAGGTATCGCGAAATCGTGCCACAGCAGAGTGTTTGAGCCGGGCTACACGACAAAGAAACGGGGCTGGGGACTTGGGCTCTCTTTGGCCAAACGCATTATGGAGGAGTATCACAGAGGTCGCATTTTTGTGAAGAACTCTATCGTGGGGAAGGGAACGACGTTCCGTCTGGAACTGAAAAAATAGGCTGTTGCCGGTGTCTGTTCCTATAAATATTGAATAGCTTCTGAAGTTTTTTCGGCATTTTGGGTGTTTCTATAGAATTTTATTTGTATCTTTGTGACCTAAATTCGCATAGAGCGGATTTAGGGCACTGCTTTAAGTGACTTATATTGTTGATGGTGTTGATTTTATAGTAGCGATGGGAAGATTTGATAAATATAACGTTGATTTAAAGGGATTAAAAGTAGCATCCCTGAATTTGGAGTTTGACCTCGATAATGCCTTTTTTGGCGACATCGACGGTGAAGAGTTTCAGAAAGGTGCTGTCAAGGCTGTAGTTACCGTAAGAAAGAATCGTGACATATTCGATTTTACATTTGCCTTGAACGGAACTGTGATTGTTCCCTGCGACCGTTGCCTCGATGACATGGAACTACCCATCGATGTGGTAGAAAAACTCTATGTCAAACTGGGACACGAATACATCGAAGAGAGCGACAATATGATCACCATCCCCGAAGATGAGGGCGGTATCAACATTGCCTGGTTTCTCTACGAATACATTGCGC
>JAZNKR010000185.1:0-4101 GCA_045578665.1 Bacteroidaceae bacterium | reverse complement strand
GTGAGGATACCCAATGAGAAAACCAATGCTGTAACTAATAATACTCTTTTCATGATATTCATTTTTTAAAGGTTTATATTCGTTGTGTTGTTCTTTCTGTGAGCAAAGTAAAGAAAGGATTCTGAAAAGAATCTGAAACATTCGAAAATTTCAGAAAAAATTCAAGAAAAGCAGAAAATCACTCCATTTGCATTGTAAATTAAGTAATTTTGCCTATCTTTGCACCCGCTTTCGGCGTAATCGCTGTCAAGGAAGAGTAACTTGGTATGTTGCGCTGGAGAGATGAACAATTTTTTAATACCAATACAATGGATTTACTTAAAATTGCTAAAGAAGCATTTGCAACAGACGTTAAACGCGAGTTGGATTTTCATCCCGGTGACACAATCACAGTAGCTTACAAGATCATCGAGGGTACAAAAGAGCGTATTCAGATGTATCGCGGTGTTGTTATCCGCATCTGCGGACACGGCGAGGAGAAACGTTTCACTGTACGTAAGATGTCAGGAACAGTAGGCGTAGAGCGTATCTTCCCCTTGAACTCACCCTCTATCGACAGCATCACTGTCAACAAGTACGGTCGTGTTCGTCGCGCAAAACTTTACTACTTGCGTGCACTCACAGGAAAGAAAGCTCGTATCAAAGAGATCAAACGATAATCTCCCTGTCGCAAAACATAAAAGGCTGCCTTTTGGGGCAGCCTTTTATGTTAAATCGTTAGTTGTATGGTACCGACGAGAGCGAATTTGTAGAAATCAGCCTCACCGCAAATTCCCTGTCTCTGATATCCACCAGCACAAAAACCTCTCCACCCAACGTCGCATAAGGCGAAGTTACCGCCGAAAGCGTCTCGTTCTCCAACATGCTGACAATATGATTGGCCTCCAACAAACCCTGAATCACTTGAGCTTGCCACAAGCTGCCGCTAAAGACCTTTACCAATTTATTCCGTGATTCTCTGCCTGACATAATTTATACCTCCTAAACTTTAAAACTCCGCCATATCCTCTGACGGGCAACTACAATTAAAAACACAAATATAGGCACTATTGTTGCTGTCCTGCTGCAAAAACACAATACATAAAATACAATGACAACAACCTGCAACAACAAACAGGTGCACACCGCAAATGTAACACAAGAGAGGGAAACAGCATATACAATCAACGTTAATAATAAGGTAAATAAACTTAAAAGGGGGCAAAATCAAGAAAAAAGAGCAGTTACGCTGCAAAAAAGGCTCGAAAAAATTTGCAGGTAATAAAAATTATCGTACCTTTGCATCCGCTTAGGACACAAAACACCGAAGCAACGCTCCGGAAGGAGCATCTAAGGCCGGCCCATTCGTCTATCGGCTAGGACGCAAGATTTTCATTCTTGAAAGAGGGGTTCGATTCCCCTATGGGCTACAGTAAAAATCAAAAAACAGAATTTAAAGATGGCAAACCATAAATCGTCACTTAAAAGAATCAGACAGACAGAGAAGAGAAACCTTCGCAACCGTTACTATGGCAAGAATATGCGTTCAGCTGTTCGCAGTTTGCGCGCCATGACAGACAAAGAGCAGGCTTTGGCTAAATATCCCGAGGTTCAGAAAATGCTCGACAGATTGGCAAAGAAAGGTTTGATTCACAAGAACAAGGCTGCAAACCTCAAGTCTGGTTTGTGCGCTACTATCGCAAAATTAGCCTAAGTAAACACAATATATTTACCAAGTTAAAGGTCGGATTACATCCGACCTTTTTGCGTTGGGGGCAGCCGAAACCCCTCATTCGAGAATCAGACAACCATCATACTCTGCAAGCGGAAACTTATACTCGGGGAAATAGCCGCAACGCCCTAAGTTCCCCTATTTTATAGGGGAAAATCCTTGCAAAAAACAAGAAAAAACGTTACCTTTGTTCGGTTATACCGACAACATAAAACACATGAGCGAAGATAAAGAGATAACAATGGCCGCAAACTATTCGGCCGACAGCATTCAAGTATTGGAAGGACTCGAAGCAGTCCGCAAACGCCCCGCCATGTATATTGGCGATGTAGGCGAAAAAGGTCTCCACCACTTAGTATACGAAGTAGTAGACAATGCCATCGACGAAGCCATGGCAGGCTACTGCAACCACATAGAAGTAAGCATCAACGAAGGCAACTCCATAACTGTGCAGGACAACGGTCGCGGTATCCCCGTAGACATGCACGAGAAAGAGCACAAATCGGCTCTTGAGGTTGTAATGACAGTGCTCCATGCCGGCGGTAAGTTCAACAAGGACTCATACAAAGTATCGGGAGGACTCCACGGAGTGGGTGTATCGTGCGTGAACGCCCTCTCAAAGGCCATGAAGACACAGGTATTCCGCGACGGCAAAATCTACGAGCAGGACTACTCATGCGGAAAGCCCCTCAACGAAGTACATCAGGTGGGTGAAACGACCCTGCGCGGAACACGCCAGACATTCACACCCGACGACAGCATTTTCATCGTCTCAGAGTACAAATACGATATTCTTGCAGCCCGTCTGCGCGAGCTTGCCTATCTGAACGCAGGCATCTCCATCACACTCACCGACAAACGCACCACTGACGAGAACGGCGAGTACAGAAGCGAGCACTTCCACTCAAACGAAGGCCTTAAGGAATTTGTCAAATACATCGATGCATCGCGCACACCCCTCATTGGCGATGTAATCTACCTGAACACCGAAAAACAGGACATCCCCATCGAGGCAGCCATCATCTACAACAACGGCTACAGCGAAAATGTCTATTCATACGTCAACAACATCAACACCATCGAAGGTGGTACACACCTCGCAGGCTTCCGTCGCGCCCTCACTCGCACACTGAAGAAATATGCCGAGGACACCAAAGCGCTCGAAAAGGCAAAAGTGGAAATCTCGGGTGAGGACTTCCGCGAAGGTCTCACAGCCGTCATCTCCGTAAAAGTTGCCGAGCCCCAGTTCGAAGGACAGACCAAGACAAAATTGGGCAACAACGAGGTAACAGGAGCGGTAGACCAGGCTGTAGGCGAAGCACTCACATACTACCTCGAGGAGCACCCCAAAGAGGCAAAGATGATAGTAGACAAGGTGATACTTGCCGCTACCGCACGTATCGCAGCCCGCAAAGCACGCGAAAGCGTACAGCGCAAGAGCCCTATGGGAGGTTGCGGAATGCCCGGCAAGCTCGCCGACTGTTCAGACAAAGACCCCGCAAACTGCGAGCTGTTCCTCGTCGAGGGAGACTCTGCGGGCGGTTCGGCAAAGCAGGGACGCAAGAACAAGTTCCAGGCCATACTTCCCCTGCGCGGTAAGATTCTGAACGTAGAGAAAGTGATGTGGCACAAAGCCTTCGAGAGCGATGAGGTGAACAACATCATCCAGGCGCTCGGAGTACGCTTCGGACTCGACAGCGAGGACAGCAAGAAGGCAAACATCGACAAGCTCCGCTACCACAAGATAATAATAATGACCGATGCCGACGTCGATGGTTCACACATCGACACCCTCATCATGACACTCTTCTTCCGCTACATGCCCGAACTCATTGAGGGCGGCTACCTCTACATAGCCAACCCACCCCTCTACCTCTGTTCGAAAGGCAAGGTGAAAGAGTACTGCTACGACGACGAAGCACGCCAGCGCTTCATCGACAAATATGGCAACGGCAACGAGAAAGAGATTACCACACAGCGCTACAAAGGTCTTGGAGAGATGAACCCCGAACAGCTTTGGGAGACAACAATGAATCCCGAGACACGTATCCTCAAACAGGTAACCATACGCGATGCAGTGGAAGCAGACACCATCTTCTCCATGCTCATGGGAGACGATGTTGGTCCGCGCCGCGAATTCATCGAGAAAAACGCAACATACGCAAACATCGACGCATAAACACACCGACAGGCTGTCCCACACAAACCCGGGACAGCCTTTTTTATATTATTACTGTCCGGGAAACATGCTTAAGCCCTTAAGGTTCTATTCTTTAAGTTGCTACAAGCCCCATTGCTTCATTGAGAGGTTCATTGCTTCATTGATGCGCATTAAGCTTTTAGGCAGACTGCGCCAATGACTTTTGGAAAGAGGCGAGGACTGTTTGAGC
>JAZNKR010000184.1:0-2460 GCA_045578665.1 Bacteroidaceae bacterium | reverse complement strand
GTAGTGGGTCGTGGCATGAAGTCCACCCGTGGTGTGTCCGGCAGAATCTTCTCTGCATTGGCACACAAGAATGTCAACGTAAAGATGATCGACCAGGGTTCTTCCGAGCTGAACATCATCATCGGTGTAACCAATGACGATTTCGAGATTGCCATCAAGGCTATTTACGATATTTTCGTAGAATCACAGTTATAAGATATAAAGAGGCAAATCCCCACCCTATATACCCTATTTGGACACGCTCTCGCTTGGATGAACTACGTAGCGGTTCTAGGTTCGAAAGAACCTCACCAAGAACCGACGAGTTCATACAGTCCTGCATTAGGGTATATAGGGTGGGGATTTGCCTTTTTATGTAGTAATGTCATAGAAATACGGAGAATATTTAAATCTCCGACATTCGCGTTTTGAACTCGGAAGCAAACTTGCGTGAAATCCTGATTTTTACATTTCCGACAAGTGTTGCCAGCATAGTCCTATCGCTGTCGGGAGTATATCCATTCACTTTTGTGATATTTAGAAGTGTTGACTTTGAAACCCGTAAAAAGCCGTCATCTGTATACTGGTCTTCCAACTGAGATAAGGAGCTTCGAACTACCAGACGGCCGGTGCGAAGCACGGCAACTGTTTTTCTGCCATCGGTCTCAAAATAGAGTATACTATCTATATTTATGCGCTGCAGGGTTTCTCCGTTGTATGCAAATAAGGTTTTGTTCTTTTTGTCTGTCTCGGTGTGAACAGAGGTCTCTGCCGAATGTAGTGCAGCATTGGTACGTATTCCCAACACCTCCAGCCCTATAGCAAGATGTCTTGTGTAATTCTTAAAATGTGCATTGTATATCGTAGGCTTATTGTAGCAGACAACGATATGTCCCAGGTCCTTATCATTGAACACTATGGGAAGCACATATATGATGGTGGAAGAGTCGGCTTGTGTAGAATTGGGAGGCAGGATATCTGTGCTCTTAAAATCTACCTGATCTTCCTTTCCTATAAAATCCAACATAAATAAACATCGCGAGGTATTCTTATCCATATGTAAACATACAGCTAAGCTGCTTTTGTCTGCAATAAGATAGTGGGTCTGTGATATTACATCAGAGATATCCTGTATATCGCGGCATGCAAACAGTCGTTCATCAAGCTCACTATTTGCAAAATGTGTATCCTCAACACTGCGTTTTTCATGCATTTCAAGACTTCTTCGCATATTATGATGTTGATTGGTGCTGCAACCACAGCTCATACCCGTAATAATATTGGGTCTCGGACGGATAATCTGTGGCTCATCTTCTCCGGAGATAAGTGAATGCAGACGAGATATAGCGATTCGCCCAAGGTATTCGGTGTCGCAGCTGCAAGTGGTTATAGAGAGAATACCGTTTTGTGCAGTAGTGCTGGCACTGAAGCCTGTAACAATAATATCATCCGGCACACGGATACCGTGACGGAAAAGTGCTTTTATAAAGAAAAATGCAATAATATCGCTGTAACAGATAACGGCGTCCGGTTTTTCTACATTACCGTAGGCAATATCCTCTGCCAGCTTATCTGCACATTCCCTCCAAAAACCGCCGTAAATCATATTGTCGTCTGTGACGGAGATGCCGTGTTTTTTTAGCGAGTTCATAAAGCCTACATCGATTTTGGTAGCATAACCCTGATAGCCTCCCAGGAAATATAGTAGTTCACAATTGTGCTGTTCGATGATGTGATCTGTCAGTAGTTCGATATTACGACTGTAGTCACCGGAAAATGCATCGCCCAAAATGGTGGAATTCCCCAGTACAACTACAGGAGTATTGCATTTTTCGGAAATATATCGTTCCACTCTCTTACCCAAGGATTTGTTCGCCGAGAAGGATTTTTCAAAAAATACTACACCATCATATTTGTCAAAGTCTATCAGATCATATACCGACTCTTCACCCTGGGTTTTCTGCTGATTCAACAGTGCCATGGAAAATACTGTGGTAACATAGTTCAGCTTTTCTGCCTGTTTTGCCACTCCTATGAGATACTCATCCCGATAATCCTCTGTAACATCTGCCATTATTACACAAATATTGCCTTTCTTGCCCATGTCAATACCACCTTTTGGAAACATACATTGTGTGAAATTCACAAGGTAATAGTATTCTGTTTTTGTGGTAAAGTCAAGGAAAACCGCGAAATGCGGTGTATTTTGTTATGTTTTTATCGGCTTGCCTGCATTTTCTTTCGGCCGGAAGTACTGTATAAAATGTGGCATTTGACAACTTGGACGTTTATTGGGCATCATACGCAATGAAATGTACCAGAAACGCACCATATCGTCCTTTCGCACATGATGTATTGAAATAGTTTTATATAATTTTGTAAAATAATAGTAAAATGAAGAATAATATGCTTTCGAAAAGACGGAAGTGTGGATTTCGAAGATACCGGAAGTGTTAGAAACAGACGGAAAGGCTCAGAGGG
>JAZNKR010000183.1:0-19404 GCA_045578665.1 Bacteroidaceae bacterium | reverse complement strand
TTTGGAAAGCTAAAGCTTTCGTCGTCGCAAACATTGCTTATTACGCAATGTCCCCTTTAAGGGCAGGAACTTTTTAGAATAGTTTTTTATCCATTGAAGGATGGGGTTGTACTTTTTAGGTATAATATCGCATAATCATTTAACATTTTCTATTTTATGATAAAAACAAAATCATCTACATAGTACTTAACTCCTTACAAATTATAAGTCCAAAGATAAAACAACGAAAGCATGGAATTACATTCTATTTTCAGCAATTCCACATAATTAAACATATACAACCGAACCAAAATCACACATCCATCCGCGACACACGCATATAGAAGAAAAGTGCCGCCGCCATAAGCACAATTCCCAAAAGAGCATACAGCAACCTACTCCTCTCCCTGCCGAACATCCTCACTACCGGCTCGGCATTCCTGCTCTTGAAGAACCAATCGGCATCAAAGACCGCTGCCGAGAGTGCAACGGCTCCCGACAGCAGCATTATAGCCTGCAACAGATAGTGGGCAAACATAAGTTTATGCAATTATTCGTTTTTCAAAGGATTCCACCCCTGAGCCTTCAGCTCCATCTCCACACCATCGCGGGTAACGAGTGCTGCACCAAGATCCTCTTTTACAATATGCCCTACAAGGCGTACATTCTTCAAAGTTGCAACCTTTTCGTAGTCGGCTATGGGCACCGTGAAAAGAAGTTCATAATCTTCGCCGCCGTTGAGAGCACAAGTAATCACGTTAAGATTAAGTTCCTCCGCCATCACAGCAGTCTGGTAATCTATAGGAATATTGTCTTCGTAGATTCTGCACCCTACTCCACTCTGCTTGCAGATGTGCAACAGTTCCGAAGAGAGACCATCCGAAACATCCATCATGGCAGTAGGAACAATATTTGCCTCGCGGAGAGCCTCAACAATATCCTTACGCGCTTCGGGCTTCAACTGGCGTTCGAGCAGATACTCCTTGCCGGCAAAGTCGGGCTGTATGCCATCCTTGCCATCCATGGCAATCTTCTCGCGTTCGAGCAGTTGCAATCCCATATATGCAGCACCGAGGTCCCCCGAGACACATATAAGGTCGGTTGCCTTCGCACCATTGCGTCTGACACTCTTTCCGGCAGGTGCAGTACCGATTGCAGTGATGCTTATGGCAAGACCCGTAAGCGAAGAAGATGTATCGCCGCCGACAATATCCACATTATGCCTCTCGCATGCCAATCTCAGTCCTGCATAGAAATCCTCCAGGTCCTCGATGCAGAAGCGCTTGCCCAATGCAATGGAAACGGTAATCTGCTTGGGAGTACCATTCATGGCATATATATCCGAGAAATTCACCATAGCCGCCTTGTAGCCCAAATGTTGCAGCGGCACGTATGTGAGGTCGAAGTGCACACCCTCCATCAGAAGATCGGTCGTTACAAGCACCTCCTCTGCGCCGTCGAAGCGAAGGATGGCTGCATCATCACCGACACCCGTCAACGTCTCTGCATTGACGGGTGTGATATCCGATGTAAGATGCTCTATCAGTCCGAACTCTCCCAATGTAGAAATTTCGGTTCTTTTTGTTTCGTTCATCTTTACCGTAGTGACGTTATGATAATCAAGATCTGTTTACAAGTTCCTTGAAGATAGTGGTCATTCTGGGCTGAGCCTCGTCGGCAGCCTTCTGCACCTCTTCGTGGCTCACCTCAACCACAACACCCTCGAGTCCGAGGTCGGTGATAACAGAAATACCGAATACCTTGATGCCGCAATGGCGCGCAACGATAACTTCGGGAACAGTTGACATACCCACAGCATCGCCACCCATTCTATGGAACATCACATACTCGGCAGGAGTCTCGAATGTGGGACCCTGAGTACCGAGATAGACACCCTCCATCACACGGATACCCTTTTCTGCGGCAATCTCTTTTGCCATAGCTATAAGCGCAGGGTCGTAAGCCTTTGACATATCGGGGAAACGATCGCCATATTCAATATTCTTGCCGCGCAGGGGATGCTCGGGGAATGTGTTTATGTGGTCCTTTATAATCATAAGGTCGCCGATGATAAAATCGGGATTCATTCCACCCGCCGCATTGGATACAAAGAGAGTCTTGATGCCAAGTTCGCGCATCACTCTCACAGGGAATGTTACCTCCTTCATCGAGTAACCCTCGTAGTAGTGGAAGCGGCCCTGCATAGCCATGATATCCTTGTTGCCGAGCTTACCGAATATAAGTTTGCCCGAATGTCCCTCAACGGTAGAGAGCGGGAAATTGGGAATATCCTTATACTCCACTTCGTATTTCTCTGTTATTTCGTTCACTAAACTTCCGAGTCCTGTACCGAGGATGATAGCTGTTTCGGGCTTAGTCTTCATCACCGACTGCAAGTATGCCGCGGTCTCTTGAATTTTCTCTAACATAATCTTTTATTATTTGGTTAAACCTGTTTTCTTCGTCAATTATCTTTATCTTTATAGGTAAGGAGCATATATTCTCCTTTATTATTGCCGGAAGGTCGGTGCGTCCCGCAAGCCTCTCGGCATCCTTTTCGGTAGTCACTACAAGCCGGTCATCGGAGGGCAGTGCCGAAAATTTACGGGCGATATCCTCAAGCTCATCCTTGCTGAAATTGTGGTGGTCGGCATACCGCATGAGAGTAACTACGGCACCGCGCCGTTCAAGCTCCTCCTTCATCGGTTGGGGACGGGCTATTCCTGTCAGCAGTAGCACAGCTGTACCCTTTTCTATTTTACGCCCTTCCAGGGAGGGATTGAACAGAGGTGAAAGCCCATCGTAGCAGACAGTTGAAAAAAAGAGCTGCGCACCCTGGCGCATTCTCAGTTTCCCGACGATGGATTGTCGTTCTTTTTCGTCAATGTAGGGAGGGCATTTTGTCATCACCACAACATCGGCACGTCTTATACCTCGTGCCGATTCGCGCAAACGTCCGAATGGCAACACATTATCCCGCCACACAGGGCGGTTGTAATCGACAAGCACAATCGACAATCCGGGCTTCACGTACCTATGCTGAAAGGCATCGTCAAGAAGTATTACTTCCGGCGCAGGATTCTCACGAAGCAGATTCTCGATGCCGTCGACACGTTTTTCGTCGACCGCAACCGTTATCTGCGGGAACTTCTTCTTTATCTGCGAAGGCTCATCGCCTACAAGAAGCGCATCGCTACCCGGCAGAGCTATGCGGAACCCCTTTGTCGTCCGTCTGTATCCACGGCTCAACGTAGCCACTGCGTAATCATCTTTCAAAAGATTGATGATATACTCTATGTGCGGAGTCTTCCCTGTACCGCCAAGCGTGATATTACCCACACAGATGACAGGCACATCAAAAGCCTTGCCCGGCAAGCGACCGCAGTCGAAAGCCCAATTGCGCAAGGCCATCACCCAACTATAAGGATTAAGAAAATCGAGGAGCTCCATCTGCATTATAATTCATTGTATTCGCGAAGATACAAAAAAAGAGTTTTTCATACAATATTCGCGGCAGAAATAGCGTTTTTATGGCATAAATGGAGCAAAAAACAGACAAAAAAGGAGCTGACAAAAAATTGTTTACTCTTTTTTTTGTATAAATAGCTGTTTTATTGAAAAAAAAGGTTACTTTTGTGGCGAAATTGTGCGTGTATTGCAAATTTTTTGTAACTTGCACCGCAATAAGAGGCAAAGCCCACATATCAAGGAAAGATGCTCGAGTGGTTGAAGAGGCACGCCTGGAAAGCGTGTATACGCCAAAAGCGTATCGGGGGTTCGAATCCCCCTCTTTCCGCATAAAGCCACAAGAGTGGCACCAAAGAAAAGAAGAACAAAGCGAATAATTATAAACTAAATTAAATAACAATTTCTAAAATTAACACACAATGAAAAAGCTTTTTGCAATTGTTGCAATGTTGGGATTGTTCACATTCGGAACAATTCAGTCTATTCAGGCACAGGATGCTGTCGCAACCAGCGAACAGACAGAACAGGTTGATTCTGCAGCTACAGATTCTACCGCTATCGATTCAACAGCTACAGCAGCTGCTGAAGAAACCGCTCCCGCTCCCGTAGAGGAGGCTGAACCCGAAAGTTTCCACAAAACATTGAAGACTAAGTTCATCGAGGGTGGCGCAGGCTTCATGTCTTTGGTTGCTATCGCTATGATCATCGGTCTTGCATTCTGCATCGAGCGTATTATATTCCTCAGCCTTGCTCAGGTTAACACAAAGAAATTGATGGAGGCTATCGCTAAGGCTCTCGAGGCTAAGGATGTTGAGAAAGCAAAGACAATCTGCCGTAACACAGCAGGTCCCGTTGCTTCTATCTGCTACCAGGGTCTTATGCGCATCGACGAGGGTCTTGATGTAGTTGAGCGTTCAATCGTATCTTACGGTAGCGTTCAGGCTATGAACCTCGAGAAGGGTTGCTCATGGATTACACTTTTCATCGCTATGGCTCCTTCACTCGGATTCTTGGGTACTGTGATCGGTATGGTTATGGCATTCGACGAAATCCAGCGCGCAGGTGACATCTCTCCGACCGTTGTTGCCGGAGGCATGAGAATGGCTCTTATCACAACTGACTACGGTATTATCGTAGCTCTTGTTCTTCAGGTATTCTACAACTATGTACTCGGCAAGATTGAGTCAATCACAGCCGACATGGAGGACTCTTCAATCGTACTCCTCGACTTGCTTACAAAGTATAACCTCAAGAAGTAATAAGACTATTATCATTAATTTATCATGAAAGCTACTGTAGTTAATAAAATATCAAGCTACATCTTTATGGCATTGATGGCAGCATCGCTCGCAATCATGGCGGTGTTCTTCTTTGTTGGCTACGACAACTACACAACACTCAACGGAAGTTCTGTAGTTGATCCTCAAAACACAGATTTGCTCATCTATTGGATGTACGCTTTGGTAGTATTCGGAGTTGCGATAGTTGTACTTTTCGTACTTGCGCGCTTCTTTGCTGCCTTGACAACCAATCCCGCCAGCGCAATCAAGGGAGTGGTTGGAATCGTGCTCATCGTTGCTCTCTTCGGCGCAGCGTACTCACTTGCATCAGATGAACCTATCCGCACTGCAGGCGGTGTCTTCGACATCAAAGAAGACCTCGTACTCAGCGATATCTGCATCTATGTACAATATGTACTCATAGCAGTCTCTGTTATCTGTACTATAATCGGAGGTACATTTAAGTATTTTAATAAAGTAAAAGCGTAATTAGAAATGGGAAAGAGTAAAAAAGTACCTGGATTGAACACCAGTTCAACTGCGGATATCTCATTCATTTTGCTCATTTTCTTCCTGATTACAACATCAATGGATACCGACAGAGGTTTGGCAGTACGTCTGCCCAACCCTCCTGAAGACAATCAGCAGGATCCTCCCAAGATTCGCGAAAGAAACTCTATGATTGTGAACGTAAACATGAACAACCAGATCATGGTTACCGTAGCAAAGAACTCAAAGGAGATTCAGATTTCTGAGCTCCGCGAGCTTGCAAAAGAGTTCATCGCAAACCCCGAGAACAATCCTGACCTGCCCGAGTTGATACCCGTTGAGCTTCCCGCACCTTTCGGTGTTCAGAGCATTACAAAGAACCACGTAATCTCTTTGCAGACCGACCGTGCAACAAACTACGATACGTACTTCCAGGTTGAGAATGAATTATACGGTGCATACAACGACCTCCGCGACGAACTCGCACGCAAAAGCTTCGGCAAGCCCTATCGCGAGTGCAACGAGGACGAGCAGTTGGCATGCCGTCAGTACTACAAGTGTGTAATTTCCGTGGCTGAGCCCCGTAAATATAACCAATAAGATTATGAGTAAGTTTCAAAAGAAAGGAAAGGCAGAAATGCCGGAATTGAACACCTCTTCATTGCCTGACTTGATTTTCTCTATTCTCTTCTTCTTCATGATGGTAACATCAATGCGTGAGGTTGAGTTGAAGGTGGAATTCAAAGTCCCCTCAGGTACTGAATTGGAGAAACTGGAACGTAAGTCTTTGGTATCATATATTTACATCGGTAAGCCCACAAAGGATTTCCGCGCAAAGTTGGGTACACAAAGCCGTATTCAGTTGAACGACAAGTTTGCCGACCCCTCACACATCCGCGAATTCGTAATGGCAGAGCGTGAGAGCATGTCAGAGCGCGACAAGCCCTTCATGAAGATGTCTTTGAAAGTAGACAAAGATACACAGATGGGTATTGTTACAGACGTAAAGATGGAATTGCGCGAGGCAATGGCACTTTCAGTTGTATATTCAGCGACACAACGTTAATAAGTTGTATAGCATATTTAAAAGTTCAGGCGAACCGAATGGTTCGCCTGAACTTTTTTTTGAGGAAATTTGATTGGGGGTTTAAGGGCTAAAAGGGCCCTAAAGACCTTAAAGACCCTAAAGACTTTAGAGACCCTAAAGACCTTAGAGCCCTTAAAGACCCAACAAAAAGTTACACTCTTTTATAAGTGGTAAAGCAGAATTCATGCGCGTGTTTCTCATCTTTTTGATGCTCTTCGCGCTCCACTTCTGCCCAATCTCCTGAAGTCCAATCAGGGAAAAAGGCATCTGCCTCGGCAGGGGTATCCTTCACCTCTGTCAGATAAAGTATATCGGCAAAAGGCATAGCATAACCATACAATTTCTCGCCACCGATAATATATACCACCTCTTCGTCCCTGCATGTCTCCAGAGCCGCTTCGAGGGAAGAGAAGCACTCTGCACCTGGGAAATCATTCTCACGCCTCGAAAGGACAATATTCCGTCTGTTGGGCAACGCCCCTTTTGGAAGAGAACGAAATGTATTGCTGCCCATGATTATGGTATGCCCCGATGTCAACTGCTTGAAACGCTTGAGATCATCGGGCAGCCAATATATAAGTCTGTTGCCACAGCCTATCGCCCTATTCTCGGCAACGGCTGCTATCATTGCCAATTTATACATGATAGAAAGATTGTCGGGATGTTTACATTATACAGCAACCACACCCTTGATATGAGGATGGGCATTATAGTTCTCCAATGAAAAGTCCTCGAACTTGAAACCGAAAATATCCTTTACATCGGGATTTATCTTCATCACCGGCAGGGCATACGGTTCGCGTGTAAGCTGCAATTTTGCCTGCTCTATGTGATTGAGATATAGGTGAGCATCACCAAGAGTATGCACAAAGTCGCCTGGCTTGAGCCCCGTAACCTGTGCCATCATCAGCAACAGCAACGAATAGGAAGCTATATTGAACGGCACACCCAAGAAGCAGTCTGCACTGCGCTGATAGAGTTGCAGGCTCAGACGGCCATCGGCTACATAGAACTGGAACATTGCATGGCAAGGAGGAAGGTTCATATTCTCAATGTCAGCCACATTCCACGCATTCACAATGATGCGGCGCGAATCGGGATTTTTCTTCAAAGTCTCTACGACCTCACTTATCTGGTCAATGTGCCCACCTTTGTAATCGGGCCACGAGCGCCATTGGTAGCCATAGACATGTCCCAGGTCGCCATTCTCGTCAGCCCATTCATTCCATATACGCACACCGTTATCCTGAAGATACTTCACATTGGTGTCGCCGGCAAGGAACCACAGCAATTCATGAATAATAGACTTAAGATGCAGTTTCTTTGTCGTGAGGCAAGGGAATCCCTCCTCGAGATTGAAGCGCATCTGGTGACCGAAGATACTTATTGTACCCGTACCGGTCCTATCCTCCTTTTTGACACCCTCCGTCAATATACGGTCGAGCAGGTCGAGATATTGTTTCATAATTTTATCATCCTTTTAAACATATTCTTTCATGCAAATATAGTGCAAACTTCGCGCCTCTCAAAATATTTGCCGCAAATAGGCTCTAATTGAATTAGAAACCGTATCTTTGTAGTTAATGACGAAAAGAGAATGCAGTTACCGAAAGAATTCATAGAACAGACGACAGCGCTTTTCGGCGAGAAGCGTTATTCGCGATTCGAAGAAGGCTTGAAAGAAGAGCCCATAGTCAGTGTGCGCATCAACCCCACAAAACCGTTTGCCGATTGGAACGGCGAAGAGGTAGCATGGGCGGCAGAAGGACGCTATGTAGAGAATCGCCCCTCGTTCACAGCCGACCCGCTCTTCCACGCAGGCTGTTACTATGTGCAGGAGGCATCGTCGATGTTCCTCGGACAGGTACTCAAGCAGTATGTAGAGAACCCGGTAAGGATGCTCGACCTCTGTGCCGCACCCGGAGGAAAATCGACACACGCACTCTCGCTCCTGCCCGAAGGTTCACTCTTCGTAGCCAACGAACCTGTCCCTTTGCGCGCATCCATACTCACCGAGAACATCATCAAGTGGGGAGCGCCTAATGCAGTCGTAACCCGCAACGAACCTGCCGACTTTGCTCCGTTGAGAGAGTTTTTCGACATCATAGCAGTCGACGCCCCCTGTTCGGGCGAAGGAATGTTCCGCAAGGATGCCCGCGCCGTCTCACTATGGTCGCCGGGCAATGTAAAGAGTTGCGTGGCACGTCAAAGGAGCATACTCACAGAGATCTGGCAGACATTGCGTCCCGGCGGTCTGCTTGTCTACAGCACATGCACATACAATCCCCACGAGAATGAAGAGACCGTCGCATGGATGTGCGACGAGTTCGGAGCAGAGGTCCTGCCCATAGAGACATCCGAGAGCTGGAACATCACCGGCAACCTCATCGGCAAAGAGTTCCCCGTCTACCGTTTCATCCCCGGACATACGCGCGGAGAGGGTCTCTTCCTTGCCCTGTTGCGCAAAGAGGGCGAAGGCACAGTATCGCAACCTCGACCCGCTCGCTCCAGACCTACCCCCCTCCCCAAAGGGAATGCCGACATCAAAACGTGGATAACATCACCCGACTACACATTCGTCATGGACGAGGATTGCGTAACCGCAATACCCACCAAGCAGCAGGCAGCAATATCCGCACTGCAATCCAGGCTGAAGGTACTGCACTTCGGTGTACCCGTTGCAACAATAAAGAACAAGAAGGCTCTACCTTTGCACCAACTTGCAATGAGCAACATCCTCAACCGGGAAGCATTCACCACAACAGAGTTGTCTCTCGAACAGGCACTCGCCTACCTCCACCGCGAGGCACTCACACTCCCCGACGCACCTATGGGCATACTTCTCTTCACATACAAGAATGCGCCTATAGGCTTTGCAAAGAATGTAGGAAACAGAGTAAACAACCTCTATCCCGCAGAATGGCGCATACGCAAGAACCCAATGGAACTGTAAATGAAATAAAAAAAGGAAACATATAAGATTATGAAGAAACTATTCACACTGCTGATGCTTCTCATCTCCACATTTGCATACAGCCAAGTAGAGAACCCAGTATCAATAAAAGCATCGTTCGACATCGAAGGCGACGAAATAAACATCATCTTCAAGGCAGACATAGAACCCGGATGGCATCTTTACTCCACCGAACTTCCCTCGGGAGGACCCACTGCAGCCACAATAACCTTCGAGACCCTCGAAGGAGCAGAGCCCATAGGCAAACTGACACCCGGAGCCGGCGAGATAGAGACAGACGACCCAGTATTCGGGATGAAAGTGAAATATTTCGAAAACAAGGCAACCTTTACACAGAAGCTGAAAATCATCGACAAGAACTACCGTGCTCAAGGCTATCTGCGCTACGGACTCTGCAACGACGAGAACTGCCTTCCCCCCACCACATTCGAGTTCGACATCAACAGCAAAGAGGAGCAGGCGGCTGCACCGGCTGCCGGGAATGTTGGAAACATCTTCACGGACAACCCGCTGTGGAAGCCCGTCGTAAGCGAACTGAAAGCATTTGACGAGAACAGTTCGGAGAGCGGCACCCGACCACTCTGGATGACATACCTTCTGGGATTCGGCGGCGGACTCCTTGCGTTGCTCACCCCATGCGTGTGGCCCATCATCCCCATGACAGTGAGCTTCTTCCTGAAACGTGCCGACAACAACCGCACCAAAGCCCTCAGCGAAGCTATCCTCTACGGTTGCTCGATAGTAGCAATATACCTCTCGCTCGGACTCGCTGTAACAGTGATATTCGGAGCAAGCGCACTCAACGCACTATCCACGAATGCCATATTCAACCTGCTCTTCTTCCTGATGCTGCTGCTCTTCGGAGCATCGTTCCTCGGCGGATTCGAACTCACCCTCCCCTCTTCGTGGACAAATAAGGTGAACAAGAAGGCAAGAGCCAAGAACACATCGGGCATACTCAGCATCTTCCTCATGGCATTCACCCTGTCGTTGGTATCGTTCTCGTGCACAGGTCCCATCATCGGTTTCCTGCTTGTAGAGGTATCTACCACGGGCTCTCTCTTCGGTCCCGCAATAGGAATGCTCGGTTTCGCACTTGCCCTTGCACTGCCGTTCACACTCTTCGCACTCTTCCCCTCGATGCTCAAACAGACACCCCGTTCGGGAGGATGGATGAATGTGATAAAGGTAACACTCGGATTCATAGAACTTGCATTTGCGCTGAAATTCCTCTCCGTAGCAGACCTCGCCTACGGATGGGGCATACTCGACCGCGAAGTGTTCCTCGCGCTATGGATAGTGCTCTTCGCACTGCTGGGACTCTATCTGTTGAACATAATCAAATTCCCGCACGACGAAGCCGACTGCTGCAAGACATCAGTCCCCCGCTTCTTCATGGCACTGCTCTCACTCTCGTTTGCCGTCTACATGATACCCGGACTGTGGGGTGCACCCTGCAAAGCCATAAGCGCCTTTGCGCCGCCCATGTGGACACAGGACTTCAACCTCTCGGACAACGAAGTGCATGCGAAGTTCAACAACTACGACGAAGGCATGGCATATGCCCGCAGCCACAACAAGCCCGTACTCCTCGACTTCACCGGATACGGTTGTGTGAACTGCCGCAAGATGGAGGCAGCTGTGTGGACCGACAACCGCGTGTCTGAGATACTGCGCAACGACTATGTACTCATCACCCTGTTTGTCGACGACAAGACCCCGCTGCCACAACCGATAACGGTAACCGAGCAGGGCACAGAGCGCAAACTGCGCACCCTCGGCGACAAATGGAGCTATCTGCAACGCTGCAAATTCGGCGCAAACGCACAGCCTTTCTATGTACCCGTAGACAGCGAAGGAATGCCCCTTGCAGGCTCATACTCATATAACGAAGATATACCATCGTACATCAAATTCCTGGAGCAAGGTCTCAACAATTACAGAAAACAGTAGCGTTGTTCGGAATATTTGTATTAATTTTGTACGTTTGTTACAATCTATGTAGCTATGAATGAAACATCACTGCTGAACAATATATTCAAATTAAGAGCAAAAAAAATTGACATATTCGCGACAGACACTGAAGCGATACAACATAGGGTGCTTATGGACCTTGTGCAGAAAGCAGCCGACACCGAATGGGGCAAGATGCACAGTTACGGTACCATACGCCGATACGAAGATTTTGCATCCAACGTATCCATACAGGACTATGAGAGCCTCAAAGGATACATAGACCGCATGCGCCATGGCGAAAGCGACATACTCTGGCGCGGCGACTGCCGTTGGTTTGCAAAATCCTCAGGCACCACCAACGACAAAAGCAAATTCATACCGGTAACATCGGACGGTCTCAAGAGCGTACACTATGCCGGCGGACGCGACTCGGTAGCCCTTTACCTGCGTCTCAACCCCAACAGCCGCATATTCTCGGGCAAAGCCCTTATCCTCGGCGGCAGCCATGCTCCCAACTACAACCTCCCCAACTCACTCGTTGGAGACCTCAGCGCCATACTCATAGAAAACATAATGCCGCTGGTGAACCTTGTACGTGTGCCCAACAAAAAGATTGCCCTGCTGAGCGACTTCGAGGAGAAGATGGACCGCATCGCACGCACCACATACAACAACAACGTCACCAACATATCGGGTGTACCATCGTGGATGATGGCAGTGCTGAAACACATACTCGACATCACCGGCAAAAAGTCGATAGACGAAGTGTGGCCCAACCTCGAGGTATTCTTCCACGGCGGAGTAGCCTTCACCCCCTATCGCGAGCAGTACAAGCAGCTTATACGCAGCTCCAACATGCACTATCTCGAGACCTACAATGCCAGCGAAGGTTTCTTCGGCATACAGAACGACTTTGCCGATCCGTCGATGCTGCTGATGATAGACTACGGCGTATTCTACGAGTTCATACCATTTGAGGAGCTCGACAGTCCCTCGCCTAAGGCCATTCCCCTGTGGGATGTGGAGGTGGGCCGCAACTACGCAATGCTCATAAGCACCAGCTGCGGACTATGGCGCTACATGCTTGGCGACACAGTGCGCTTCACAAGCAAGTCCCCCTACAAATTTGTCATCACCGGACGAACCAAACACTTCATCAATGCGTTTGGAGAAGAGCTGATAGTCGACAATGCCGAGCAGGGACTCGCAAAAGCCTGTGCCGAGACCGGCGCACAAGTGGCAGAGTACACGGCAGCCCCCGTTTATATGGATGCCGACGCACAATGCCGACACCAATGGCTGATAGAGTTCTCGCGTCGCCCCGACTCACTCGAGAAGTTTGCCGAGGTACTCGACACCACACTCCAGCAGATAAACTCCGACTACGAAGCCAAGCGCTACAAGGACATCACCCTGCAGGCACTCGAAATAATCCCCGCACGCGAAAGCCTCTTCAACGACTGGCTGAAGAGCAAGGGCAAATTGGGCGGACAGCACAAGGTGCCCCGTCTCAGCAACAGCCGCGAATATATAAGCGAAATGCTCGAAATGAACGCTTGAGACACCATACCGGAACCATTCGCAGCAGTTCGCCAACATTAAGAACAACCGGTGAGAAGATAATCCACCCCTAAACAAAACAGCAAGCTATGTCTTTAAGGAATAGCATCATAATATACACAACCATCCTGCTTGTGGCAGCCTGCGCAAGCATGGGTACACCCGACGGAGGTCCCTACGACGAGGCCCCCCCGGTATTCTTGACCTCCACCCCCGGAGCCAATGCCACAAATGCAAAGGAGAACAAGATAACGCTCGAGTTTGACGAATTCATCAAACTGCAGAACGCATACGAAAAGATAGTGGTATCGCCCCCGCAGATGCAGCAGCCCGAGATAAAGGCGAACGGCAAACGCATCAGCGTGGAACTGCTCGACAGCCTCAAGCCCGAAACAACCTACACAATAGACTTCAACGACGCCATTGTGGACAACAATGAGAACAATCCCCTCGAAGCATTCTCGTTCGTATTCTCCACAGGAGCCACAGTCGACACCCTCGGTGTATCGGGTACAGTGCTCGAAGCCTCCAACCTCGAGCCCATCAAAGGCATCCTTGTAGGCATCCACAGCGACCTCTCCGACAGTGCCTTCAAGACCAAACCGTTCGACCGCATATCACGTACCGACAGCCGCGGACGCTTCCATATGCGTGGCATTGCGCCCGGCAAATACCGCATATATGCCCTTGCCGACGCAAACGGCAACTACAAGTTCGACCAGAAGAGCGAAAAGATAGCCTACAACGACTCACTCATCGTCCCCTTCGCCACCCCCGCATGGCGCAACGACACAGTATGGCACGACAGCATCACCATCGACACAGTGAAGAGAGTGCGCTACACCCGTCTGCAACCCGACAACATTGTCTTGCGTGCCTTCCAGGTGCCCCTGAAGCAGCAATACCTTGTAAAGAATCCACGCGAGAGCCACAAGACCTTCAAGCTCTTCTTCTCCGAGGCAGCAGACAGCGTGCCCACAATACGCGGCATAGACTTCAATGCCGACGATGCATTCGTAACAGAGGCAAATGCCACCAACGACACAATCCTCTACTGGATAAAGGACAGCACCATCTACAACAGAGACACGCTTACCGTGGAGATAACCTACATGTCGCCCGACTCTATGGAGATATACCATCCGCGCAGCGACACCATAAAGCTCGTACCCCGCAAGAGCCGTGCCCGCATCCTCGAAGAGGAGCAGCGCAAGTTCGAAGAGGCAGAAAAAGCCTTCCTCAAGGCAGCACGCAGAGAAAAGGACTTCGACAAGGAGAATCCTCCCAAGTACATTCCACCCGTCGAGCCATTGAAGACAAAGACAAACATAAGTTCGGCAATGGATCTCAACAGTAACTGCGTGATAACATTTGATGAGCCGCTTACAGAGATTGACACCTCGGCAATACACGTGAGCATAGTAGTCGACTCCGTAGCCACCCCCATACCATACGTCTTCCGCCAATCGGAGAAAAACATCCGCGACTACATAATATATGCCGAATGGCGTCCCGGCGAACAGTACAAGATAGAGATAGACTCGGCAGCATTCAAAGGGCTCTACGGCATCACCACAAATGCGATGAGTCACGAGGTGAAGTTCAAGACACTCGACGAGTACGCAGTGCTCCATCTCAACATCCCCGGCACCGGAGACAATGCAGTGGTAGAGTTGCTCAACAAAGAGGGCAACCCCGTAGCATCCCAACGCACAGAGAAGAACAGATGCTCCTTCTACTTCGTGCGTCCCGCAGTCTACTACATGAGACTGTTCATCGACGACAACGGCAACGGCAAGTGGGACACCGGCAGCTACGACGATAAATGCCAGCCCGAAAACATGTACTACTACCCCCGTCCGATTGAACTGCGTGCCATGTTCGAGTACGACCAGGACGACTGGAACATCAAGCTCTCGCCCGAGAAGCAGAAGCCCATGGAAATAACCAAGCAGAAACCCGAGCGCAAAAGAGCAAAGCGCAACAGGAATGCCGAACGCAAATTCAAATGACAATGAAAAAGCACAAGATAAAGATATTCATATTCACACTGATGGCACTTGTCATGACAGCAGTCTCAAACGCTGCACCGATAAGGACAGTGCCCGCCTTCAAAGCAGGAGAGACACTCGAATGCAACCTCTACTTCAACTGGAAATTCGTATGGGTGAGAGCAGGTAATGCCGGGCTCATCATACGCGACACCATATTCGATGGCAAAAAGGCAATGTATATGTCGCTGTTGAGCAGCACCAACCGCCGCGCCGACTCATTCTTCAAGATGCGCGACACGCTCACCACCATATTCACCCCCGACATGCGCCCCCTATACTACCGCAAGGCATCCGAAGAGGGCAAGCACTACTACCTCAACCAGGTGTGGTACGACTATAGCGACAAGGACAGCATAACCATACGTCAGAGCTTCCGCAGAAACAAGGAAGAGATACGCCAACGCACCGACAGAAGCGCCACCCCCGTATACGACATGATGAGTCTGCTCGCATATGCCCGCACCATCGACTTCTCCAGAATGAAGAAAGGGCAGCGCCTCACCTTCCCCGTAGCAACAGGCAAGCGCATAGAGAAACAGCACCTCATCTACCGCGGAAAGACTGTGATGGAGAGCGACAAGGATGTAAAGTACAACTGCATAACCGTATCACTTGTAGAGTACGACAAGAAAGGCAAGGAGCAGGACATCGTCAACTTCCACGTAACCGACGATGCCAACAAACTCCCCATCCTGCTCGACCTTGCACTCAACTTCGGTTCGGCAAAAGCCAAACTATCAAGCTATCGCGGACTACTATACCCGCTGATGCCACAAAAATAGAATCAAAAACAAAAAAAACGATATACCCCTATGGAAAACAAATTCATGATATACAACACGCTGACGCGTAAAAAAGAAGAATTCGTACCCCTGAATGCCCCCAATGTAGGACTCTACGTCTGCGGTCCCACCGTCTATGGCGATGCCCATCTGGGACACGCACGCCCTGCAATCACATTCGACGTGCTCTTCCGCTACCTCACAAACATCGGCTACAAGGTACGCTACGTAAGAAACATCACCGATGTGGGTCACCTTGAGCACGATGCCGACGAGGGCGAAGACAAGATAGCAAAGAAGGCACGTCTCGAACAGCTCGAACCCATGGAGGTGGTACAATACTACACACTGCGCTACCACAAGGCAATGGAGGCACTCAACGTACTCCCCCCCAGCATCGAGCCGCACGCATCGGGTCATATCATAGAACAGATAGAGCTTGTAAAAGAGATCATCGACAACGGCTTTGCATACGTAAGCGAAGGCTCTGTATATTTCGATGTGTCGAAATACGACAAGGCACACCGCTACGGCATACTCTCGGGACGCAACCTCGATGACGTGCTCAACACCACCCGCGAGCTCGACGGACAGAGCGAGAAACGCAACCCCGCCGACTTTGCGCTGTGGAAGTGCGCACAGCCCGAGCACATCATGCGCTGGGCCTCACCGTGGAGCGATGGCTTCCCCGGATGGCACTGCGAGTGCACAGCAATGGGACGCAAATACCTCGGCGAGGAGTTCGACATCCACGGCGGAGGTATGGATCTTGTATTCCCCCACCACGAATGTGAGATTGCACAGGGCGTGGCAGCAATGGGACATCAGGTGGTGAAATACTGGATGCACAACAACATGATAACCATCAACGGCACAAAGATGGGAAAATCGTTGGGCAACTTCATCACCCTCTCCGAATTCTTCGAAGGCACACACAAGCTGCTTGCACAGGCATACTCACCCATGACCATACGCTTCTTCATCCTGCAGGCACACTACCGCAGCACAGTAGACTTCAGCAACGACGCACTGCAGGCATCAGAGAAGGGATTGCAGCGCCTGATGGATGCACTGAAGACACTCGACGGACTTACAGCCGGAGCAGAGACCACAGTGGATGTATCGTCGCTGCGCCAGAAGTGCTACGATGCCATGAACGACGACATGAACACCGCGCTTGTAATTTCACACCTCTTCGATGCCTCACGCGCAATAAACCAGATTGCCGACAAGAAGGCAACAATCTCGGCAGCCGACCTCGCAGAGCTGAAAGAGACCTACCACCTCTTCATGTTCGACATACTCGGTCTGCGCGAGGAACGCGGCTCATCCAACGGTCGCGAAGAGGCATTTGGCAAGGTTGTCGACATGCTGCTCGAACAGCGTCTTGTGGCAAAAGCCAACAAGGATTGGGCAACAAGCGACAAGATTCGCGACACCCTCGCCGCCCTCGGCTTCGAGATTAAGGATACAAAAGACGGCACCACCTGGAAACTGAACAGATAATGAGAAAGATACTCCCCATTATACTCTGCATGGCAATACTGACAATAACCGCCTGCAAAGGAAATGCCGACAAGGGGAATGCACCCACAGCACCGGTAGAGGAGATTGCCGCATCGGTAATTGTCCCCGCATTCAATGCCGACAGCGCATACTCTTACGTCAAGGCGCAGGTAGACTTCGGTCCCCGCGTACCCAACAGCAAAGAACACCGCGCCTGCGGCGACTATCTTGCAGCAAAATTCAAGGAGTATGGAGCAGAGGTCATCAACCAGGAGGCAGAACTTGTGGCATACGACGGCACCAGACTTCAAGCACGCAACATAATAGCACAGTTCCAACCCGAGAAGAAGAGCCGCATAATGCTCTGCGCCCATTGGGACAGCCGCCCCTGGGCAGACTCGGACCCCGATGCCTCTAAACACCGCACCCCCATCCTCGGAGCAAACGACGGAGCAAGCGGAGTAGGAGTGCTGATGGAGATAGCACGCGCCCTCTCCACCACCCCCACGGAACTGGGAATAGACATCATACTGTTCGATGCTGAGGACTACGGCACCCACAATGCCGACGACGACCCCGCGCGTGAGAGTATGGACCACTCATGGGCTTTGGGTTCGCAATATTGGTCGCGCCGTCCGCACAAGAGCGGCTACAGCGCCCGCTATGGCATACTGCTCGACCTTGTAGGGGCACCCGGCTCCACCTTCTACAAAGAGGGCATTTCGGTTGCCTATGCCGGCGAGCTTGTCGACAAGATATGGGCAATGGCACACAAGATTGGCCATGCCAAATATTTCATAAACGAAAAAGGCGGGTATGTTACCGACGACCACTTCTATGTGAACGAATTCATGGGAATGCCCTGCGTAGACATCATCAACTACGACAACGAGAGCGAGAACGGCTTCGGCAAATACCACCACACGATAAAGGACGACATGGACTGGATAGACCGCGAAAGCCTTCGCGCAGTAGGCGAGACCGTACTTGCCGTCATCTATAACGAAAAGAGAAGATAAGAGACTATGAGCACCATAAAAGAGAAACAGGAGGAGATAATCGAAGAATTCAGCTCATTCGACGACTGGATGGACCGCTACCAGCTGTTGATTGACCTCGGCAGCGAACAGGCACCATTGGAGGAGAAGTACAAGAGCGACGACAATCTTATCGAAGGTTGCCAGAGCCGTGTGTGGTTGCAGGCAGACCTCATGCCGGACGGCACCGTGCGCTTCCTCGCCGACAGCGACGCACTTATTGTCAAAGGCATAGTATCGCTGCTGGTAAAGGTATATTCAGGCCACACACCCGAAGAGATTCTCGACAATGAACCATACTTTGTAGAGGCAATAGGACTGAAAGAGCACCTCTCCCCTACCCGTAGCAACGGACTTGTGTCAATGATAAAGCAGATGCGTATGTATGCGCTTGCATTCAAGGCCAAAAAAGGGTGAAAAAATCGGAAGATGAAATACGGAACGCCATATTTGCTAACAATCTTTCTCTTGCTGAACAGTTGCTCTTACATTGAAGAAAAAGCAGAGATTGTAAAGTACGAATGTAATTATATTAAGGATTTATGCAAAGACGGCATAAAATACTTTTTAAAAGCGTTATCCTTGACCGATAAAGATAGGCTCGACCTGCGAGTCGGTGAATATTGGCACAATTGGAAAGCAGCCGGAAAAGATACAACAGACTGCATTGTAGATTTTGACAAAATAATCACTTCCGAATGGGATACATTAGTCTATGTAAATTACAACTACAGCAAAAACCATAATAATTTAAATGCAAAAGAGGTTGCAAACATTATTGAATCCCCAAAAATCGATTTTGGCAAAAGAAACAGTTTCGCATTGGAAGAATTTGTAAAGCTTTACAGCCCCGAGGAATATAAAAAGTGTAACATCAACAAACTATATTTTCTGAATAAAGGCAAAAAAATAGATGAAATTGAACTGTTTATGGCGAGCGACGATGCAAAAGGAGTCTTTTTCTGTACCAATAAAGATTTTATAAAGCGCGGACGCAGCAATGCAAAATTCCATCTCATAAAGGATTATAACTTCTATGTCATCAGAGACACTACAGAAAGTTTTGTACCTATGAGCTACGGTTTTTAAATTATTACTGTCCGGTAAACATGCTTAAGCCCTTAAGGTTCTATTCTTTAAGTTGCTACAAGCCCGATTGCTTCATTGAGAGGTTCATTGCTTCATTGATGCGCATTAAGCTTTTAGGCAGACTGCGCCAATGACTTTTGGAA
>JAZNKR010000182.1:0-32577 GCA_045578665.1 Bacteroidaceae bacterium | reverse complement strand
AAAGACCTTCGCAAGACATTTTAGGGTGGTTCTATAAATTATTAATAATCTATATTTCTTTTCCGGGTGCATTCTATTTTGGTCGCTTTTTGTTTTATTTTGGAATTAATTGATAGGTTTTCCTTTAAGTTAAAAAAACGAACAGTTTCTTACGGAGTCTCTGTTATGTTGATGCTGATAGGAAATCTGTTGTTTAATTTTTGGCAAACAGACAATGATGCGGTGTTTCCCTTTTCAATATCAAAGTAGAATCTCTTTTTGTCCTTATAAAGGGATGTCAAACCGGATAATACCGCATCCAGACATTCGCTCATTATGCCTTGTCTGCGTTTATCTTTTCTGATTGCGTAGCAACAGGTAGGGCTTTCATCAAAATCAAAAATACATATAAAACCGACAGGGATGTTGTTGTGCTCTATTTTCCATAAAAAGCCTCGTTCTGTGTTATATGCAGACTGCATTGAATTGATGAATTTTAAAGTTGTCTCGTGCGAGGTCGAAAATGGTAATAATCCAGGAAGATATTTAAGTACATCTTCGTCCTCAATCAGAGAGTGAAGCCATGCGGAATCATCCTTTTGCATGAAGCTTATCTTGCAGTTCTTTGTATGCAATGCATCTAATGAATTCATATAAGTCCCTCTTCTGCAAGTTCACAAAAGCAACGGAACTTTATCTGTTGGTTTGCTCTTTTATTGTGGCAATAGACGTCAAGTTCATCGGGTGATAATCTCAGTACATCCGGACATATATCACACACCCTTGCGACGGTACACTCCTTGCAACGGCTTGCAATAATATTGGCAGTTCGTTCAACAACGTTGTTTACCTTGTCGAACTCCAGTCCGTTTCCTATACTGCCTATTCTTATTGTGTCGGATGAATTCTCGCATATTCCCACAAGTCCTTTGGCATCAATAAATAGTTTCTTGTTGTGGGGTATACAGGTTGGATATTCAATTGTGTCGGTAAGTGTAAAAATGGGTCTGTCTATCCATTCGGATAACCATGAATTGAAGAAGGTGGCTATAAGTTTCTGCTCGGGGTGCGAAATGAAGAACCGGACTATTTGAAGATATTTTTCCTTTTCTGTCTCATAGTCAATTTTCTTGCATTCGGAATTGTATATAGTTGCCACTCCTGAAATTCTCAGTGGTTGCTTATCGTGCAGCAATGGCGATTTTTCCCACTCCGAAGATATTTCACAAAGCGATTCTATCTGAGGAATTGTCATCATCAGATTGATGTTGGAGCACCAATATTCAGGGTACTCTGCTTTTATGTATTCCAGATTTTTGCCTATGGTTCCGAATGTGCCGCGTCCCGAAATGTCCTTGCGGTATCTGTCGTGGTGCAGTCGGGTACCGTCAACCGACACAAAGAGCGTGAAGTTGTTTTCCACCAGCCAATCTGCTGTCTGCTGTGACAGGAGAAGTCCGTTTGTCGAAAGTTCGTATTTTATTTTTCTGCCGTGAATGGCATTGTCGGCTTTTGAAACAAATTCTTTGATCCATTTCAATTCAATCAGGCTTTCGCCACCGTAGAATTCTATTGATATTTGTTCCGATGTTGCCGTGTCGTTTATCAATTCTATTATAGCGGGAATTGCTTCGCTTGTAAGTTTTGTAGTGGAGTGTGTTCGGTGTTCGGGGTATTTGCCCGAATAGCAACAATAGGAACAGCGCATGTTGCACTGCTCTGTAACACCAATGGTATATGAACTTATGGCGGGCAGGTTTGTTATCTGTTCGAGGGGCTTGAAACTGATGTGGAATGGTGTGACGCAATCATATTCTCCCTCGACAATTGAATTGTCGAGGGGAGAATATGAGTAAGTGTTTCCTCGCGAAGTCGTAATTTGCATTATTGGCAGAATTTCTTTTTGTGGAGGTTGTAGGTAATGCATAGCCCTTGACATGCCGCCAATCCCATTGCTTTGATTGCTGCTGTTTTTTTCGTGGGCTCTTCTATTCTGTTCCTGTTAAGTGTTGCCATTACTCCTGCATTTATAGTGTGCGAAGGAGTGGAATTTGTTATACGGTTCATATCGAATATTTGTTTATAAGTTCGTCGTACTCTCCGCTTTTGTACCATTCGTACAGTTTTGCGGCTCTGACTACCAGCCACGGAGCGCAGGCTGTGTTTATAGAAAGGTTCTGTATAATGTTGTCTGCAAAGCCTCTGTTGTTTTGTTCAAACCTTTTGGCCTGCCTCAAAAAGGCTTCCGTGTTTATCTTGTCGTGATATTTGAGAGGGGCGCCTGCCATTTTTATCATGGCCTTTATTGCTACATCAATATCCTGACATGCCAATAGTCCGGCTCTGTCGGCTGTGAAATCGGAGAGGCGGAACCACTTCAGTAACATAGGTCTCAAAAGCGCCAACCACACTTCGGCATTTGGAATCATCTTCATTATTGGGGTGTAGAAGGTAATCAACAGATTGTGATAGGGCTTGTGTCCGGCAGCCAGATGCCCAAGCTCGTGACCCAACAAGAAGGTCAATTCTTTATCTGACAGAATATCGACGGCACCACTCAACGCTGAGATTCGAGGGCGGCTCACTCCCTCCGTTCCCAATGATATTTCGTATGACCATATCATGGAGAAGTCGGGAATATTCTCTACATCCAATGTTGCCGCTGTATTGGTCAGCAACTTGTGTAGCTCGGGATAGGAATCTGCGGTTATGCTCAATCCATCACCAAGCATATCAATAGTTATGAACTTTTCGCGGATATTGGATACAGTTTCGGCAAGGAAGCTTTTCAGACCGGGTACTGCATCGAGTTTATTCAATCCCTCCTTGTCTTCGGGATTGAGAAACTCGATGGCGGATAGTCCTTTTAGTATCTTTGGCATGATAACAATCTTAGTTGAAGTTTATAGGTAGACCGCATCTGTTGCATACAGTTGCATTTTTTGCAACAGAATTTCCACATCCGTGGGGACATTGGATACCTCCATATTCATTTAGTATTCTATCGTATTCGCCTGACTCGATCCACTTGAGCAGTTCGCCTGCACGGTAAACTGTCCACGGGTGTGTACTTGACATTATAGAGATGGTCTTTATTGCCGAGTCTGCGACGTTGCCGAATCTTGTCTCGAACTCTTCGGCTTGTTTAAGGAATGCCTCTTTGTTGAGCTGTTCGAAGTATTTCTGGGGTGCACCTGCCATTTTTATTATACATTCGATTGCAGCATCCTTGTCCTGGCATGCCAAGAGTCCTGCGCGGTCGGCTGTAAATTCCGACATTCTTTGCCAATAGATAAGACCGTAGTGGATAGGTGTAAGAAGAGCTTCGCCGAGTGGAATCATGCTGATGCAGCTTGTAATGAGTTGCGCCATCAGGTGGTAGAGTACATGACCGCTTTTTATGTGTCCCATTTCGTGTCCTACCACGTAGTCGAGTTGTGGTTTGGTAAGCAAATCTATTGCTCCTGAATTGAGCACCAGCATGGTCTTGTCGTTGTTGCCGGTTGTGTAGCCGTTGACTGCATATCCCCATTGTGTATAGATTTCGGGGAAATCCTCTACTCCCAAAGTATCTGCAACCTCTCTTATCTGGTCGTATAGTTCGGGGCATGAGTCTCTTGTTACATGAAAGTTACTGCCTTGCATGGCTACAAGATTCCAGCGAACTGCAGCCCAGTTGAGAATAAAGTTTGTAACTGTATCAAAACCGGGAAGGTTTCTCAGTGTGTTGAGAGCTGCTCTGTCAAATGAGTGCTCATAGGTTTTGCTGTCTAAATTTGCAAGTTTCATAATTATGTTTGTTTATTGTTTAAAATATTAGAGCGCCAAAAATAATTCCAACTATCATTCCAATAATCATTATTATTGAAACTATAATTATTTCTTTGTCGGTTAGACTTTTTATAATGTTGATGACGTCTTTTGCCGACCTTATTTGAATCAGTTGGTCGTTCTCTCTTTTGGATTCATTTATCAATGCCGTCAATAGGGTATATTTTTCATTTATATCCTCTGATATTTCTTTTAGCTTCATTTTGATGGCTTCAAGATCTTCGGAAGATATTCCTTGTGTTGGTCGCTCTGTTTCGTCCGCAATGGAGACTTTGGGAGTGTTGTCATCTATTGAGGACTCCTCTGTTTCTACCTCTTTGGCACATTGGACATCTGCGGGAGATGATGATTCTGTGGAAGATGAGTGCCCGGAATCCTGATTCTCGGGATTGTCGTTGGTATTTCCTTCCTTTGATTTGGGTACATATATTATTGGTGGAATGTTATTATCTTCGAACCGTATTGCTCCTCTTATGATGTTGTTGTTGTAGTCATAGAAAGCATCGACTGATGTGTTGTCTATGTTGAGTGCTGTCAATGCCTTCTCAATGCTGCTGTTGTTTAACTTCAGATAAATGACTTTGCCGTTAATGTGGAATATTTTTTGCTCTGCATTGTTTGCCGGCAATTCTTCTTCCATGCGAGGCAAATCGAATTTTATGCCATTGGTTTGTGGGTCATACGAAATAGAATTTCTGATAATCTCTTCTACTTTGTTGCTGTCTTCGAGATACGACAAAGCCAGATTGTCCAATTTTTTTATGCTTTCTTTGCCGTTTGCTATGAATAAGAAATTGAATGGTGTTTCTCTGGCTTCTTCGTCGGTCTTGTTGTCTTTGATGTCTCTTATGCAGAAACAGGTGCTGCCATCCTTCAGAGTTTGGTATATGGCTTTGAATTCACCGCGGGAGAAATGCGGTTTGCATTCAATCGGGAAATCGTAGGATGCAGTATTTGTTATCAGTTCTACTTTGGCGACTTTCTTTGCCATTTCGAGTTTTTGTTCGTTTGCGGGGGTTGGATTATTTTCCCATCGTGCCAATAGGGGGATATAGTAATGTGCTTGAATACCATTGTCGTCCGAACCGAGATACATATCTTTGTATCCTCCGCAATTGTAGAATGTATAGTATCTGATCATATTCTTAACTTTTAAAATTACATTTTTTTAGCGTTGCAATTCCTTCGCCGGAGTATTTTATAAGGTTCTTGTCGTGTATTTGCGTTATAACGGCTTTCATCTGTTCGAGTGTGATTCCACCGAATATGTCGCGCAATTTGTTCCATAGCCCCAATGTTCCTACATTCAGTATGAAATTGAAGGCTTTTGACAGGACGTTCTCGCTTTCTGCGCTGCGAATCTTTGCGTCAACTACTTTGGCAAACATGAATTCGAGTATATGATATGCCAACTGTTCGCAGTTGTGCGGCGCATATTCGGACGATGTTATTCTGTACCATGAGTTGGGTCTTGTAATATCGGTTCCGGGAATGAGTATTGCGTCCATGTCTTCGCGCAATTTTCCTTCTTTTAAGGGCTTCTTTTTTCCATTGGCTAAAAGTACACTATTATTTGGTAAAAGACAACATTTTGAGGATTTATTTACATCAAAGAACAGTAGGAATTTCTCTGTCCAGTCAAATATGTATGCCTCTTTGTGCTCATAGAATACTGCCGACCCCACTGTCTGTATCGGAAGTATTTCTATCTGCACGCTTTTGTATTTCTTGAGTGCAGTAATGGGGGTGCAGTAATCTTCTTCTATGGCTGCTGTTACTGAATCGAGTTCTCCTTTTTGTGCCCAGTGTTCGCATTTGATAGGAACAAAGATTACGAGTTTGGCATTTTCGCCTTCGTCGTCGTTTATATATGAAAGGAAAGTGTGGATTGAGTCAATGCAGTTGTATTTTGTGTTGGTGACATTGGTTACCAGCTGCGATTCTTTGTTTCTTGCTTCCATAAGGAATGGGGTGTCTACCGCTATGATGAAGACATCGTATGCTTCGACCAGTTTTATTATCTCGTCTTGGTGCGTGTTGCCCCATTCGAAAAACTCGCCGTTTATGTCGGTAAACGTAATCTCCATCGACTCGTCTGTCTCTACGAGGGTGAGCTTGAGGGTGTAATCCCATATCTTGTCTGTCTTTCCCGAATCTACAAGGATGGTCTTGCCGGCATGGTCGGACAGCATATTCTTTACTTCTGCCAATTTGGATTTGATGGACATTTGCTTGACACCGTCTTCCTTTGCCAACGTTGTTGTGTCTTTAGCGGTAAAAATATCTTTGCTTTGACCTGTGATGAATGCATTCATCACAGCAGCGAGTGCCGAACTTTTTCCGACCCTCTGGCCACCCATCATTAATACTTTTAGTCCTTCTGCCATATTTCCCGGGATTTGTTTGGTTTCTTAGTTGTTGTTGAATATATACCACAATATGCAACATACAGCTATGATGATAGCTCCGCCTATGCCGTAAAGAAGCATCTTGTTGGATATTGGCGAGTTGTCATCTTCCAGGTAGCAATCTGACGATGAGCCGGAATTTGCCATCTTTAAGAATCTTACTCTTTTGTCTTTGAGATTCTGCTCTTTTATGGCTGTTGTCTTGTCAATGCCTTCGGGAAGAACAAGCAGTGATATTTCTCCATTCTTCAATTCAACGGTGACATTGCCCGAGCGGGTTGTAAACGAATTGCTGTGATTTCTTGCTATGCTCTCTATTAGATTGTTGAGACCCTTGAGATTGAATGAAATGCCATTGCACTTGTTGTCGTATTGGAATAAATCGGCAAGATTGCTTGAGAATGCTTTTGTGTGTGAGACTGCATATGCAGCCAACTTTTCAAGTACCTGTTTATCGGCTTCGGTTGTTCCTACAGCCAAGAAGAGGAATGGGGTTGCTCTTCCCGATTCATCCAAATTGTTGCTTTTGATGTCGCGAATCGAGAAGATGCTTTCTCCTGTATCGCACAGAGATAGATATATTTTGTATCCGCCGTGTGAGATAAGTGTTCTTGCTGATGTCGGCAAGCCGTAGTTTGTCTCCATTGTGAGGATGTTTATCTTTGGAAGTTTTTCCAGTGATTCAACTTTTTCTGTCAAGGAAGAGTCTCCTGATTCCGCCCTCTTCTTCCACACGGGAAGCAATGGGATGAAATAAGTATGTTCTGATGACATGGTTGAATCTCCAAGATACATATCTTTGTATCCGCCTACATTGTAGTATGAATAGTATTTTAGCATAATGTATTATTGTAATGGTTTTAGTATTTTAATACCTTCGCAGTTTTCCTTTATTAGCTTGTTGTCGTGAATTGTATCCAAAATATCTGAAGCCATATGTAGTTTTTCTACCAACATATGGTGAAACAGTATGTCTATAGGTCCTCCAAATTTAATTTCCTTGATTACCCTTTTAGAAATGAATTTGAGGATGTGAAGCAGTATCTGCTCGCAGTTATGTGGGGTATATTGCGCTTTCGGTTCATGCCTTAGTTTGTACCATGCGTTGCGGCGTGTGATGTTAGTTCCGGGATATATCGCATTGGGGTCGTCAAAAAGTTGTTTGTTGTCTGTTAATCTGTGAAGTTTACCATTGCTCAATGCCACAACCTTATCCGTTATTTTACAGCATCTGTTTCTCATGTCATTAAGCAGGTAAGGCTCTCTTAGTTCTTCGAAAATTATATCTCCAGCTGTTTCAACAGGAATGATGCTTATTTCTATATTGTCTATTGCCTTTAATGCTGTTATTATTGTTGAATATAGCTTTTCTACAGCTTCGGTTACTTCGTCGATTTTTCCCTCCTTTACCCATTTCTCGCATTTTACGGGAACAAAAATCACCTGTTTGGCTTTTGTTGTATCAATTTGTGTCAGGAGTGAGTTGATTGAGTCCGTTACATTTGCAGCTTTTTTTTCGTCTGTTGTACCTTCCATCATATATGGCGTGTCGACAAAGACAATAAATACATCGCAATCATGGAGATAATTTACGATTTCAGCATAGTGGTGTTGTCCTTCCGAATCGAAAACACTTCCGGGGGAATCACGGAAAATTATCTCCATTTTTCTGTTTGTTTCCGGTACTTGCACCTTAAGTTTGTAGTCCCAAAAATTTTGAGTTGGTGCTTGGTCTGCCAAAAATGTGTTATGTTCGCCTCGTTCTATATAGTTTATAATCTCGAGGCGTTTGTTGCAAAGCGATTCTATTCTATCGCCATCTCTTTCTTGGACTTTTGTTGTATCAGAAATAGTAAAATGTTCCTTGATAGATCCGTGTATTGTTTGGTCGAAAAGGCTTGCAAGTGCAGATGTCTTGCCACAACGGTATCCACCCATCATTAAAACTCTTAGAGGTGCCATGGTGTATTCTATTTTTATACAGAGCGTGGTGTCGGTGAAATGTGCTAATGGCTTTTGAAGAATAGCACAATGCTTGCCGATGCATAGGATATGCCGCTTCTGCATCGGGCAAGTATTGGTGCTTTTGTTTTATTATCCTACTTGTCTGCATTAATGCCAAGGTAACAACTCTTCAGAATAGTGATGCCTTCGCCGCTGTCCTTTATTAAATTGGCCATTCTTAATTCTATCAATGCATTCTCCATCTCTTCCATAGTAATAGTTCCGAAGAAAGATTTTAAAAGCCAACCTATGAAGCCTCCATACGTTTCATTTTTTTGTTTGTTGAACATAAATCTGAGAATATGAAGCGAAAGTTGTTCACAGTTGTGGGGAGTATATTCCGCTTTGGGTTCGTGTCTGAGGCTGTACCATGCCGCGGGGCGGGTGATATTGGTTCCTGGGAATATTCCTTCCAGGTCTTCGTTTAATATATCATTTGCAGTCAATCTGTAATTATTTCCATTATACAAAACAACTGATTTTTCTGATGTCTTAGAACACTTCTGTTGTTTCCCGGTAATATTGTTGTACAATATATATGGTTCTCTCAACTCTTCGAATATTATATCTCCTGCGGTTTCGATGGGGATGATACTTACTTCTATATTGTTTATCGCCATCAATGCGTTGAAAGTTGCGGCATATAATTTCTTTACAGTATCTGTAACTTTGTCAATTTTCCCTTCTTTTACCCATTTCTCGCATTTTACGGGAACAAAAATCACCTGTTTGGCCTTACTTGTATCCATGTGTGTAAGGAATGTGTGGATTGAATCAGTTACATTGGCAGCTTCTTTTTCGGCATTTGTACCTTCCATCATATACGGTGTGTCGACAACAATAACAAATACATCGCACTCTTGTATAAAAGCGATGGTATCATTGTGATATTGGTTGCCAACCTCAAAGAATTCTCCTGCGGAGTCGCGAAAAACCATCTCCAAGTATTTTCTTGTATTTCCGGGAATCTGCACTTTAAGCGTGTAGTCCCAGTATTTATTGGTAGGAGCTTGGTCTACCAGGAATGTATTGTTTCCTCCCCTTTCTATAGAATTTATAAGCTCAAGACGTTTGTTGCTGAGCATATCTATTTTTTCGCCGTCTCTTACTTGGATTGTTGTTGTATCAGCGATTGTAAAATGATTATTGACTTCTCCGTTGATTGATTGGTCGAAAAGGCTTGCAAGTGCAGATGTCTTGCCACAACGGCGTCCACCCATCATCAAAACTTTTAGTGCCATAATATAGTTATTATTTTATGTTTAGAATTGTGTTGTTAATTACTATTGAATAGCCTGTTTTATCGGTGATGATATTGCCCGATAATTTTTTTATCTCGTGGAAAAATTCATCATCATCTTTTAATACCGATATCAGAGATTCCTTAAGTCTATCAAAGATACTTTTGGGTTGTCCTTTGCTCCATTCGTAATAATTTGCTACGTAGGTCAAAAGATAGTACAATGGCTGCACACAGAACATGGGTGTATATTTAGGCTCCTTTCCATAAAATCTGTATGTTGACAGCTTGGTGAGTCTCTCCTTGCTAATGGGGTCTGTGTTGTCTACGAATTTGTCAAATTCAACACCTCCGAGTGTCTGTATGGGGGCAATTACGCATGCTGTGTTGTTTTCCTTGCATGATTTCAGCAGCAAATCATATGCGATTTTTACCCTTGCTGCCACTTGCTCCATCATGCAGTTGTGAAAGTAGCGTTCGCACTTCAACGGGACAAGGAGAATCAGTTTGTTCTTTATCGATTCGCTGTTTGTCGTGAGGAATGATACCACCTTAGAGACTTCGTTCTTCTGTTCGTTGTACTTACCGCCCTCTTCCATCAGATAGGGGGTGTCGATAGCTACCATTACAATGTGCGATTCTGCAATGAAGTTGCTCACTGTTTGGGGTTGTGAGTCGAGGTACTCGCCGGGGAAATCTGTGATTTTGATATCTACTGATTTCTCCCTTCCTGTTATTCCCATCTCAAAGTCAAAAGGGTCTACAGTATTGCTGGCTTTGATTGCTCCGGTATTGGGCTTGTCGTTGAAATCGCCCTTTTTTTCAATGATATCTATCAATTGCAACCTTTTGTCTGTAAGTTTTTTGCCGCACACTGCCTCGGGGCGAAAGAACAAATTCTTGCCGGCAATGCTGTCTCTGGATTCATTGAATATGGATGCCATGATAGTGGTCTTGCCTACTGCGCGTGGACCCAACATTGTGGCTTTTATTATCGGCGCATCTGCTATTGCACTGGCTGTTTTGTCTCTAAATATGTCTATTATTTTACCAAATACCATAGTTATTTAATATTAAAGGTTTTACTGTTGATTATGTCCTGAAGGTTCTTTGTTCTGTTTGTCCAATCGCCGAATGCTTTCTGTGCTTGACCGGATGCGCTTATTTCATCGGACCATATTATGCCCATGTTTGAACGATAGAATCTGTCGAAATCTTCTACACCGCCTTTGTCTGTGAGTACTTTGATGTAGAACTTGTGCACGCGGCTGTAGAATGAGTGGCTGGGAATCAATGCGAACTCGTCTATCCATGTCCTCAGGTTCTTTTGCACGCGGCGGATGCTGTTCATCAGTTCTTGCCATACAAATGACGCCTTCTCTTCGAATACGTCTGATTGTCCTCCACAGTAGCCGATAAAATTCTTATGTGTTCTGTCTATAATGTATAGACTCTTTGTTACATTGTATTCTACAAGACCTTCAATGTTTATTTGGTAGTCGAGGATGAAGCGGAGTGCCTTGTGGAGATGGGGGAAGCTCTTTTCGTCCACATAGTTGTCGATGATGCTTTGGAGCCATTCTTTCGAGGGAGAGTCGATAACGGTGGGCAGATTCTTCATCAGTCCTTTTTCGTATAGTATCTCAATCAGGTCTGTCTTGACCTTTTCTTGTAGAGGATATAGGACATTGGCATTGACGTTTTCAAATGCTGTGAATATATCGTTTCGTATCTGTTCGATATGTTCTTCGAATACTACGCCCGGGGTTAGAAGCGCGCCTGTTTGGAATTGTCGGAGTATGACCTCCTCGTCCTTTACAAAATCGTATAAGTTGTCAATTACTACTTTGTATGCGTCCTCCAGTTCGGTACATTTCTCTTCTCGTTTTTTGGCATATCCGTTCAGGTCGATTTCGTTCATCGCCTCAGTGAAAGCCGTTTTTATATTGGGGTATAGTTTGTTGACGAAGAGTGTGAGGACGTCAGAATTGAACTGTGTGCTTGACGATGTAACTTCGTTGGCAGACTGTACGAGATTGAGACATTCGTTGTATGTCTCTTTGGTGAGGGCATCAACTTTGTCTACAAGTGCCTGATCGAGGGACTCAAGGTTTTTTGTGATGAGTTCCAAAACCGGAACAAGCAATTTTTCGTTGACATCTTTTCTGTCGGCTGCATTTACATCTGTGTAAAATCCGAAAGGATGTGTTTCGCCCATAGCTGCCATCTCGGCTTTTATGTCGGGTATATTCTGGATGTTGGCTTTGTCTCCATTGGGAATTCCATTTATTGCATAGGCCATCCATAGACGCGGGGAGCGGGAGCCCATCTGTTCTTTTATCTTGTTGAATATTCTTCTTTGGCGTTGATCCAGGGCTCCTCCTGTGGGGCTGGGGCAAAAGACATCAATGGCAGCGTCGCAATCTTCACGTAATACGCGGAACATTTCCCGTTCTATTCCTTCGGCATTTACTGATGCTCCTAATCCGATAGTGTCGACAAATTCGATTTTTCCACAATCCTGATTGAGGAATGGGCAATATATGTTTACTGATTTTACTGCAAGGTATTTATAGTATGGTTTACGGTATACTATTTTTGTGGGTTTGTAATTTTCGTCTCTTTCCTTAACTCTTTCTATGAATTTATCAGGGTCTTCTCCCTCGGGTATCTCTTCGTATTCTCTGTACTGAGCAACATGTTCCATTATGACATCCTTGTCGTCGTAGGTAACTATACCACTACCAAGTAAATAGCTGTAATCGTCAAGGTGCCCGATCATTTTCTCGTTAATCATTCTTTGAACTTCGAGGGCATCGTCGCCTTCGTATCCGCTGATATCTATCTTTCTGATATCTTCCAAATTGTTTATTATGAATGTGCGGTCGGGGAACAAGCCTTTGAGTTTGCTTTTGAGATTATCGATAAATTCAGCAGCTGTACAGAATTCTATTTCTACGCGTAGCGGTGCGTCGGTATTGTGGATGATAGAAACGGCTCCTGTGCAACTTGTGCCATCATAGGCAGGAATTATCTCATTGGGAAGACCTGTCATTGATTGTAGGAATGTGCTCTTGCCTTGTCTTTCGTAGCCGATGAATGCAATGCGCAATGCTTCGCGCTCGAATCGCTTTTTTAAATCTTCAAGTTCTGCGAGCAATTGATCCAACTTGTTTTTGGCTTTATTGCAAGAGACATTCTTGAATAGGGATATGGCTTCAGGGTCTTTGACGAATATATCGAAGTATTCACCCTGTTTTTGCTCTATTTGCGTAGATATGGTGGCTATTAATGCGTCAAGTTCGTTTATTCTATCTTTGACTATCCTTAATTTGTTTATCCGTTCTTCAACTTCATGAAGTCGTCCTTGTCCTTGAAATAAGCCTCGACCCAATCGTCTGTCGAGGATACTATCAATTCTTTCTGATATTGTAGGCATTGTTCTGTGTGTTTTATATTGTTATTATTTGTTTTTTATTATCTGTTCAAATTCTTTCAGTTTTTCTATTCTTGATTGTATTAGCGGATAGTGCCTGAACAGTTCCAGGTAATTCTTGTAACCTTCTATTGATTTCTTTTCTATTGTCTTATGGAACAGCATTTCTATTTCATTCACATTTTTACAGCACAAATATCCGGCACGGTCTGCTGTGATTTCTGTGCATCGATGCCATTGGTTCAGTGGCACTTCTATCATGTCTGAGACTATGTTACCCAATACTTCGGATTTGTTTTTCAGATTGTCCAGCAGTCCTTTGATGGTGTGGCACATGAGATTCTTCTGAAGTATGTGTCCTAATTCGTGTCCTATCATGAATTTGAGTTCTCCGTCTGACAAACATATCGATGCTCTTCGGCTTATGAGGATAATGGGAGTGTTGTCTGTACCTACGCTCAATGCGTTTATGCCTTTTAGCCGCGCCGTTGTATAAATTCCAGGAATGTTCTTTATGGCCAATGTCTTGCAGCAACTTCTGAATAGTTCGTATAGCCGGGGATAATTGTCTTGTGTGATTTGCAACGCTGATGATTTTATATCATGTATCTGCTTCTTGCAATATCTTTCAGCGAATGATTGTAGAGTCATGCATACCAATTTGTTTGATAGGATAGTTTCTATGTAATTGTCACAAGGATAGGTGTAGGGAAAGGTCTCTTCTTTCTTCAGTGAAAGAAATTTCGAATTTTTGACAGATGTTATAATTCTCTCTGCCCTATTCTTCAATATTGAATATTTTTCTGAAAAACTATTCATGCTTCTTATACTTTGCCCTGTTCTTACATAGCCTTTCCGTTGTATGCAGTTCTGCTATTCTTGTTAATATTTATCTATCTATTCTAAAATATCGTCTAATTCTGAATTCATTCTTTTTAATCTTTCATATATATCTTTATTGAGGCTTGTAATTTTGGGTTTGTTCTTAGGATGTAGGAACCTATTCTGCATGGGGGCAAATGCCGCCGCGGAATATGCGATGTCGCATACTCCGTCGGCATTCATTGAAATGCAATTGTGGCTTGTAGTTTCCTCTTCTTTACTGTAATCTTCCGAGTAGTCATCCATTAGGTGGAGTATGAACTCATACTCTTCGGGATGATTGCTTAAGTAATCCCTGACGAAGTTCCTTTCTTCGGGGGTAGCTGTTCCTTCAATGTAACAGGCAATTAATTCATCACTTATTTCCATACCATTCTTCTTTTAATTTATTAACAATCTTTTTGACATCTCTGAGCGCTCTTGCCTTGTTCATGTCTATGTAGTGGGCATCGGGAACAACTTCCTCACCACGGTAGGTGCTTTTCTTGTTTTCTTTTTTTCTTTTTTCTATAAGCATTTCTGCTATTTCCTTGTGGTTGTAGCCTAAAAGCTCATTGATAAGAATGAAACGGTAGAGGTCGTTGTCCAATCTGTTTATAGCTTCCAGCAACATGACTGAATTTTGATTGCCCGCCTCCTGGACAGAGGGCTCCAATCTGCGTTCTTCGGTCTCTACATTAATAGAGTTGCCGTCGGTGGCTGCATCTATCAATGTCTTTCTTTTACTCATGAAAAGGCGGGTGGATACTGTGCGTAACCATGTCCTGAATTTTGACTTTCCGCAGAACGTCTTCAAACGATGCCAATCGTTGTCGCCTTTGAGGTGTATGTATAGATCGTCAATAAGGTCTTCGTAGTATTCATAAGAATAGAAGCATTGCCATGTATAGAACTTCAGGTCTTCTCTGTATCTCACATACAACAGATAGGCCATTGCTTCTTCGTTTCCGGAGAGAACAAGTTTGATGATTTCTTCGTCTGTCAGCTTTTTGTATTTTTCATCTATAACCTCAAACATAACTCATTTGCATTAGTGTGTTTATAAAATGTGTTTGCGGCTGTCTCTTGCCATAGGCGCAACCTTGCCTGTAGTCCTTGTTGCCGGTGTGGTGTCCGTGAAATGCCTCTTTCGATCCTTGTCTTCTCAATTGGTTTGCCCCTTGTCTACCTCATGGTTTTCTGCGCAGTTGCCTCACAGGACTTGGGTTATATGGTTGGAGCCAAGGCTGCAATGGGCTGCTGATGATGTGTTTCCGGAATATCTACTTAGCAATAGGACTTATCATCTTCTGCTGACATTGTGTTTGGTGTACAATGTTAGTGCATTTGCAAGTTTATACATATTTTTTATAAAACAAAAGGATTTGCAACGTTTTTTTTTAAAATTTTTTTTTTAGTGTTTTTACTGTGATAAATGATAGAAACTCAGAGCAATGAATGTTATAAGTGATGCGCCTATGAATAAAAGCATGGCAAGCCAAAATCATTCCTATTTCAGCTTGCCATGTTATAATGCGTTTAAGGTGTTTTAGTTCTATTTCACAAAGACCTTGCGGTTGTTCTTTATGTAAATTCCGCGTTGCGGTCTCTTCACAGGCTCTCCCATGAGGTTGTAGTATGTGTTGTCTTCGGGGGTTTCGTATTCGGGTGTGTCGATGCCGGTGACGATAAGTTCCTCTATGCTCTCAAGCCAGTCGATGATGTCCTCGGCAATCTGGTCGTGGTAGGCATATGAGGAGCTGAATCCGAATCCGTGTCCGCCGCTGGGGAGGCTCTTTGTACGCACAGGTACACCCTTCTCCTTGAGTGCAGCGGCATATACGGTGCTGTTGCGGGGTGGTACCACACCGTCGTCGGCTGCCCAGCAGATGTAGGCGGCAGGGGTGGCTTCGCTCACCTGCTTTTCGTTGCTGTAGAGCTTCACAATCGCGGGAGGAGGGTTCTTTCCTATGAGGTTTTCGCGCGAGCCGGTGTGGGTGAATGTAGCGTCCATGGTTATTACGGGGTAGAAGAGTATCTGGAAGATGGGGCGCTCGTCGCCTTTGGTGTGTGTTGCCACTGTAGAGGCAAGGTGTCCGCCGGCGCTGGAGCCTATCACTCCTATCTGTCCTGTGGTGACGTTGTACTCCTCGCCATTCTCGCGGAGGTGTTTCATTGCGTCGCGTGCCTGCTTCAGCGGTGCGCTGTGCGATGTGGGAGGAGTGGTGTAGGTGAGCACTGCCGCTGTGTATCCGAGGTCGTTGAGGAAGGGTGCCCAATCCGAGCCCTCGTAGCCGGTGGCTACAAAGGCGTATGCTCCGCCGGGAATGACAAGCACTGCACGACCGTTTGCCTTCTCTTTGGAGGAGGTGAAAATCTTGAGGTATGCACCCGAAGAGAGCTTCACACTCTTTATAGGCATGGAGGCAGGAGCGCTCACCGAGAATATGCTGCCTATGTCGGTGGGGCTGGTCCAGAAACCTAAGTATCCGCCTGCTCCGCCATATTCGTTTATGTATTTGCCGTCCTCGTTGTTGGCGAGCAGGAAGCCGTTGTTTGCCTCAATTATGTTCCATGCATACACGGTGTTCGAGAGAATTGCCTTTTCGCCTACTTTGGCAAGAGTCTTTGTGGAGTCGCTGCGGTTGTATATGACAATGCCGCTGTAGGGATTGCCCTTGAATGCCCACTGGTATGTATCCTGTGCCGCCTGCTCTTTTGTCGTGTTGATGTTGCATTTGTAGCCGTTGCTTGCCGTTACATAGTCTTCGCCGCCGCGCAGTGCAAGGTTGTACCATTTGAAACCTTGCTCCGTAGAGAGTTCGAAGGGTAGCTCCCATTGTGCTGTGATGGTAACGATGTTCTCTTTGCCCTTTTCCGGTGTAACCGGGGTGTCTATTGTGTATTGGGTATAGGCGCGTCTCTTTATGTCGTCGGGTAATTCGCTTATGGTGTCGCCTGCCATGCCTATCCCTGTAAACTCTTCGAGCAGATTGCCCTCGCTGTCTACAATGCGGTAGGTAACGGTGAGCCGGTTGGCAAAGAACTCATCAAGCATCTGCAACGCCTCCGTCGGGTCAAAGTCGCCAGTTTCCTTTATAGCTGTCTGGTTGCCTGCGTCGCAATAGTTCCATGAGTTCAGCACCACGCCCTTCTGTGTATGCGATGCAGTGTTGGCTATGTAGCCGAGCGATGTGAGGCAGTAGGGGTATGTGGCATTGCCGCCGGTGTACTGCACCTTGAAGGGCTCTATCTCCGAGTCGGAGAGCAGTATGTCGCTCCAGCCGTTGCCGTCGGTCATGGGGTCGCGGTGGAGAAATTTCTTGCCGTTTATGCTGTATATGTAGAGCTCTCCCTTGTATGTGATGAATGCAAATTCGCCTCTTGAGGCTCCTATGCCGCTCTTTGCGGTGTTTGTAACCACTCCGTCCTTGGCTCCGTAGTATCCGCGTGGGGTGGAGATGGTATATTTCTTGTCGTTGGATGGGGTGAAGAATTTCCAGTCGGCAAGGGGCTTTTTAATCTCTATGCTGTCGGTGGCAATGATGTCCAGCAGGCTTCTCGACCACACTTCGGCAAGACGTTGTGCACCGAGTGCGTTGGGGTGGAGATAGAAGGTGCCCGAATTTCCGCTTTCGGCAATGAAAAGCACCTTGTTGTCTTCGAAGTAGTTCCACACTTCGCGGTTGCCGGCTGTAACTCTGTCATACTCCTCTGCAATGTCGTCGATGACGGGGTAGTAGCTGTAGAGGCGGTCGAGTCCCTCTTGCAGATATGTTGCGCCGTTATGTGTGTTGGGGCTGTACCAGATGGGGTAGTTGAGCAGTATCCTGCAGTCGGGGACAGCCTCTATGAGTGCGTCGATTATTGCCTTGATGTTCGCCTTGTACGTGGTGGTGCTTACGGGCGCTCCCTCTGTGCCCATACATGCGCTGTCGTTGGTGCCCAGCATTATGGAGAAGTAGATGAGTCCGCCGTTGTTCTTCTTGAAGGTTTTTGCTGCATTGACAACGCGTGTGAAGTCTTCGCGTCCGGGCATGAATCCCAACGTTGTGATGCCCGAGTGTCCGCCGTTGTAGAGGTTGGTGGTTACACCGGTGGCACTCTCTATCAGTGAGCGGCATACGGCGGGAGGTGCTTCGGCGGCGGGGTTGCCGAGTCCTGCACCGTAGGTGATGCTGTTGCCTATGAACAGCAGGTTGATGTTGTCCTTAGGATCTATGGGTGTGGGTGCCTCCTTCACGGCATTGTATACCTGGAAGCGTCCGAGGCTTACAAAAGGGTTACCGTTGGTGTCGTAGCGGCTGCTGTATGCGGCATTCATTGTCTTTTTCACAACGAACCGCAGATAGCTGTATGATGCGCCGAGGGCAATGTGGGGCGAGGTGTAGCGGTCGGGCGAGAATGCGGTAAATTCGTTCTGCATCTCCTTCAGGTGCTCTATCTCTGTCCATTCGCCATCGGGGTTGTCTGTTCCCTGTATTATTATTTCTGTGGGGGTGTCGCCTGTGGCTACCCATGCCGAGCCTATCATTGTGAAGATGATGTCGGTCTGTGGCTTGTCGAAATGCACCTGCAGGTATGTGTCTGTGCCTTTGGGCGGCACGGCGGGATTGCCCCACGATGTGTGCCAGATGTACTGGTTGGTTCCTACACCGTCGCTTTCGGGGCGCAGCAGGTTGGAGGCGGGAAAGCCCGACTGTGTGTTGTTGGCGCTTATCTGCGCTGCTTTGGTGAGGAGTGCTTCGCCTTTCACCCACACCGAGTCGCCTTCGAGTTCGCCTGCCATGGCAGGGTGCACTGTCGCTGCCAACAGCAGTGATAATGCGAAGAGAATTTGCTTGAAGTTTTTCATGGTATATGTTGTTTGTATATTTCTTTACAATGTTGCAAATTTAGGGGAAGTTTCCTTATATTGCAAAAATATAAATTGTTAGATGGATTGTTCAATATCGAAATCACGTTAATTTCCAACAACATTTCAATCAGGTAATAAATTTGATAATCATAAACCTAATTTAAACAGAGAGACAGCCGATGAATCTAATTCAATGGTTCATCGGCTGTCTCTCTGTTCTTTTCTTAGGGATTACTTTACAAAAATCTTACGTTTCTTATTTATGTAGATACCCTTTTGCGGTTTCTCTACGGGCTGTCCCAACAGGTTGTAGTATGTGCCTTCTTCTGCTGATTCGTCGCAGACGGGTGTCTCTATGTTGGTGAGTATGCCGTCTATACCAAGCATCCACTCTGTGAGGTCTTTCATTATCTCGTCGTGGTGTACGAATGTGGGGCTGTAGCCGAAGCCGTGTCCGCCGTCGGGGAAGTTTATCGAGTGTACGGGGATGTTTTTATTGTTCAGCGCTGTGATATACTCCCTGCTGTTGCGGGCTGATACTATATTGTCGTCGTCGGCCCAGCAGAGGTAGGCCATAGGTGTCTCCTCGGTAACACGTTTCTCGCTGCTGTATTGTCTTACGAGAGAGGGTGCTCCGTTGCTGCCTATAAGGTTTTGGCGTGAGCCGCTGTGAGTGTACGATGCGTCCATCGTGATTACCGGGTAGAAGAGTATCTGGAATGCGGGACGTTCGTCGCCTTTTGTCTGTGTGGCTACGGTGGAGGCAAGGTGGCCGCCGGCGCTGAAGCCCATCACTCCAACCTGTTTGGTAGTTACGCGGAGCTCTTCGCCATTATCGCGCAGGTAGCTCATTGCTTCGCGTGCCTGCTTCAAGGGCATTCCGGCTGATGTGGGGGGTACTGTGTATGCAATAACTGCCACTGTGTAGCCGAGGTTGTTGAAGTATGACGACCAGTCGGCACCCTCGTTGCTGCCGGCTATGAAGGCGTATCCGCCGCCGGGGCAAATAAGTATGGCGCGGCCGTTTGATTTGTCTTTGGGTGCAATGAATATCTTTATGGATGCTCCTGAGGGCAGTTTCACACTCTTGACTGGCATTGAACCTACTTCGCTTACTGTGAATATGCTGCCATTGTCGGTAGGATTGGTCCAGAAGGCAAGCTGACCGCCGGCGCCACCATATTCGTTAATGTATTTGCCCTCTTCGTTTGCAAGCAGGAATCCGCTGACAGCCTCCTCTATCTTCCATCTGTATACTTTGTCATCGAGGATGGCCTTGCCGTTGACATTTGCGAGTGTCTTTGTGGTGTCGGCGCGATTGTATACTATGATGCCTTTATAGGGATCGCCGTCGAAGGCCCACTGATAGGGATAGGTTATTGCGTCCTCTTTTGTAGTGGCGGGGTTGCACTTGTAGCTGTTGTCGGATGTCGCGTAGCTTGTGCCTTCGCGCAGAGCTATGTTGTACCAATGGGCATTCTTGAGGTCTTTCGATGTTTCGAAAGGAAGTTCCCATGTTGCAACAGCTGTTACGATGTTCTTTTCGCCTTTCTTGATTACTGTAGGTGTCTTTATGGTGTAATTGGTATAGGCGCGTTTCCCTGCAAAATCGGGCATTTCGCTGATTGTGTCGCCGGGGTGTCCCACATACTCTATTTCTTCGAGCAGGTTGCCCTCTGTGTCTTCTATACGGTAGCTTACTTTTGTTGCTATGCTGTCGGCTGCAATCATGTCGAGGAGGCTGCTTGTCCATACTTCGGCAAGGCGACGGGCACCCTGTGCATTGGGGTGCAGATAGAATGTTCCCGAATAGCCGGCCTCGGCGATGAAGAGTGATTGCTGCTCCTTGAAGTAGTCCCATACAAGACGGTCTCCTGCAGTTACCTGTGCATATTCCTCAGCGATGGCATCGAGGATGGGGTAGTAGCTGTGCAGACGGTCGAGTCCCTCTTGCAGATATTTGCCGCCGTTGTATGTGTTAGGGCTGTACCAGATGGGGTAGTTGAGCAATATCTTGCAGTCGGGTATGGATTTTATAAGTTCGTCAATGATAGCTTTCATGTTGGCCTTGTAGTTGTCAGTGCTTACAGGTGCTCCCTCAGGGCCTGACATGGCGCTGTCATTTGTTCCCAGCATGATGGAGATGTAGATGGCGCCTCCGTTGTTCTTCTTGAATGCCTTTGCTGCACTTACTAAACGTGAAAAGTCGTCGCGACCGGGCATAAAGCCAAGTGTGGTGATGCCTGAGTGTCCGCCGTTGTAGAGGTTTGTGGTGATGCCTGTGGCCTCTTCTACAAGGTCGCGGCATACGGCAGGAGGTGCTTCGGTGGCGGGGTTGCTGAGTCCTGCACCGTATGTGATGCTGTTGCCTATGAACAGCAGGTTTATGTTCTCTTTAGGGTCGATGGGAGAGGGAGCGCTCTTGACTGCGTTATATACCTGGAAGCGGCCGAGTGATACGAAGGGGTTGCCATTGGTGTCGTATCGGCTTGCTACGCCTGCGTTCATGGTCTTCTTTACTACGAAACGCACATAGCTGTATTCGGCACCGAGGGCGATGCGGGGCGATGTGTAGCGGTCGGGTGAGAAGCCGGTGAAGTCGTACTGCATCTCTGTGAGGTGGTCGATGTCTGTCCACTCTCCATTGGGGTCGTTGGTAGCTCGTATGATCATCTCCGTGGGGGTGTCGTTCGTGGCTACCCATGTAGAGCCTATCATTGTGAAGATGATGTCTGACTGTGGCTTGTCGAACTGTACCTGCAGATAGGTGTCAGTACCTCTGGGAGGTACGGGAGGTGAGCCCCATGAGGTGTGCCAGATGTATTGGTTTGTGCCTACTCCGTCGCTTTCGGGGCGCAGCAGGTTTGATGTAGGGAATCCCGACTGTGTGTTGTTGGCAGTTATCTGCGCTGCCTTTGTGATGAGTGCATCACCGGGCACCCAAATTGAGTCGCCATCAAGCTCGATTGCGCCGGCGGTGTGCATTGTTCCTGCCAATAGCAGTGTAAATGCAAATAGCATTAGTTTGATTTGTTTCATAGTTTTGTGTTAGTTGTTTGTGAGTATTTGTAGTATTTCGCAAATATAAGGGAAAGTTTTTTGTATTTCAGCCAATTTGGGGAAATATATAATAAAGAAGTGCCCTTTATTTTGTTGTTTTTTAAAATAAAGGGCACTTCTGTTGTTGTGTAGCGGAATCTTACGCTGCTTGAGTGTGTGGTATTACTTGATTCCCAAGTCCTCAATCTCCCAGTCGTCGCTGCGGAAAGAGGGGAGGGGAAGTCCGAGCAATGTCTTCACATTGGCATCGAATGAGTAGTTCTGATAAGCGTAGCGCACTGCAACGGGCTCGGCAACAGAGTCGGACCACACTTCGATGGTGTTGCTGCACCATACGTGGTTGGCTTGTGCGGGATAGAATTTCTTGTCGGCACCTGCAACTTCAAATCCTTTGGCGCGTTCGCGTGCGTTGAAGCAGTCCTGCTGTGTGGGGTCTGCAACATCGAAGTTGTTGGCGCGTGTCATGTTGGCGAAGCTGAGTACGAGCTTGTTGCCTTTCTTCTCGAATGACTTAAAGCGGGGGTACTTGGCGGGGAGACCTTCGATGCCGTAGTCGTTGGTGAGAGCGAGATTGGCAAGGCGCTGACCAACCTTGTCCTTTCCTGCGGGGTGTATGAGCGCGAAGTCGCCAATGTCGGTTGTGCAGACAATGTCGCAGTTCTCGACCTCGTCGGCACACTTCCACTGCTCGTCGACAAATACCGCGGTACCGCGCAGTTTGTGTCCCTCGTAGCAGTAGGGGGCTATCTGCACAAAGTAGAAAGGCATCTTGTCGTTGCCCCAATCCTTACGCCATCCCTCAATCATCGACTTCTGCAATTTTGCATAGTCGAACCAGTTGTAACGGTTGGCGCATCCCTGGTACCAGATGAATCCTTTGGCTGTGAACTTGTTGATGGGGCTTATCATACCGTTGTAGAGAACGTTGTTGCTGTTGGGACCGCGATATTTCTTGTCGAAGTCGACGTTGCGGCTCTTCACTGCATCGAGAGCCTCTTTGCTCATCCATGCCTCGATGCGTGTACCGCCCCAGTTGGCTGTGATGAGACCTACGGGGACATTGAGCATCTTCTGAAGCTCCTTGCCGAAGAAGTAGGCTGCTGCACTGAAGGTGCGCACTGTCATGGGAGACGACTCGCGCCACATTGTGTCGCAATCCTCCTTAGGAGTATTAGATGTGCAACGGGGGACGGTGAACATGCGGATGTCATCGTATTTGTATGCCTCCTTTATATGCTCCAGCGCACCGTCGACAGGCTGATACATATATCCGCCGACAGGCATTTCCATATTTGACTGACCGCTGCACACCCACACCTCGCCCAGGAGGATGTTTGTGAGTTCGGTCTTTTCGCCATCGTCGAAGGTGAGTGTATAGGGACCGCCTGCATCCACTGTGGGAATTGTTGTTGCCCAATTGCCATCCTTGTCGGTTGTGGCGGTGAACTTCTCTTTTGTCCACGATGCTGTAATCTTCACTTTTTTATTTGCCTCGGCTTTTCCCCAGAGATTTACATCGGTGTTGCGCTGCAACACCATGTTGCTGCCTATCACCGAGGGGAGAGTCACTTTTGCCTGTGCCACGCTGAACACACATGCAAGCGCCGCTGCAATGATTGATATTCTTTTCATGACTTTATCCTTGTTTTGTTATTTTATTTCTTCGTCTTTAATTTCCCATTGGTCGCTGCGGAACGATGGCAATGCCTGGCCAAGCTGTGTGCGTACATTGGCATCGAACGAGTAGTTGCAGTAGGCATAGCGCACTGCAACGGGGTTGGGAACAGAGTCCGACCACACCTCTATAATATTGCTCCACCAGCGGTGGTTACCCTTTGCGGGATAGAACTTGCCATCCTCGCCGGCAACCTCGAATCCTTTGGCCTGTTCGCGGCCATAGAAACAGCTTGACATGCGGTAGTCGAGTGGGTCGGTTGTGTAGGGAGGTGCAATGTTCTTGAAGTGGAGTTCGAGTTTGTTGCCCTGCACTACAAAATAGTTGAAACGGGGTGCCTTCGCAGGCAGGCCTTCAATGCCGTAGTCGTTGGCAAGTGCAAGAAGTGCAAGACGCTCCGATACTCTTTTCTTCTTCAGAGGATGTATGTGGCTGTAATCGCCTGCATCCTGTGTGGTGGCAACATCGCAGTATTCAATCTCGTCGGCTGCTTTCCACTGCTGGTCAATGAAGAGTGCATTGAGGCGTTTTGAGGGGCCTTCGTAGCAGTAGGGTGCAATCTGTGTGATATAGAATGGCATCTTGTCGTTGCCCCATATTTCGCGCCACAGTTTTACCTGTGCTTTCTGAAGCTTTGCGTAGTCGTACCAGTTGCCGCGGTTGGATTCTCCCTGATACCAGATGAATCCTTTTGCAGTGAAGTTGCAGATGGGGCGTATCATACCGTTGTAGAGAGCTGCAAATGCGTTCTCTCCTCGGCGGCGTGAGTCATACGCAGCGTTGCGGCCTTCGATGGCGGTGATGCTCTCCTTGCTCATCCATGCTTCGATGATTGTGCCGCCCCAGTTTGATGTTACTATACCGATGGGCACATCGAGCATCTTGTTGAGCTCTTTTGCGAAGAGGTAGGCGATAGCGCTGAATGTGCGTACAGTCATGGGGTTTGATGTGCGCCAGATGGTGTCGCAATCCTCTTTCGGGGTATCCGATATGCAGCGGGGTACGGTGAACATACGTATATTGGGGTAGTCGTATGCCTCGGCAATGTCCTTTTCGACACCGTTGATAGGCTGGTACATATATCCGCCTACGGGCATCTCCATGTTGGACTGTCCGCCGGCTATCCACACCTCGCCAAGCAGGATGTTTGTCAGTTCGGTCTTTTCGCCATCGTCGAAGGTCATTGTGTAGGGACCTCCCGCATCGGCTGTGGGGATTTTTGTAGCCCATTTGCCATCCTTGTCGGTTTTGGCGCTGAACTTCTCCTTTGTCCACGATGCTGTGATGGTTACTTTCTTGTCGGGTTCTGCCTTTCCCCACAGGTTGACTTCGGTGTTGCGTTGGAGCACCATGTCGTTGCCGAGGATTGAGGGAAGAACCACTTTAGCCTGCACTGTGGTGAACAGGCAGGCTAAAGTTGCTAAAAGAAATGATATTCTTTTCATTGTTTCTTGTCGTATGTTATTCGATTACTACGTTGTCGCAGTGCTTGATGACGAAGGGGTTTTTCTCCTCGCGTGCATATACATAGTCGGTGCTCTCCTCAATCTTGTTGTTGCGGTATGTGATGCCGTCGAAGCAGCAGAGGTAGAGGATACGGGGGTCGAATGTGCGGAAGGTGTTGCCCTCAACCACGATGTTCTTGTGGTAGCGGCTGTTCTCCTGCTCGCTGATGCGGCTGTTGTATGCGATGTGTGCATCGCCCCATGTCTTGCAACCGTAGAGACAGTTGTCGAACATGTTGTTGCGCACCTGCACGTTGCGTACACCCGACTGCTCGTACCAGTAGCTGCCGTCACCCTCGAAGAGGATAGATGCACCGGGTACGTGGAAGTAGTTGTTCTCGATGATAACCTCGCCGCGTGAGCCTATGAGCAAGCCGCGTGCACGGTTGTTGGCAAAGTGGCAGCTCTTGATGAGTACATCGGGATACTGGTCCTCGCAAGCGATGGGGTCCTTTATCTGAATCTCCTCGGGGAGTTTCTCTGTGAAAGTGATCTCGGCAAGCTCGCTGTTGATCTTTCTGATAGACTTCACAATGCGGTGAGCGTATGTCATCATGGTCTTGTGGTTGGCAATCTCCATGTTCATACCGGGACGTACGAAGTCCTTGCCGTAGTTGTACCATACGAGGATGGTGTTGTCGTTTACAATCTCGCGTGTCATTGCATACCATCCGTGGATGTTTGTAGCATCGTCCTTCTGGTTTGTGAACTTACAGTCGATCATGCGCAGATAACCGCCGCAGTTGATGAAGTGGGTAGCATCGGCTGTTGCACTGATGATGCGGTTGCTGCCGGGTGTGGGAACAACATTAACCTTGTTCAGTTCGATGTCTCTCACACGCTGTACGATGAAGCCCATACCGCCGCAGTGGTAGAGGTTTACATTCTGCACAAGCACTGTCTGGCACTCGTCGAATGTGAATCCGGGGTTAGAACGGCGTGCTGCACCGAAGGCCATGATGTTGCCTACTGTACCTGTAAGGTCTTTCAGGAATATCTTGAAGTTGCCGTTGGGAAGAGCCTCAGCCTGCAAGCCGCTCCACAACCAGTAGTCGTGAACGTAGTATGCTACCTCTTTCTTCTTACCGTCAAATTCGAGAAGGCTGCCGTAGGGGTAGGTGATGTTGTTCTTGTCGCGGATGCGGAGAAGACCGCTCTGGATGTCTACCTTGTAGCCCTCGGGGAACTTGAGTTCCAACCAACCGTCGCCTACTGCCATAATCTCACCCTGTGAGTTGAAGGTGTGTGTAAAGTCGATGTTGAGATCCTTGATGGTGATGTTGCTTGAGTTCTCTACGTTGAAGGGAGAGATGAAACCTGTAAAGAGAAGTGTTGTTCCGTTACCCTCGATTGTGAGGCCTTCGGCATTCTCAATGTTCATGGCGATGCGTTTCTTGCCTTCGCTGTTGTTGCTTATGTAGAGATATTTCTCGAAGCAGTATTTATCCTTGATGAAGAGTGTGTCGCCGGGGAACACCAATGTGCTGTTGGGAGCCTTGAGTGCCTCTTCGAGTGCAAGGCGGATGCCGGGATAAGCGTCATCCTTCATATTCTCTGTGATGTAGTCCTTTACATATACAGTCTTTCCTTCGGGTGCAGAAGAGCAGGCTGCAACGACTGCCATTGCCGCAAGGGCAAACAATTTGAATATTTTCTTCATATTGCTGTGTTGTTTATAAATTTATAATCTCCCACCCTGTCAACCATGTGGCAGGGCAGGAGATTTTTAAAGTGTATGGTTATTAGATTTTGATGTTCTTGATGGTCTCACCGATGCGAACGGTGTATTTCTTCTCTTTCTTGCCGTTCTTGATGATAACCTGTGCGCGGGTGTCTGACTTGCGTGTAACCTCGATGTCGAAGTCGCCGCCGAACAGCTTCACGTGGCGGAGTGCCATTTCGTTCCATGCAGAGGGAAGCTGGATTGTGAGGTTGAACGAGTTGAAGCTTGTGGGGTGGATGCCGAAGAGACCTTCAGTGATGATGCGGCAGTAGAGACCGCTCTCAGCCGAAAGGTGGCGCTGTGAACCCTCGGGCCATGCCTCGATGGGGTAGGGAACGTGTGTGCCGAGGAGTCGACGGTTAGAGTAGTCGAGCAACTGCTTTGTAGCCTTGTCTGCTGCACCTACTACATACACACCGCGGAGTGCGTAGAGTGTAGAGCGGTCCCAGAATGTTACATCGCCTTCGGCTGTGAGAAGACCGTCAACTGTGCAGAGCTTGTCTGAGTAGAGAGCGTCGATTGTGCCCTGTGCGCGCTCTTTGAAGCCGAATACGAGGGGCATACAAATCCATGAGCGGAGCACTGTGTTGCCGTCGTAGTAACGGTATGTCTCGTAGCCGCTTACGTTTGCCGAGAAGTATTTGTTGATGTTTTTCTTCAGCTCCTCAGCCTGCTTTCTGTATGTAGCAGCCAATTTGGGCTCGCCTACAAGGGGAGCAAGGTATGCAGCATTTATAAGACCGTCGTAGTAGAGTGTAGCTGTGCAGAGGTTAGCCTCGCCTGAGGGGAAGCGGCCTTCGAGTTCGTCGTGGTCGGAGCGGGGAACACCTGCGTCGTTCAACTGACGGCGTGTGTATTCGAGACACCATTTGATGAAAGGCCAAATTTCCTTTGCCTCCTCTTTGTTGCCACGGGCAAGGAGGTAACGTGTTGCACCGTGAGCATTCATGGCTGCGTCGCCACGGTCGCCTGCACCACCCCATGTGTCGATACCTTCGGCAATGATTGAGCTGGGGATGTGTTTGTACTCGTCGTTCATGTAGCGAGCGAAGAGTTTGTAGCAATTGAGTGCTGACTCGTTACCAATCTGATAGCCCATGTAGGGGAAGAAGGGGCTTACGTACTCTGACTGGTCGTTGCACCAGATGGCAGCGTAGTATGACTCACCGCCGGGGCCGTGCATGAGACCACCCTTTGTGCGGTAGATACTCTCCGATGCACGAATCTTAGAGAAACGGAACTCTGTGTCGATAACCTTCTCGGGTGTCTCGAGAACGAGTGCACCGTCGATGCTGTTGGCAATGTATGCCATACGTTTTGCATACTCAGCCTTCACGTCGGGCTTGATAGCCTTCTCGCCCTTCTCGCGGTAAGCCTGGAATGCTGCGCCGAACTCGATGCTCTTGCCGGGCTCGATTTTGTATGTACCTGAACCGTAAACCTCAGACTGGATGATGTATGTGCCATCAACGCCCTTAGCGGGGTCTGTCTTCAGCTTCTGAACGAATTCGGGAACTGCAACAGTAAGTGTGCGGCCTGTGATGTTCTTCACCTCATAAAGTTCGCACATCATGGGAAGTGTGGTGCTGGGGAAGATGGTTGTTGTTACCTCAACTACGGGAGAGGGTGCTCTTTTGCGAGCAGCACCTGTGTTCACGATACCGATACCATACTGGCTTACTACCTGGAGTGCACCGTTGATAGATACCTTCTTAGAACCAAGCTGTACGGGAGCAAGGTTGTTGATGCCGAGCATAGATACGATGTCGGTCTGCACACGGTACATGAGGCTGGCGTGTGTGTTGTTGGGGATTGTACGGAGCATGGGGAATACCAATGAACGCTCCTGTGAGAAGTTTTTCTTTGCGTCCACGTTCCAGCGTGTAACGAAAGATACCATTTCGCCGCTCATCTCAATGTGATCGCTGTAGGGGAGAGTCTCCTCTGAGAGAATCATCTCGATGGCATTTGTCTCGGGATTGATGGTCCAGCACTGTTTCTGTGCGCTGACTGTTACTACCGACATGAGCAGTAACGCGATTAACAACTGAATTTTTCTCATTACTTGAATATTTTTTGTTTTGTTATTTTGTCAAAGCTGCTTTAATCATATCGAGTTCCTTGGGAGTGTAGCAAGTGCGTGTAACGTCTACTGTGTAGCCTGCTATTTCGCTTGCTGCCTTAGATACATACTTCATGAGGCAGAGGAATTTCTCGTAGTTGTTGTTGAAGCGTCCGAGCTTGCTGTCGGGTGTAGCATAGAGCTCGCGGAAGGCTTTCTTGTAAACATCCCAGCCGTAGATTTCTGCTATACGCATGAGTGTGTAGTGGATGGCGTCGCCCGAGTCGAGGTTGCCTTTGGCGATGCAGTTCTTGTAGGCACGTTTGTAGTAACCTATGTTGTCGCCCATGTATGTTGTGTTCTGCGACATTATAGCCTCGTGCTTGTCGAGTGCATATGACATACGGAAGTTGGCGAAGATTTCGTCGTTCCAGTTCCATGAACCATAGCCGTCGCCCTTTGCTGTGCCGGCAGAGAATGTGTGACCAATCTCGTGGAGGATACCGAATCCCCAGTCTTTGTTCTTCTGGAACTTGTTGAGCAGACCTTTAACATCGACATTGTCGTTCCAGAGAATGGGGTTTCCTGCGAGTGCCCAGTAACCAGCCTCCATACCGGGAGTGGTGAGGATGCTGATTTTGCGTCCGTTGTAGGGTACGCAACCGAGAAGTTCCTCGTATGCTTCGTATGCCTTATCGAGGCACTGGAGCCACTCGCCGACAGTCTTGTCGTCTACTGTTACGTGTTTGGGGTCGATGGCGAGCTTGATGTGCTTGCTCTCGCGTATGTAGAGTGCATCTTTGGGTGTCTCTGTGATTTTCACATCGTCGTACCATACAGTACCCTTAGACTTTCCACCGTTGTATGTGCCGCCGGGGAAGCCGAGACCGCAACTTACGTATGTCTCACCCTTCTCGTCGCTCACAAAGTCCATGTATACCTCCTGCCAGTCGTTGGTGCCATAGAGGAATTTCGAAGCGTTCCAGGGTTGGTCCGAGTTCTTGTCGAGTACATCGAGGTAGAGAACAGCTCCGCGTCCTTCGAGGTAGCGACCGTCTACAGAATCGCCTTTTACATCCTGTGTCTTTACCTTTGCCGATACACGGTAGAATGTGTTGGGGTTGAGACCTGTGATATGTTTGGTTATCTTCAGTGCACCGCGCTCGTTGCTTGTGATTTTGATGCAACGCGATTTGTCGGGACCTTCTTTCACAAATTTGATTGATGCGCCTTTGGGGCATTTGTCGAGTGTCCAGCTTTTCATTGAAGCCGACTTGTTGTTGAAGTCGTCGCTGAAAATCTCTTTTGCGTCGTTGTTGGCGAACGCGCATGCAGATGCTGCAACAAGTGCGGCAAATGTCAGGGGACGGAAAATGTTCTTCATGTTTTTTTGAAAATATTATGTTGTTTTGTTAAAATTCAGGGTGTAATATTTCATATTGCAAAAATAATCAAAATTTTGCAATAGAATGGCTTTTAAGACAAAAACTTTCCGTTTCTCCGCTTTATTGCACCTTTTTGCAAAAAAAAAACATCCTTCAATGGATAAAAAACTATTCTAAAAAGTTCCTGCCCTTAAAGGGGAGGTGGATTCAAAAAACGAAGTTTTTTGAAGACGGAGGGGTTTTCCTCGCGTAGTACGGTTTATTGCAATACGATAGGTTAAGAACCCCCTCCGAACTTTTTTCTCGGAAAAAAGTTCTCGTCCCCCTTAAAGAGGGACAGCTTTTTTAAGTTTCTTATTTTAAAGAAATTAGCAAACATAAAAAGCTAAAAGATGTGTCCAAAGATTTGCTTGGATAAGAGGGACATTGCGTAATAAGCAATGTTTGCTTAAGCGAAGCTCGGCTACACTCGGCAGAATATAAACAAGTTTACATTCTGCTCTCGTTTGCACGAGCTTTGCGACGACGGGAGCTTTAGCTCCCAAAAGGAGTGCCGAACGTAAAGTGAGGCTTAGAACAGGGGAGGGAGTTTGACTGAATACACCGGCAAAACCGTCAAACTCCTCCGCCTAAGCCTCGCAAAGACTAAGTAATTTGAAATATAGCTTGTGCTTTCATTCCACCTCCCTGTTCGTGGGAGTGGTGCGTATGTACTCAACTGCTTTCTGCAAACGCTCCACCTTTTCGGGATTTTTGGCAGCCCTGTTCACCCTTTCTTCCTTGTCGCGGTAGAGCTGCGGCTCGGCAGAGTATCCTGTCTCAATTTTCGGTCCCCATGTTATCATTGGCGCTCCTTTGCATGGGGGAATGTATTTCCATTTTCCGCTTCGTACCGAAATGTTGCGGTTTGCTGCCATCTGGAAGAGTATTTCCCGCCCTTTGTTGTCGCTGCCCATCCATGCTTGTGCTTGGCTCTTTAGCCCATCGGGCGAAAGGTTTTCTTCGTTTCCCCTGCCGATGACAGATGCCATTACATCGAGGAAATCTATCTGCGAGACGAGCGCTTTCCTCTCTTTTGCCTTCTTTATCCTTGCCGGCCAATGTACTATGAATGGCACCCGCGTGCCGGCTTCGAAACAGCTGTATTTGCCGCCTCGCAGCCCACTCATAGGGTCGTGTCCGCCGAGCAACTCTTCGGCGCGGTCGTCGTATCCGTCATCAATAACCGGGCCGTTGTCCGAGGTAAGGATTATAAGCGTGTTGTCGAATACATCCAGTTCCTTCAGTGTCTTTACAATCTCTCCCACACACCAGTCGAATTGCGCTATAGCGTCGCCGCGGTGCCCCATGCCCGTCTTGCCGCGGAAACGCGGGTGGGGGAAGCGGGGCACATGCACATCGTTTGTGGCGAAGTAGACGAAGAAGGGTGTGTCGCTCTTCTCTTTCAGAAATTCTATTGCGTGGGCCGTTATCGAGTCGGCTATATTCTCGTCCTTCCATAATGCCTTACCACCGCCCTTCATGTAGCCTATGCGCCCTATCCCGTTGACGATGGACATATTGTGCCCGTGCGAGTGCTTCAGGTTGTAGAGCAGTTCGGGGTTCTCCTTGCCGGTCGGTTCGCCTTCGAAATTTTTGCTGTAGCTCACATATATCGGCGCCGAGGCATCGTAGTTGGCTACTTTGCCGTTCTCTATGAACACGCAGGGTACACGATCGCCTGTGGCTGCCATTATGTAGGAGTGGTCGAAGCCTATGTCGGCGAGTCCTACCGGCAGCGGTTTGTTCCAGTTCTGTTTGCCGCTCTCCGTTCCGAGCCCGAGATGCCATTTGCCGAATGCCGCTGTAGCATATCCCGCCTCCTTGAACATATCGGCGACGGTGTACTGTTCGGGGGAGATTATCATAGCTGCGTCGCCTGCCGCTACATCAGTCCCGCGCTTGCGCCACGGATATTCTCCCGTGAGCAGAGCATAGCGCGACGGTGTGCTTGTGGAGGCTACCGAGTGGGCATTGGTGAAGCGCAGTCCATTTGCGGCAAGCGCGTCCACATTGGGTGTTGATACCCTTTCGGCACCGTAGCACGAGAGGTCGCCATATCCCAGGTCGTCGGCATATATAAGCAGTACATTGGGACGTTCTATCTTCTCCTGGGCTTGTGCAAACAACGATGCAGCAAGCATAGGAAGCACTATTCCTATATTGTTGTTTCTCATAACTTCTTGCATATTGGAGGTTCTCAGGCAATATTCGTCAAATTTATTGATATTTGCAAGCATTTTCGCACATGAAAGGTCAAGAATAGGGAATTTCCCCTAAAAAATAGGGAATTTCCCCTATTTTTTTTGCTTGCGGTATGTTATTTTTGCAGTGTCATCGAGAACTTGTTGTTTCGAGGTGTTACTGCAATCTATGTATTAATAAATGTTAAATCAAAAAAAAGGGGGGTGGCTCCGCCAAACACTATTTGATATATATTTGCAGTAGACAGTGGATATAGGATTGCAAAACAAACTTGTTCCGCGGGTTTTCAAACTCCTCCGTCTTCAA
>JAZNKR010000181.1:0-55468 GCA_045578665.1 Bacteroidaceae bacterium | reverse complement strand
CTCCTGCCCTTCAAGGGGAGGTGGATTCAACTGCTATCGCAGTTGAAGACGGAGGGGTTTTTCTCGCGTAGTATGTTTTTTCCTATACGCAGAATGAAAATTAACCGGACACAAATAAAATTTTATTGAAAAATAATCCATTTGAACTTGCATAAGCTGAGGTCGAATGTATAAGTACTTCGACCTTGCTCGCAGTTCGGGTATTCGTCAATTAGTCTTTAGTGCAGTCTTATTTTTTTGCTTATTGTTGCGTTTTTACAGTTTATTGTTTATTCCACTTTTATTGCCTCTTCGTATGGCGGAAACATTTTCATTCCACGCATTTTGGGCGAGGGCGGGTAGGTTAGTTTATAGTCGAGATACTTCATGTCGTCTTCGCTAAGGTCGTACCGTTGCTTTACCAAATAGTATAATTGAACTTTCAATAAACCACACTCATTATATACTTTTTCGTCTATAATAAAGCACGAAACAGTATCAGACCACCGCCAATAGGATGTACTTGATGGTATATCTAATTGGAATAGAACGGTGTCGTTTATGCTGTTTGGGGCAACATATCTTTTATTATATCCTTCTTTATCATCTACTTCTCGCTCATACTCCGAGAAATAAGGAATAGTATCGGGGTAAAAATTGGAAATGTGAACAATAATACCGCTGTCGCTATTGTTGGTGAATTCATAGTTGTATGGCGGTTCTTCTAAATTGCATGTCGTAAATGAGAATGTGTATATGACAAAAAGCGCCGTTACAATTCTTATAATGTGTTTTTTCATGTTGTTAAATTATTTATTCGGAATATAAATTTTCATCTCGCTCATATCTTCAGTGGGAGGATATGGAATTCTGTAATTCAAGATTCTTACATCGTCAAAGCTTAAATCGTATCTGGCTGCTATCAAATAATTTTCATAAATTTCTTGCAGTGTGTGTGTTTTTAGAGTCTCTTTATTGTAAATGTATATCATTATTGTGTCATTATACAATTTGAAATCTGTTTCGAATAAGGCATAACTTTTTGCTCCAGGTGCTGTCTCATCATACCCCTCTAAGACTAATAAGTCACAAATATCAAATGTTTTTACAACAGTGTCCGGGTATGATATAAGATTGCAATAATGGTAAATGGTGTCATTGCTCTCATTTTTTATATATATACCAGAGCTGTAATCTTCTTCACATCCGAAAAAAGATAACAATACAAACGTTAATAATACAGCATTTCTCATATTTAAGGGTAGTTCTATAAATTCATTTTAAAATCGACGAGTAGTCAGAATATCATTAAAGGCTGCCTCCAATGTGTTGTTTGCACAAAATTAGCAAAACATTTTATAATATTTCAAATAATTACACTGTTTTTTTTTGGGGGGTAATGCGTTGATAATCAATGGTGTGTATTTGTGTATATTTAAGGGGCTGTTTGAATTTTGCAAAATTCAAACAGCCCCTTATCCCGCGTTAATACCTCATCTTGATATAATCATAAGATTGGTCATGGCCTGCTCGTCACCCATCATGGCAGCCTCTGTAAAGGCTTTTTTGGCAGCACCACGCTTATGGCGGCGATACTCAATCACTCCCATCAGGTTCAGTGCGCGGGCATCGTCGCTGTATTGTTGCAGTTCGTTGAGCATCGCAGCGTAGTCGGGCGTCTCGTTGGTGGCAAGCTCATTCACAATCCTGTTGAGCTTGGGGGCAATGGTGTCGGGGCTGTTGCGGTAATATATGCGTGCACAGCAGGCTTGGCGGTGGCTGTTGAGAGCGTTCTCGCCCAGCTTGCGCAACATGTCGTTGCTCAGATTGCCGCTGATGAGTGTCTCTCTGCGTGCAGGAGATTTTTCGGCACGCAAAATGGTTACCATAGAGTCTCCACCGGCAATATTACTGCCGTTCATGGATTCGTATATAAGTTCCCAGTTTCTGCCGCCATCGAGCACCTCGAATACCGAGTCGGGCAGATTGCAGTAATATTTCAGTTTGTCGCGTAGAGAGGTGGCACGTTTCATGCCCAATCCCTGCTGTTTCTCGTTTGGCGCCGTGTAGCCCACAAGTTGCACAACTTCGATCTGTGCAAGTGAATCGGCTGTCATCGCTGCTATTAGATTGGCGAGTGTGTCTATCAGAGTGCTGTTCTGCATATAACTGTTCTCCAACAGATAATTTGCAGGGCGGAAGTTTACAGCGTACCGGCTCTCGCTGTAGGGCGGGATGCTGTTTATGGTGAGTGGTTCGTAGTAAGCCATTGGGAGTATGCATCGATGGCGATACGAGATGCGGTCGGCGTTGCTCTCGGTGTCGTTGACTCGGTGGCAACTGAGCGGTGAAACGGCAGGCAGGTAGACATACGACGAGTCGTACTCCACTGTGGTGCCGTTCTTGTCTGTCAATGTGTATCTCGTTACGCTCATCATGCTGTCGCCCGCCATCCCTTCGGGGATTATCAGTGTGCAGCGCTGCATGCCGAGTCGGCTCATTATAGGGGTGTATCCATCGCCGGTGCGTGCTCTCTTACTGCGGAATCTCTTTCCCTGAAAGCAACGTGCGGTATCGTTGATGCAACTGTCGGCGCAATATATGCAGCACTGCATCTCCAACTGCTTGTCTGCCGGAATGTCGTCGATGTAATAGCTGAGAATTACCTGCCAGTTGCTGTCGCTGTGTGCGGTGGTGTACCCGTCCGGGATAATTGTCTGTCCCCTCGTTGCCGAAAATAGGGTAACCAACATTGCCGAAAATAATAATATCCGTTTCATTTTCTCTCTTGTTTTTTAGGGTTAGTAATGAGGTCTTGCCTCTATTTGTATTATCTCCAATATTAAAACGGATATGGCTGAAAGTTGTTCCCGGTGGAAGAACTTCGATGGCATGTTTTTAAAGGAATGCTTTCGCTGCTTTTCATGTAGTGATGCAGAAAAGCCTATAATAAGTTTTTTTCTTGTGTTAAAAAAGACTAAATATGCGTTGTTCATTAAACTTAGCAGTACTTTTACAGTCATAAAATAAACATTGTAAATTGCACCTATTATATCTCTTGCGAGACGTAGATAAAAATGTCAATAAAAATAAAGAATCTAAATAAAGTATATCCCAACGGGAATCATGCACTGAAGGATATAAATTTAGAGATACCGTCAGGAATGTTTGGTTTGCTTGGTCCCAATGGAGCCGGTAAATCAACGCTTATGCGTATACTTGTGGCTCTCATGGAACCCTCATCGGGCGAGATAGAGATGTATGGATGCAATCTGTTGAAAGAGCGCAGGGAGGTGAGACGCATATTGGGATATCTGCCGCAGGATTTTCGTTTCTTTGCAAAGTACAAGGTGATAGAGTTCCTCGATTATGCAGCGCGTCTTTCGGGAATGAACAATGGCAAGGTGCGCAAGAAAGCAGTTGCCGACATGCTCGAGAAGGTAGGTCTCTACGAGGTGCGCGAACGCTATGCCGCAAACCTCTCGGGAGGTATGAAGCGCCGATTGGGCATTGCACAGGCGCTTATCCACGAACCGAAGGTGATAATAGTAGACGAACCTACAACCGGTCTCGACCCCGAGGAACGCATCCGCTTCCGCAACCTGCTGACACAGGTCAGCGGCAACGACACCACCATCATACTCTCAACCCACATCGTGGGAGATATTTCCAGTTCGTGCAACGACATGGCGCTTCTCAACAAGGGTGAAATATCTTTCAGAGGCTCTCCCGAAGAGATGCTCAAACGTGCCGAGGGCAAGGTGTGGCGTTTGTGCGTGGACGACGAACAATACAATGCCATAAACAACAAATATCCTATCATAGCCACAATACCCAAAGGCGATATGTGGGATATACAGGTGGTCGCAGACAATTTCGATGAATACGAGGCAGAGAATATGCCACCCAACCTCGAACATGCCTACGTCTACTTCATGGAAAAGAGTCTCAATCTGTGGCTTAACGATTGACAAACATCCTTTTCCCGAACAACTATCATAATATAAACACAAACAACTGAACCCAAAAGCAATATCGGAAGCATGCTCTTTCTGAAAAACATACAATCTGTATCAAAATACGAATCGAAACTACTCTACCGGAGTTGGTTCTTTAAGGTATTTGCCACTCTCACCATTCTGGCGACAATATTTACCGCTTTCACCACATTGGGAGAGTCGCGCTATGTAGAGAGCATACCCACGCTGCTTGGCTACTCCCTGATGCTTACCTTCAACATAGGTCAGGCAATCGTCTCCATTTTCCTTGCATCGGAATATCTCAAGCGCGACAAGCAACTCGACACCTCCGAGATATTTTATGTTCGTCCCTTGAGCAATGCCGAGTATCTGCTCGGAAAGATGTGGGGAACGATACGCGTCTTCTTGCTGCTCAATTTCCTTGTCATAATAGTGGGAACAGTCTGCGGCTATGCAAAGATGGGAGCGGCGGTGGATGTCGGCAGTTTCTTCAAATACTTCCTGTTGCTGAACCTGCCCACACTCATATATATTATAGGTCTGTCGACCATACTGATGCTCATCATCAAGAATCAGGCACTCACGTTCGTCATATTGCTGGGGTACATTGGACTCACAGTCTACTACATAGGCGACAAATACTACTATCTGTTCGATTACATGTGCTATAATGTGCCGTTGATGGAGTCGACAATCACAGGCTTTGCCGACCTCCCCTCACTCATTATACACCGGATGCTCTATCTGCTGCTGGGATTCAGCTTCATACTCTTCAGCATATTGATGTTCAGACGTCTGCCCAACTCGCATTACGCGTTGCTTCCCTGGGGAATTTTCGCGGTGGTGGTATTCGTCGCAGCTCTCTTCTTCGGCTTCCTGCATGTATACAATTATGCCGAAAAGGACGACTACAGAAGCAATCTTATAAACCTGAACAACCGGAATGTCGCCAATCCCAAAATAGTAACAGACAGTTGCGGCATAGAGGTAGTGCAGCAGGGCGACAAACTCTTTTTCGAGACAAACATAGTGGGTCGTCCTACAAAGGAGTCCCGACAATTCACATTCACACTCAATCCCGGCTTCGCTGTTACAGAGGCAGAGTGCAATGGTGCACCATTGGAGATAGAGCGCGAACACCATCTTCTGAAACTCACATTCCCCGAAGAGAAGACAACTGAAGACACCATCAGCTTCACGCTGAAGTACAATGGTGTAGTGGACGAACGCATCTGCTATCTCGATATTCCCGAAGAACTGCTTGTGGAGAGCGCCGGACTGAGTAAATACAAGATGGGCAAGCGCTACGCATTCCAGACAGCAGACTACACGATGCTCACCCCCGAGAGCTATTGGTATCCTCGTCCAGGAGTGTGCTACAGCGACGAGAGTCCCGACTGGCAGCAGAACTACTTCACCCATTTCGGCATGAAGGTAACACCCAACCCCGGGCTCACCCCTCTGTCGCAAGGAGAGATAAGAGTGAGCGAGGATTCGCTGAGCACACGCTTTACACTCGAATACCCCTTGCAGTCGCTCTCGCTGCTCATAGGCGACTATCACAGCATATCGGTGGAGTCGGACAGCACCATCTACTCGGCATGGTATCTCGAGGGACACGACTACTTCAGACAGAACTTCGACTCACTGCAGGATACGTTGCCCAAACTCATAAAGGAGATGCGCCGCGACATAGAGAAAGAGTTCGAATTGCCTTACCCCTTCAAACGCTTCTCTTTCGTAGAGGTACCCGTCCATTTTGCAAGTTTCTCCCGCACATGGACACGCTCACAGGAGCGTCAGCAACCCGAAATGCTCTTCCTCCCCGAGCGCGGATTCGGATTGTGGCAGTTCGACTTCAACTGGCACATCAAATGGCGCAAGGACAGACGCGAGCACAACAAGAACCATGGCGGAAGAATAATGACCAATCTGCAGATAGAAGCAGAAGTCTTTGCAATGCTCAAATGGCTGCTTACCGACCAGAATGGAAGTGTCAAGTTCGACGAAGGACGTATGGGACGCCGCTCCGTAACGATAGAAGAGAGCCCCTATTATCTCTTCCCGCAGATGTATAACTTCAAGTACAACATCTACTCGTCGGAGTGGTCTGTGGCAAACAGACTCGTAGAGATAAGGCTGAGCAAGCTGCCCTTCTGGAACAACTTCATGCAACGCAACGTCAACGGACTCAGCAACGAAGAGAAGTGCGTGCTTCTGCTGCAGGAACGCCCATTCAAGGAACTGCTCAAGGATGTAGAGCTTCGCAACCTCATGAACAACATCATAGAGGTAGAGGGCAAACATCTCTTCCTCGATGCCGAAAAGGCATTGGGTGTGAGTGCATTCCGCGATTCACTCTTCAATTATGTAAAGGCACACGCTTTCGAGAATCTCTCTTTCGAGACTCTGCTCGACACCATGGGACGTCTCACCGACAGCGATCTGCGTTCGGCATTGAAGCATTGGGAAGAACCTATAGAGGTGTCCGAATTCCTCTTCGGTACCCCCATCGTAACAAAGGTAACGACAGCCAAGAAGGAGGTATATCAGGGCGACATTGTAATCTCCAACATCTCCGACAAGCCCGGCAATGTTAATATGAAGCTTGTATTCTGGACACGCAACGGCGACAATCAGACATTCGAGGGCGAAAAGAAACCGACAGAGTGGATAATCAATTTCGGTCCCAAAGAGACCAAACGCATAATAACGCATTGGGAAGAGGCACCCAATATCTTCATCTGCAAGGCGCTCTTCTCCAAGAACCTGCCTATGCAGATAGCATCGAACAGCGGAAAGATAGAAAACGAAAAGACGCTCATACCCGAAGGAGAATATCCCCTTTCATCGGACTATCTGCTCGAAAAGGATGAGATAATAGTGGACAACGAGGATGAAAGATTCTTCGAACTCTCCACACCTCCTCCCTCGGGCATGCTCAACGAGTGGATAAAGAAAAAGAGCATAGACGAAGATTTCAAATACTCTGGCATCATGGAGTGGAATCCGCCTATGCGATGGACATTGACTACCGACGGCGGATACTATGGAAAATCCATCCGCTCGGCAGCTATCATCCGTTCGGGCGATGGCGAGGAGTATGCAAGATGGAACATTCCCGTTCCCGAGCCCGGACGATACGAACTCTACTACTATGTGCGCAAACCCGGCGAGGTTTATTGGGGAGGATGGCACAACAGAGGCCGCAAGATGTACAACTTCAGGGTAGAGACCGACGACTACGAAGAGGAACACGAAATAAATATACGTCGCGCCGACAACGGTTGGTCGCTGATAGGAACATTCGATGTCAACTGCGACACAATGCGTGTAACCCTTACGAACAAGACAAGACTGAGATATATTTCGGCAGATGCCGTGAAGCTTGTAAAACGAAAAGAATAAAGGGTAGTTCTATAAATTTGGATGAAGTGATTTTGAATTAGTTTCGAGACTCCTGTTCGTTTTTACGACGATACAACCTTTGGCAGCAACTGAGTAAGAATGAAGAAAATACTGGAATGAAACAAATGACAACCAAAACAGAATATACCCGGCAAAGAGATATAGTTTACTAATTGAATGGAACGACCTAAACAGAAAAGCCATACAGATATGCTACGACTAAAAACCAAATTGATGTGGATTGTGTCGATTCTATGCTTCCTCAGCATAGATGCCAGTGCCCAGATAAGCATGACATTGGACGATGCCCTCAGCTACAGCGTCGAGAACAGTCCCGCACTAAAGAATGCGTTGATGAACCTCAGGCGATACCGATTCAGCCTCAATGCACAGAGAGCTTCGCTCAAGTCGAGGTTCTCGTTGACGCTCAACCCCGTAACGTACAACCGTAACCGCTATTTCGAGAACCGTCTCTCCGAGTGGTATACCAACGAATCTTTCTCGAGTTCGGGAACATTCAGTATATCGCAGCCCATCATCTGGACAGGAGCAACCGTTTCGCTGAACAACCGTTTCGGATGGCAGAACAACAAGTCGAGCATAACCGGTGGTGTTGACAACGACAACAGCGCATACAGCAACGACCTCTATCTGAGCATCTCGCAGCCGCTTTTCCGCTACAACCAGATAAAGTTCGACCTCAAGAGCATAGAGCTCGATTACGAGAATGCGCTCATCAACTACGCCCTCCAGCGTCTGAACCTCGAAAACTCAATAACCAACCAGTTCTACAGCGTCTACATAGCGCAGAACAACCTCGAAATAAGCAAGGCGGAACTGAAGGATGCAGAGGCAAACTTCAATGTAATAAAGAACAAGGTCGATGCCGACCTCTCTACAAGGGACGAACTCTATCAGGCGGAGCTCAACCTCGCAACAGCGCGCAGCACAGTGGACAATCGCATTGTGGCACTCGAAAATGCCAAGGACGATTTCAAGAAGATTCTCGGCATCAGCCTCGACACCGACATAGAGATAATAGCCCAGGTGACGGCAGACCCGGTAACGGTCGATCTTGGCAAGGCAATAACAAATGCCATGAGCTCGCGTCTCGAACTCAAGCAACGCGAAATCTCCCGTACCGAGCTCGATTTGCAGATGAAGCAGATAAAGGAGTCCAACAGTTTTAACGGCGAGCTCTCCATGTCGATAGGTATCACCGGCGACAACGAAAGACTCGGCGACATATACAGGACACCGACAAACAATCCCCGCGTATCGCTCTCGTTCAACGTGCCCATTTTCGACTGGGGCGAAAGAAAGGCCCGCATAAAGGCACAGGAGATAGCCATAGAGATGCACAACCTCGACACCGACGAAGAGCGCAAGGCTATAGAGATAGCCATAAGAAAGAGCTATCGCAGTCTCACCAACCTGCTCACACAGATTTCAATAGCAAAGAAAAGCGTTGAGAACGCACAGCTTACATACGACCTCAATGCAGAGAGATACCGCAATGGCGAGCTCACAGGTATGGAGATGAACCAGTTCCAGACCCAGCTGTCAAACAAGAAGATGTCATACGTATCTACCATCATAGATTACAAGAAAGAGCTGCTCAATATGAAGATATTGACACTCTACGATTTCGAGAACAACAAGCCCATCCTGCCGATGAACCTTGTTCCCGCAGAAGAGAAATAAACATATAGAGAATAGAATAAAGATTACAAATACAAGAATACTATGAAGATAAATAAAATTATAGCATTGATGGCTGTATCATCCATTGTACTGACAGCTTGCAACAAACAGAGACAGGAAGGTTCAACAGAATTGGCCTCACCGGTATCGGTAACCGAGGTGACCAAACGTTCGATAAGCAAATACAACAGCACATCGGGAACAGCCCTCTCTTTCTCGGAGGTGGAACTGAAATCGGAGGTTGCCGGCAAGTACAAATTGCAAAGGAACCCTCGCACAGGAGCCCCTTACAAACTTGGCGACAAGGTGATGGCAGGTGAAGTCATCGTAAAGCTCGAAAACCGGGAATACGAGAACGATATAGCCATAGACTCCAAGAAACTGAGTCTTGAGATTGCCGAGCAGGAGGAGGCAAACACCAGAGCTCTCCGCGAGAAAGGCGGTGTTACACTTCGCGAACTGAGAAATGCCGAGGTAGCAATCACCAATGCAAAATACAGCTACGAGAATGGTAAACTGAATCTCGAGAAGATGAGCATCAAGGCACCATTCTCAGGTGTAATCGTCAATCTTCCCCACTACACATCATCGGTGCAGCTCGCATCGGGAACATCCATCGTCTCAATCATGAGCTACTCCAAGATGGTGATGGAGATAAACCTCCCCGAGAGTGCAATAAACGAAGTGAAGACAGGACAGAATGTCTTCATCACGCACTACACACTTCCCGGCGACACAATCAAGGCTACCGTAAGCGAACTCTCTCCTGCCGTGAGCCCCGAAACACGCACTTTCAAGGGCAAACTCATCATCGACAACGAAAAGATGAAACTGCGTCCCGGAATGTTCGTCAAGGCAGATATTGTAGTGAAGAAGGCAGAGAACGCAATCGTCATTCCTAAAGAGATTGTGATGAGCAACCGCAACCGCAAATATGTCTATATCGTTGAAAAGGGCTTTGCAAAAGTCCGCGACATACACATCGGCATAGAGGACAATGACAATGTTGAGGTGTTGCGCGGACTCAAGGTCGAGGACCAGCTCATAACCAGAGGATATGAGACATTGCGCGACAACAGCAAGGTAAAAATTCAGAAGTAGGAAGCTGCTTAAAATTTGAATAATGAAAAAACTAATACAATTCGCCGTCAACAACCCGGTTACCATACTCATGGCAGTGCTGGGTATAATGTTGCTGGGCAAAATATCATACGACAAACTCAGTGTCGACCTGTTGCCCGAGCTTAATAATCCCAAGCTCTATGTCGATATAACAGCAGGCGAGAGACCGCCCGAAGAGATAGAGAAACTCTTCGTGAAGAGGATGGAGTCGATGGCTATACGTCAGCGCGACGTCACCACCGTATCTTCAGTCATCAAGGCGGGCTCGGCACAAATTACAGTAGAGTATGCCTGGAACAAGGATATGGACGAGGCTTTCCTCGACCTGCAAAAGGCGATGAACTCTTTTGTGCAGGACGAAAAACTGACCAAACTCGAAATAACCCAGAACAATCCCAATACCGATCCGATTGTTCTCGTCGGCATGTCGCACGACTATTTCACCAATATGGCAGAGTTGCGCAAGATTGCCGACTCATATATCCGCAACGAACTCATCCGCGTGGAGGGAGTTGCCGATGTTACCCTGACGGGTGGTGAAGTAAGCAATCTTGTCATCAAGACCGACCCTTACAAACTGGCAGCGTATAACCTGACAATGGATGCCATAAGCCGCCAGATTACAGAGGAGAACCAACGCCTTTCGGGAGGTCGTGTTACCGAGATGGGAACACAGTACATTGTAAGCGGTGTCAATATCCTTAAGAGCGAAGAGGATTTTGGCAATATCATCGTAAGCTATAAAAAGACAGAGGCATCGGCAACGGGTACAGCAACCGCTCAGGCTGCTGCAGGAGACGACCGCGCTCCCATCTATCTGAAGGACCTTGCAGAGATCTCTTTCGAGAATGAGCGCCCCGAAAATATCGTGCGCATAAACGGCAAACGATGTATAGGCTTGTCGGTCTACAAAGAGATGCAGCACAATACGGTAAAGACAGTCGAAGGAGTGGTGAAGCGTTTCGCCGAGATTGAGAAGGCGTTGCCCGGCTACAAGTTCGATGTGGTAAGCAACCAGGGAACATTCATCAACAGCGCAATCGGCGAGGTTAAGGACAGTGCAGTGCTGGGTATCCTGCTTGCGGTGATAGTGCTCTACCTCTTCCTGCGCCGTTTGAAGGTAACACTTGTCATATCGTTGGCAATGCCGATATCCATCATAGCCACCTTCAATCTGATGTTCTTCAACGACCTTACACTGAACATAATGACATTGGGAGGTCTTGCATTGGGAGCAGGTATGCTTGTCGACAATGCCATTGTGGTTATCGAGAGCATTTTCAGAAATCAGGAAAAGGGACTCTCCGTAAAGGATGCAGTAGTGCAAGGAGCGAGCGAAGTCGGTGGAGCGGTAACGGCTTCTACACTTACGACCATTGTGGTGTTCCTGCCCATCGTATACCTGCACGGTGTCTCGGGTGAGCTTTTCAAAGACCAGGCATGGACGGTAACATTCTCGCTTGTATCGTCACTCTTTGTCGCCATTCTGGTAATCCCCACTCTCTACGAAAGGATGTTCCGCAACAAAAAGGAGACAAAGAAGACACAGGCTGCCCGGGAGGAGTCATCCATAAGAATAGAAGGCTACTCCAATATGTTGCGTGCAATTCTCCGGAGACGCTGGCTTGTAGTAGGTCTCTCCGTGCTTCTTGTATGCGGTACATATTGTCTGCTTCCCTTTATAGGTGCCGAATTCATGCCTAAAGCCGAGAACAACTCATTCAGTATAGAGGTGAAGATGCAGGAGGGAACACGTCTCGAACGCACAGCTTCAACAGTGGAATCCATCGAGAACCTCATATACTCCATCACCAAGGATTCGCTATGTACCATATACAGCCACATAGGTCCGGGCTACAGTTCGGGAAGCAACATCTTCTCGGGCGACAACACAGCATCGTTGAAGGTGATACTTTCGCCCGAATCGCAATATACTCCCGAAGAGTTGATGGAAGAGCTGTTTGCCAACACCACAGACATCGAAGGCCTCGAACTCTCCTTTATGCAGGACCGCAACTCGATGGGTGCACTCTTAGGAAGTGAAGATGCCCCTGTGGTAATAGAAATCAAGGGAGAAGAGCTCGACGAGATAGCAGACATTACGGCACAGGTGAACGAACTTGCAAAAGGTGTTCCCGGTATCTACAATTTGAGCAATTCCATAGAGGATGGTGCGCCCGAGATTGTCATAACCGTAAACCGTGCGTTGGCAGGAATGAACAATCTTAACGTAACTACCATAGTAACTCAGATACAGGAACAGCTCTCCGGAAAGAGTGCCGGACAGATGGACTACAAGGGCGAGATGCGCGACATCATGATAAAAGTGCCCGAGATTCCTTTGTCGCAGCTCAACGACATTGTCATCACAAGCGATGCCAAGCAGTTCCGTCTCGCCGAGCTTGCCGACATCCGTCGCGACGTGGCTCCGAAGGAGATATTCCGCCGCAACCAGAGCCGTATCGCCAAGGTTACAGCCAACCTCGAGGAGGGATATTCCCTGAGCAAGGTCTCTGAGAATATCCGCACAACCCTCGAAGCGATAGATCTGCCGGCAAACTATTCGATAGACATCACCGGTGAGGAGGAGAAACGTCAGGAGTCGATGGGAGGACTCATCTTCGCGCTCATACTCTCTGTAGTGCTTGTGTATATGGTCATGGCATCACAGTTCGAGTCGTTGCTCCATCCCTTTACCATCCTGCTGACAATACCTCTTGCGCTGGTAGGCGCCATATTGCTCTTCTTCGTTACGGGAACAACAATCAACATCATGGGAGTCATAGGTGTAATCATGCTGTCGGGTATTGCCGTGAACAGCTCCATTATACTTGTCGACCGAATCAACCAGCTGAAGGACGGAGGAATGCCGCTGACAGAGGCTATAGTAGAGGCTGCACAGCAGCGTATCAGACCAATCCTCATGACAAGCATCACTACCATACTCTCGCTTCTGCCCATGGCAATAGCCTTCGGCGACGGAGCATCGTTGCGTGCACCCATGGCGATAGCCGTAATAGGTGGTCTTGTAACCTCCACGCTGTTGAGTCTCATCGTAATCCCCTGTGTATATTCCCTTTTTGAACAGATGAAAGCCTCGTTCAAGAAATAAAGCATAAACAGCTACAAAAAACGGACAGATGAATTTCATAATAAAACGCAAGATAACCATATGTATGCTGTTTATAGCCATCTCCCTCTTGGGATATGTCTCCTATAAACAACTGAAGGTAGAGATTCTGCCCAATGCAGAGTTGCCGATGCTGTTCATACACATATCATCTGACAGGGACGTAACACCGGCATACATGGAGTCGCAGGCTGTCATTCCGCTCGAGGGTGTCATCAGCACCATCGAAGGAGTGGAGAACATGGAGGCTACCGCAAGGAACAGGCAGGGCGAGATTCGCGTCAACTTCAAGAAAGGGATGAATCTTAAATATACCACCCTTAAATTGCAGGAGAGGGTGAACAGTGTCCTTCCCTCATTGCCCGATGGCTTCACAGTGAACATAGAGAGGGCAAACATCAATGGAGTGAACAACAACTTCATGACCCTGCAGGTGCGTGGCACCGGAGGAGTTGACAGATTGCGTGCGCTTGTCGACAAGGATATAAAACCGCAACTCGAGAATATCGACGGTGTTGCGGCTGTGAATGTATATGGCGGACGCGAAAAGGCCATAGAGATACGCTTCAACGAAGAAGCCCTTTCTGCGCTGAAACTTACCCCATCGCGCATAAGGGACATCTTGGGACAGTACAACCAGGAACGCACATTCCTCGGCTATATAAATGCCCCCGATTTGCGCTACTATGTCCATCTCGATGCCAACTACGACCACATCTCCGAGATAGAGAATGTGATAGTGGCTCCCGGACCTATATACCTTAAGGACGTAGCCGAAATATTCTTCGACCTCAAGGACGAAACCACGCTGAGCCGCGTGAATGGAATGGAGGCGATATCCGTAGCCCTCGTCAACGACGCGCAGGTAAATATCCTGGAACTTTCGGACAGGACGAAAAAGCGTCTCGAAGCACTCAACCGGGAGTTCCTTTCGCAGGAAATAGAGCTTGTCATTCAGTCCAATTCTGCCGATGAGATAGAGAAGAACATCGACCAGATTGTGGAGTTGGGTATAAGCGGTGCCTTGCTTGCTGTAGTGGTGCTATGGTTCTTCCTGCGCAACATACATCTTGTGTTCTTCATCGCGCTCTCGATGCCCATATCCATAATGGCGGCATTCAACCTCTTCTACTACTACAACATATCCATCAACAGCCTCACCCTTGTAGGTATGGCTCTTGCAATAGGTATGTTGCTCGACAACAGTATAGTCGTTCTCGAGAATATATACCGTCTCTTTACACACGGAAAGAGTGCCGAACAGGCAGTTACGCAGGGAACGCGCGAGGTGTGGAAGTCTATCCTTGCATCTACGCTCACAACCATCACCGTCTTTTTGCCCTTCCTCTTTTCCGAGGAGGTGTTCATACGTCTCATAGGAGAGCACATAGGCATCTCCATCATAGCGACGTTGCTATTCTCGCTCACAGTGGCATTGCTGTTCATCCCCATGTCTACCTATGTGATGCTGAAGAATAACAAGGGAAAGAGTGTATTCCACGAGAAACTCTCCATCAACCAGCGTCCCTTGCAGATATACACCGTGCTTCTGAAGACCAGCCTCCGCAAGCCCGCAATCTGCATAACAGGCTGCGTGGTGGTACTTATTGCCATGTGGATGATTGTCCTTTCGACGAACACCGACAGCAGCAAACCGGTCAATGCCGACAGAGTGAACATGACCCTGACCATGCCTTCGTCGAGCACATTGGAATACTCGGACCGCATGGTATCCATCCTCGAAGAGAAACTCGACAGCTTCCCCGAGAAGAAGGAGGTCATCTGCCGCATACAGGAGGATGCTGCATCCATAACATTGGTCTTGAAGGACGACTACTACAAGAACAGCGGCAGAAAGATTTCCACAATTGTCGAGGAACTGAACAAACTGATGCAGCTGCCCAACGTCGATATACGCATATCTACCGGCTCTTCCAACAGCGGACAGAGCAGTGCAGCATCCACCATGAACCGCTTCATGAGGGTGCTTGGTGTGGGCGACAACAGCGAACGCATTGTAATCAAGGGCTCCGACTTCGATATGATGGACATCATTGCCGACAACATACGCTACAATCTGCGCGAGATGGATTTTGTGGCATGGAACTGGGCAACAAACCCGGGTCGCCGCAACGAGATACACCTTGTCTTCGACCCCATCCTGCTGGCATCATACAATATAACAAGGCAGAACATCACAAACGGACTCAGTTCGCTCAACAAGGAGATGACGACTAACAGCTATCTCAAACTGAATAACGACGAATTTGCTATAGTCATCAAGGAGGACCTGAGCGAAGAGGAGGAGAAGAAGCAGAAGAAGATTCAGAAAACAGTTGAAGACCTTCGTCGGGTGATGATTCCCGATGCCAACGGCGGTCTGCACGAATTGCAGCAGTTGGCATCGATAAAATACACACGCGACATTTCGAGCATACGCCGTGTCAACCGCGACCGCGAGATAACAATCTTCTACGGTATAACACAGAGTGAAGATCTGCCCAAAGATGTGCTCAACGGCTACCGTGACGAGATAGACCAGCTTATAGCAAGCTACAACGTCCCCAGTGGCATAGCCATAGAGACGCAGCGCACCGAGGAGTCGCTCAGCGAGTTCAACTTCCTGATTATAGCATCGCTGATACTCATATTCATGATATTGGCATCTGTCTTCGAGTCGGTCTCCACTCCCTTTGTGCTGCTCTTCACTATACCCTTGGCTGCAATAGGTTCACTGCTCGGACTCTTCATCACCGGCAACAGCCTGATGAATGCCAACACCATGACAGGTTTCCTCATACTTTTGGGAGTGGTGGTGAACAACGGTATCATCCTCATAGACTACTCGAACATCTTGCGCAAAAGAGGATATAACCGCAACAGGGCACTCATCACCAGCGGATATTCCCGTCTGCGTCCCATACTTATCACCACAGCAACCACGGTAATCGCCATGTTGCCTATGGCTATGGGCGATGCGGACTATGCCGGGGCAATCGGAGCACCTTTTGCGGTGACGGTCATCGGTGGTCTCACATTCTCGGCACTGCTGACATTGATACTCATTCCCACAGTCTACCTCTCGCTGGAGAATATTCTCAAGTGGTACCGTTCGCTCAGCCGTCCCATGCACCTCCTGCATCTGGTGATTTATCTCTTCGGAGTCTTCTACATCTATTTCTATGTAAGCGGTGTCTTCATGCAACTGCTCTATGTAATGGCATTGACAGTGCTCATTCCCGGCTGCACATACTTCATCAAGACATCGATGCGAATGGCAGACAAGAAGATTATTGACGAGAACGAGCCTATTGTGATAGAGATACGCAACCTTGTAAAGATATACGATTGGTCCAACAAGTTCACCCGTCAGTGGGAGAGCGGAATAAAACTGCGCAAACGATTGGGGTTGCACAGCGAGTTCCACCACCTCAAGGACTTTGTCTCTGTACTGTGGCAGGTGGTGATATATCTGTTCCTACTCTACATGGTAACATGTTATCTCGAAAACAAGTTCTGGATAATAATGTTGTCCTTCGCAGTCTGTGCAGGCTTCTACGACCTGTGGAAGAAGGTGAGAGAATACCTAAAATACAATACCACCCGTTACAAGGGTGTTGTGAACCTTGTGCACAAGGTCGTGTCATTGCTGCTCCCCTTGATAACCCTGATGATAATCTCCGACGGGATAGACAATATTCCGGCAACAATAGTCATCGGTCTCTTGTGGGCATTGGGCATTGCTGTGAAGGTTACATCCGACTATCTCTATGCACATAGAATAAATGTGGAGCGTCTCACCGGTAGATTTGCCGAGACAAGAAGAAGCCTCTTCATAGCCATCAAGAGTATTCCCATCATCGGTAAGCGCCGCACACCCTTTATGGCACTCAGAGGTGTCTCGTTCAAGATAAAGACAGGTATGTTCGGACTTCTCGGTCCCAACGGTGCCGGCAAGTCTACTATGATGCGCATCATCACCGGTATCCTCGAACAGAGCTACGGTACAGTGTGGATAAACGGTCTCAATACAAACGAGTATCGCGAAGAGTTGCAGAGCCTCATCGGATTCCTTCCCCAGGAGTTCGGCATGTACGAGAGCATGACCTCATGGGAATTCCTCGACTATCAGGCGATGCTCAAGGGTATCACCGATCCTATCGTGCGCAAGGAGCGTCTCGAATATGTACTCAAGGCTGTTCACATGTACGAACGCAAGGACCATAAGATAGGCTCCTTCTCGGGTGGTATGAAGCAGCGTATAGGTATTGCCCTCATACTGTTGCATCTGCCGCGGATACTTGTTGTCGACGAGCCTACAGCCGGACTCGACCCCCGCGAACGTATACGCTTCCGCAACCTGCTTGTGGAGCTCAGCCGTGACCGCATTGTGATATTCTCTACGCATATCATCGAGGACATCGCAAGCTCATGTAACCAGGTTGCAGTCATCAATCGCGGAGAACTCAAATACTATGGCGACCCGCTCGATATGACAAAGTTTGCCGAGAACAAAGTGTGGGTGTTCGATATCGAACCCGAAAAATTCGATACACTCGACGAGAAACTTATTGTTAACAACATGATGAACGGTGACAAGATAAGAGTCCGTTACATCTCGCGCGAGAAACCGTGCGAGAATGCAGAGAGGGTAGAGGAGAACCTCGAGGATGCATACCTTTGCCTGCTCAAGAACCTATAACACACAGTAGAGATATGAAGATATTAAATATAGGCAGAGCCTTTTTCCGTTTATCGGTCTATAATATGAAGATAATCTTCGGAGGGAAATTCATATGGTTCCTTCTTGCCGCCTTTGCGCTGTTCGGCTACTTCATGTTCGACAGCGCCTATCGTGGCGAGCTCCCCGGCGACGAGCATGTATACCGTTTCCTCTTCTTCCCGTCGCTGCTGCTGGTTTTCTATCCCGCAGTCTTCGGCATACAGAACGATGCCGACAACCGCATTCTGGAGATACTCTTCGGAATACCCGACTACAAGTATAAAGTGTGGTTTGCAAGGCTCATTCTCATCTACATAGAGATATTCTTTATATTGGTGCTCTATGCGTGGATTGCCAAATACCTGATATACCCCGTCAATCAGTTCGAGATAGCCTATCAGCTGATGTATCCTGTGCTGTTCATGGGAAACCTTGCATTCTTTCTCTCAACTGTAACGCGCAATGGAAATGCCACAGCCATACTCATCATCATCTGCGGCATAGTGGCTGTTGTCTTCTCCACGGGGCTTACAAAGAACAGCATGTGGGATGTTACGCTCAATCCTCTTTCGATGCCCGATAACATCCATGCAGTCATCTGGAGCGATACAGTGCTAAAGAACCGTATATTCCTTGTCGTGGGCAGCATAGCGTGGATGATGTTGGGACTGCTCAATTTGCAGAAACGCGAAAATTTTATCTGATACCGATGTTTGTGGGCTCTGTCCCTTGGGAATAGTCAAACAGTCAATGAGATTCCGCTATAAAAGCTATAAAAGAAGCGGCTGTGTCAAGATTTTGACACAGCCGCTTTGCTTTGGAAGTTGATTTTATTTTTTCTTTCCATTGTACTCGTCTGAAACTGTCAGCTTAGCGCGTCCTTTTGCTCGACGGGCTGCCAATACGCGACGACCGTTCTTTGTCGCCATTCTCTCACGGAAACCGTGCTTGTTCTTTCTCTTTCTGTTAGAGGGTTGGAATGTTCTTTTCATCTTTATATATTGTTTTTATGTTTACTAATCTATGCAAGATTGCTTTTCGGCTTGCAAAGTTAGATTTTTTTTTCAGAATAGACAAGAAAAGTGGTTAATTTTTATTGTGTAAGTGCTTATTTATTTAATAACGGCAATTACCTCAACTTCAACAAGCACATCTTTGGGGAGAGTTTTTGCTGCAACGCATGAGCGGGCGGGTTTGCTTGTGAAATACTCGCCGTAAATTTTGTTGAATGCAGCAAAGTCGCCCATATCCTTGAGGAAGCATGTGGTCTTCACAACGTTCTCGAACGATGTTCCAGCCTCTGTGAGTACTGCTTCGAGGTTTTTCATCACCTGTGTTGTCTGTCCGTCGATGTCTGTTGCCTCTACATCACCTGTAGCGGGGTTGATTGCTATCTGACCTGATGTGAAGAGCATGTTGCCGCAGATGATTGCCTGTGAGTAGGGGCCGATTGCCTGAGGCGCGTTGTCTGTGTGAACTTTCTTTATCATGATTCTATTTTTAATGGTTATACTGTTATGGTTATTGACAGATGTGGAAACCTTCGTCAGTGAGGGCCTTCTTGATGTTCTCGATCTGCTCGAAGTTACGTGTCTCGAGGTTCATGCGCAGGAAGCATCCGTTGATGTCTCTGTTGGCATTTGAACGCTCGTGGTGAACACCGATGACATTACCGCCGTTCTCGGAGATTATTCTCGATACCTTCATCAACTGTCCGGGACGGTCGATAAGCTCCACTGTAAGTACGCAGTTTCTTCCGGCTGTCTGCAGACCGCGCTTGATTACTCGGTCGAGGATGTTTACGTCGATGTTACCTCCCGAAACAAGGCAGATTGTGTTCTTGCCTTCGATGGGTACTTTGTTGAACATGGCCGCTGCCACTGATACAGCACCTGCGCCTTCTGCAATGAGCTTCTGCTGCTCGATGAGGCTGAGGATTGCAGATGATACTTCGTCGTCTGTTACGGTTACAATGTCGTCTACATATTTGTTGCAGATGTCGTATGTGTTTACACCGGGCTCTTTTACCGCGATGCCGTCTGCGATGGTAGATACATATTTCAGACGCTCAATCTTACGGTTGTTGATGGAGTTGAACATGCTGGGAGCACCTGTTGACTGTACACCGTACACCTTGATGTTGGGGTTGAGCGACTTGATTGCGTATGCTACGCCTGAGATAAGACCGCCACCGCCGATGGGTACTATCACTGCGTCGATCTGCTGCAACTGGTTGATAAGTTCAAGACCGATTGTTCCCTGTCCTGCGATTACCGATACATCGTCGAAGGGGTGTACGAATGTGTATCCGTGTTCCTCTTTCAGCTCCAGAGCTTTTTGGTAGGCATCGTCGTACACACCGTCTACAAGGCAGATTTCTGCTCCGTAGTTTCTTGTGGCCTCTACTTTTGAGATGGGGGCTGTGCTGGGGAGACAGATGATGCTCTTAAGACCGTTCTTTGTTGCTCCGAGAGCAACACCCTGCGCGTGGTTACCGGCCGAGCAGGCGATTACTCCTTTGGCTTTCTCTTCGTCAGAGAGCTGCGAAATCTTGTAGTATGAGCCTCTGATTTTGAACGAACCTGTAAGCTGAAGATTCTCAGGCTTCAGGTATATGTTGCTTGCGGGGTTGAGCTTAGGCGCATGGATTAGGTCTGTGCGTCTGATTACGTTCTGAAGAACGTAGGCTGCATGATAGATTCTGTCAAGTGTGAGCATAATGGTAACTTTTATGTTAAAGTTATTTTATAGTGTGATTGCAAAGTTAATGTTTTTATTCTTAATAATAGAACTTATTGCTATTTTATTTCGCATTGCACTCGGTTTGCACTATCTTTTGAGAATATAGGCGTCGCCTCGGCTATAAAAATAAACTTTAACATGTACCCTGAACAAGAAACGATAGACCCATTTTTGAGTCTATCGTTTCTTGTTCAGCTCTTTACTTCAAATAGCTTTCAATGTGCAGCAGACGGTTATATTTCGCTATGCGTTCGCTGCGGCTCATCGAACCGCTCTTTATCTGTCCGGCATTCACCGCCACAGCAAGCTCTGCGATGGTTACATCTTCGGTTTCCCCCGAACGGTGGCTGATGATTGTCGCATAGCCGTTGCGTTTGGCATACTCAATGGTGTCGAGCGTCTCGGTAAGTGTACCAATCTGGTTAGGCTTTATGAGAATGGCATTTGCGCAGTTGCTCTCTATGCCACGTTGCAGAAACTTGCGGTTTGTAACAAAAAGGTCATCCCCTACAAGCTGGCAGCTTTTGCCTATGCGCGAGGTGAGCAGTTCCCATCCTTTCCAATCATCCTCTGCCATGCCGTCCTCTATCGAGTCTATCGGATACTCCTCTATGAGCCATTGCAGATAATCGGCCTGCTCGGTATATGTGCGTCGGGTGCCCGAACTGTCAAATTTGGAGTAGTCGTAGATGCCATCATTGTAGAATTCCGACGAAGCGCAGTCGAGAGCAATGCTAATCTCCCTTCCCGGAGTATATCCCGCCTCCTCTATTGCTGTAACAATGGTGGAGAGAGTCTCCTCTATGCCACCGAAGTCGGGCGCAAAGCCACCCTCGTCGCCAACGGCTGTGCTCAGCCCCCGTTTCCTCAACAGCTGTTTCAGTTCGTGGAACACCTCGGAACCCATGCGCACAGCCTCGTGGAAATCCTCTGCACCCACCGGGCGTATCATGAATTCCTGAAAGGCAATCGGCGCACTCGAGTGCGAACCGCCGTTGACTATATTCATCATAGGCACCGGCATCACATGAGCATTCACTCCACCTATATAACGGAAGAGCGGGAGGTGCAGCATATTTGCTGCCGCGTGTGCCACTGCAAGTGAGACACCAAGAATGGCATTGGCGCCTATTCTGCTCTTGTTGTCTGTCCCGTCCAAGGCAATCATCGCCTCGTCCAATTTTCTCTGGTTGAGAACAGATTCTCCAACAAGCAACGGCGCAAGCTTCTCATTGATATTCTCCACAGCCCTTAACACACCTTGCCCGTGGAAACGCGACTTCTCTCTGTCGCGCAGCTCCACAGCCTCGTGTGTTCCCGTAGATGCGCCCGAAGGCACAGAAGCCACGCCTCGGGTTCCGTTTTGCAGTATCACTTCCACTTCGACGGTGGGATTGCCACGCGAGTCCAATATCTCCCGCCCTATGATTTTTTCTATCTTCATCTCCTCTTTAAACTATCTTGTTAATAAGTAGACAACCGCGATAACCTGCCACTCACTCTGCAAAGCAGTGTTATGCGCATAGGGCAGGTTATCCGGTTATCTATACAACAAGCAACGGTCTGTTTGGTTCCCAGGGGAAGGAGAAATTTTGTGTTTCGGGGCAGCCTATCCGGCAGTTTCGAATTTCATTGTGAAGATGGTGTGCCGTTTATCGGGATAACTCTCGGCAATGAGGTCGCCACCGTGGAGCCTCATTATCTGACGGCTGAGACATAGCCCAATGCCGTTGCCATGCTCTTTTGTGGTGTAGAAAGGAAAGAATATATCCTCTATGCGGTTACGGGGGATGCCGCAGCCATTGTCTGTTACCGTTATCTGCGGATAGCCTTCGCACAGTGTGGCACGCAACTCCACACATCCGTCCCCGTATGCGGCGGCCGACTCCAACGCGTTGCGCAGTAGATTGCTGAGAACGATGCGTATGCCCGAAGGGTCGGCGGTTATCTGCATGTCGGGGTAGTGGATGGTCAGCTTTACATTCTCCGACTCCTTTTCGAAGAGTCTGTACATTTCGTTGAACAGCTCGGGGATAGAGATACCCACAGGCTCGGGCAGTGGCAGATGGGTGAGAGTGTGATACGAATCGAGGAACTGCTTTATGCTTTTGCTCTGGCTGTTTATAATTCCCATTCCCTCCTTTATGTCTTCGGGCTCTGCCGTGGCGCCATTCTCGATGTAGTAGTCCGAGAGGGTGATGATGGGGGTTACGGTGTTTCTTATCTCATGCGTCATTATGCGCAGTATGCGGTCGTAGTAGAGCTTCTTCGTCTCAATCGAAAGTTCGTTCTCGTGATAGTGTGCCAAAATCTTGTTCATGTTGTCGTACATGTCGCGCAACATACGGTCTTTTGCCTCGGGCATCCTTACCATGTGGTCGTTGCTGCGTATAGCGAGCAGAAACATCTTCACCTGCCTTATCGGATAGTTTATCAGCCTCACCAGCCTTGACATACACAGCAACAGTGCGGCGGCCGGAACCGACAGCCACAAGAGGTCGTCGCCCTCCTTTGCCAACAGTGTCATTGCAACAGTGCAGGCTATAATGGCAACGATATACAATGTCAGTTGTATGCGATAGTTGCTATAGGCCATATTTCTCTATTTTGTTGTATAGTGTGCGGCGCGACACTCCCAATATCTCAGCCGTTTTGGTGATGTTGCGCCCCGTCTCCTTTAGCACCCTCTGTAGCCTATCTCTTTCCAGTTCCTTGAGGGTGGCAGTATCGTTGTCGCGCACCTCCCTCAGTTCCTGCTTCTGTTCCCCGATTGCGGTGCGGCGCTTCTTTACAGCCGCAACGATTTTCTCTATCAGCTCGTTGTTGTCCCACGGCTTTGTAACAAAGTCGTCAGCACCTTTCTTCATTGCACGCACCGCAATGTCAATGTCGCCGAAGGCAGTCATCAGTATCACCGCCGGAGGATTGGGGCGCTGTTTTATTGCATCGAGCCAATAGAGTCCCTCCTCACAGTCGAGTCTGCCCTTGTCGAAATTCATATCGAGCAGAATGGCATCTACGTCGCCACCGTTGAGTACGGCTGCAATGAGGTTGGGACGCGAGATTGTCCCTACCACCGCAAACTCCTTTTTCAGTATAATCTTCAATGTCTGAAGCAGAGCCTCGTTGTCGTCAATTGCAAGAATATGACAGTTGTACATATTATTCTTCTTATTATTATTCCTCCGCTAATATACGAAGTAAAATCGTTAAAGATGCTATTTGGGGGGGGCTTTATGCATTTTCTTCATGCACAATGTGCAAAAATTGCACACTGAGTATAACAGCAAAATGTTCCTATCTTAACGCGAGTTCGATATAATTCATCGCTCCGAAACCCATTTTGCTCTTGAAAATCTAAAGAATGTTAATAGTCGGGCGGAATTCGTGAGAATTTCGCCTGCAAATAACTCAAAATAGCAGAATGTAACTTTGCAGGGTGCGACCCCTCTCAAACATGCATTCCTACAGGTGTATTGAGAGGTTCAAATGTTTCAGAGTACAAATCGATGGTTGAAAATGAGCTATACGCCAAAAAATTGAGGATACCCATAACAACATTGTGGGAACTGAAATCATCCCTAATAAACGAATCAGTCTCCGCTTATGCTGGTTCAATTGGATTATCAGATGCAAACGCATTGCAAATGCTAATACTCAATACATCCGCATTATAAATGCGGATGGACAGGCAAGTTCTGCACACTCCCTGTTTCTTCCAATCAATTCATTCATATCACTGCTGTTTTTCTATCGAAAATGTAACTTCTTTTCTTTCCAAAACCAAAGTTTTTGACCACAAATCGTGCATTATCTCACTTTTTAACCCACATAATGCACCCTGAGTGGTCGAAAATCTTCATTCTTTTATTCCTTTAAAGTTTTATATATTTAATAATCAGCAATATAAGAAAAACAACAAGGAAATAACAAGAAATGAGATAATAACAGAACAGTATTAAGAAGCTATTTGAATTTTATTAGAAAATAATTCTATATTTGCGCTGTTCATTTCTGCTTATTTAACAGAGTTTTTCCCCGTCCCTTCCAAAGGGACGAGTATAAGCATCTGCGATGCGATTAAACACAAAGATATTTATACAATAGGAATTCTGTAAAAAGATTGATTATACCCACAACAATATTGCAGGAACTGAAATTATCCCTAATAAACGGATCTGTCTCCGCTTATACTGGTTCAATTGGATTATCAGATGTAAGCGCATTGCAAATGATAATACTCAATACATCCGCATTATAAATGCGGATGGACAGGCTTAATCTTCATCAAAAACTGAATCAATGTAACTTAGCAATTCAATATTGTTCTTCAAAGGATGTTGTATGCTTCTACCACCCTTGAAACCGTGCTGGATTAGATCATCTTCATCCAACTTGTTTCCTGTGTATTCCTTGACCAATTCCAACTTGTAAGTAAAGTGCATATTGGGCTTAACTTGCCAATAAGCAATATCTGTTCTATCACAATCTTTGGCAACTACTTTTGTTTTGAAAGCAACTTTTCTTTCATCAGACATAAAAAGGAATACAATATCACCAACTTCAAAATTGGTTCGGTGCATTGTCCAATTTATATAACCAAGTTCCATCAGAGCTTCCCTGTGATGGCAACTGTTTCTTTGTGCAAAGGCTAACCACATAATACAAAAAAATAGGTTAATCTTATTCTTGATTTACAAAGTGGCTTTTCACAATTGTAAAGTATAAATTTATATATGCACAAAATTACTAATATGTAACGAAACTACAAAATAATATTAAGGAATTACAAGCATTGGAGACAATGCTTTCTCCGCCCCTTCGCGTTTGTAACGCGAAGGATTGAGTATAAGCATCTGTGATGCGCTTAAACGAGAAGATATTTACACAATAGGCTTTCTGTAAAAGATTGATTATACCCATAACAATATTGTGGGAACTGAAATTATCAATAATATACGAATCTGTTTCCGTTTATGCAGGTTCAATTGGATTATCAGATGTAAGCGCATTGCAAATGCTAATACTCAATCCATCCGCATTATAAATGCGGATGGACAGGAAAGCCACAGAAGCCTGCCTAACCACACAAGGGATAGACAGGCTTTGTGGTTTATTTCTCTTTGCCATTTTTCACCTAAACAAGCGTCTTTCACCCCACACGTACGGCAATTCCCGGTTTCTGCATATACCATTAATAGACTTACTCGACTATTTTCCATAGAGCGCTTGGAGAATTTGGGCGAAGAACTGAAATTCTAAGCTACCGCATCTCGGAAGCAAGCAGCCACTTCCATATAGGAACCACCTCGATATTCAAGCCATTTATAACTAAAGTATCCTCTTCGTCATAAGTAACAATTACTGCTTTTTTAAGCTGGTGCAACTTATGCAACGCCACGAGTGCTCCCACCTCGCGCTTTCGGGTTTCCTCATCGCAGAGAGTATATGAAGCTTGTATAGCCATTTCTTCTTCGGGTATATAGAAATCAACCTCTACATTCTTGTTATAATAATATAGGCGAGGTTCATCATCACTCGCATATTTCTTATATAAAGCTATCGCACAAAGGTTCTCCAACAGAGAAGTGTCTTGATTCGTCAAGAATATACTCAGCAACCCATTGTCGGTAAAATAATGCTTCTTTACGGTCTCTTTCTCAACAAATTTAGAAGCATAGTTGTCGATAGAGAATATAAGGCAGGCCTCTTTGGTCAATCTGATATAGTCTATGATGGAGGCAGTATTGGTAGACACACCGGTGCTCTTCACCATATTGGCCAAACGGTTGTAGGCTGTAGGTTGCTTCACATTCTCAGCCAGTCGTTTGACGGCAAGTCGCAGCGCTTGTTCGTTCTTGATACCATTGCGCTGTATCACATCGCCCAATATTATTTTCTCATACAAGCCATTGAGCCAATGTCGCTTATTGCGATACATGAGCAGTTCGGGGAATCCACCCCAACGGAAATAGGTGTTCATCATCTGCTGCACGGTATTCCTTTGCTTGCCATACATCCACTCCTTGCCGAGTGATACGCCTTGAGCCTCCATATATTCGCGGAACGAATAGGGGAATATCTTCTCGTCAAAGTATCGTGCCCCTAAGGTGGTGGCAATATCGCGGCTCAACATCTTGGCATTGCTGCCTGTGATGTACACTCTATATTTCTGGTTAGCCAATCGGCGGGCAAAGTGCTCCCATCCGCTTATGTTCTGTATCTCGTCGAAGAACAAGATAGGCTTGCCCGGATACATGCTATTATAGGCTTGCAAGATAAGGTCAAAGTCATCGGCAGTCATGCCCAGCAGGCGTTCGTCGTCAAAGTTGATGTATATCATATCTTTCACGCCATGTCCCTGCAACATCAATTGTTTGGCGCGTTGATATAGCAAATAAGACTTTCCCGCTTGCCTGATACCCACCAATACATAGCGTCCTTCCTCTTCAAACTCAAAGGGGCGCTGATATAACTCCACTTCTTGCAATTCTTCCTGTCCTTCAACTATTAAAGTCTTAAATACATCTTTGTTCATACAAGATACTCTAATATCGATTCTGTTGCAAAGATATGCATTTATTTATCACCATCAAACAAAAACAATCGTTTTTATTTAACCATAGTAAATAAATCAACTCAAATTACCTCAGGTCACTCTGAAAAAACAGAAAGATTCCCATACTGAACCAATCAGTAATGGGAATCTTTTTTGTTTGAATATACCTGCAAGGAAACTATCCCCACAGTTATACACTACGTAGACTTTAGTATGCTCTTGCAAAGAGTACGCGCTGAGCAGAGGGTTTGCCTGTTACCATGCAGAAACCGGGGGTCTTGTCGCCCGACAAGGGGATACAACGTATAGTAGCCTTTGTCTCTGCCTTTATGAGCTCCTCAGTCTCGGGAGTACCGTCCCAATGGGCAAGGATGAAACCACCCTTCTCTATCTCCTCCTTGAACTCCTCGTATGTGTCTACCGAACGGGTGTTCTCTTCGCGCATCTTCAGAGCCTTGTGATATATGTTCAGCTGAATCTCGTCGAGAAGTGCCTTCACAAATTCTGTGATGCCTTCGATGGGGCGTGTAATCTTCTCGAGAGTATCGCGACGCATAACCTCTATTGTGCCGTTCTCTATGTCGCGTGCACCGAGTACAAGACGTACGGGGACACCCTTGAGCTCGTAATCGGCAAACTTGAATCCGGGACGACGGTTGTCGGCATTGTCATACTTGACACTTATACCCAACGCCTTAAGTTCCTCAACAAGTACATTTACCTTACTGTCTATAACTGCAAGCTGCTCGGCATTCTTGTAGATGGGAACAATTACCACCTGAATGGGAGCAAGAGCGGGAGGAAGTACAAGACCGTTGTCATCGGAGTGTGTCATGATGAGCGCTCCCATCAATCGTGTAGATACGCCCCATGATGTTGCCCACACATATTCGAGCTTGTTCTCTTTGTTTATGAACTGAACATCGAATGCCTTTGCGAAATTCTGTCCGAGGAAGTGCGATGTTCCGCACTGCAAAGCCTTGCCGTCCTGCATCAATCCCTCGATTGTGTAGGTCTCAAGAGCTCCTGCGAAACGCTCGTTGGCAGATTTTACACCCATCACCACAGGCACAGCCATGTGTTTGTTGGCAAATTCGTTGTACACGTGGAGCATGGTGTTTGCCTCCTGCTCAGCCTCTTCGCGTGTGGCATGCGCGGTGTGTCCCTCCTGCCAGAGGAATTCGGCGGTACGCAGGAAAAGGCGGGTACGCATCTCCCAGCGCAACACGTTTGCCCACTGGTTGCAAAGGATGGGAAGGTCGCGATAGGACTGTATCCAGTTCTTGTATGTACTCCAGATAATAGTCTCCGATGTGGGGCGGATAATCATCTCTTCCTCGAGTTTCGCAGCAGGGTCAACAACGACACCCTTGCCGTCTGTCGAGTTTTTCAGACGATAATGGGTTACCACAGCGCACTCCTTTGCAAATCCCTCCACATGGTCTGCCTCGCGGCTGAGATATGATTTGGGGATGAGCAAGGGGAAGTATGCATTCGAGTGCCCCGTTGCCTTGAACATATCATCGAGGATACGCTGCATCTTCTCCCAGATTGCATAGCCATAGGGTTTGATGACCATACAACCGCGCACCGCCGACTGCTCGGCGAGGTCGGCTTTAACTACCAGTTCGTTATACCATTGTGAGTAATTCTCACTTCTCTTTGTCAAATCTTTAAGTTCTGCCATAGTTTATTATAGCTATATATTATTCTGCATTATTTACGAACTGCAAATTTACGCAGAAACGTTGAATTTACGAAAAAAACAGCGGACGATTGTTCGCTTTATATCCAAATTACACTATCTTTGCAGTTGCGAGATGCCCGGAAGCGGGCTTTCACCACAGAAATAACAATTTATAACTATAAAAGCTAAACAATTATGAAAGTAAGATTATTCAAGTTATTCAGTGTTGCACTTTGTGCACTCTTTGTACTCAGCGGTTGCCAGAGCATGAACAATACAGCCAAAGGCGGTCTCATCGGCGGTGGCGGCGGTGCAGCCCTCGGTGCTATTGTAGGTTCATTGGTAAGCGGAAGAAGCGACAAGGGTAAAGGTGCCGCAATCGGTGCTGCAATCGGTGCTACAGTAGGTGCGGGCACAGGTGCCATCATCGGCAAGAGAATGGACAAGGCAGCCGATGCCGCAAAGCAGGTTGAGAATGCAACAGTAGAGACCATCACCGATGCAAACAACCTCACAGCAGTAAAGGTTACATTCGATTCAGGTGTTCTCTTCGCTACAAACAAATACGACCTCAACAGCAATGCAAAGAGCAACCTCAGCGAGTTTGCAAAGATTCTGAAGGAGTATAGCGATGCCGACGTTGCAATTTACGGACACACCGACTCTACCGGCAGCGATGCCATCAACGACCCCCTCTCTGTAAACCGTGCAAATTCGGTTGCCAACTATCTCAAATCTCTTGGTGTATCAGCCAACCAGATAAAAAGCGTTGAGGGTAAAGGTTCAAAAGAGCCTGTTGCCGACAACTCGACAGCTGCCGGACGCAGCCAGAACCGAAGAGTTGAGGTTTACATGTATGCAAGTGAGGCGATGATCAACTCTGCCAACAACGGTACATTGAAATAAGTGAGGTTCTATAAATTAGTAATTTAGTGTTCTTTGTATGGTGGATTCTGTTTCGGGCGCTTTTGGCTTTATTTTTGCATCTTTTTGATATTCGCTCTGTTGCGATGCTCGCATTGAGCCCTTACCAAATATCAATAATCTACTAAAAATAAAACTCAAAATCGTCGCGACCTAATTCATAGAACATCCCATAAAGGTTACTGAATTTGACATAAAAAAATCTCGGCATCTGCCGAGATTTTTTTATGTCAAATCATATGTTTTTCTTCTGCACGACTTTTGTTCCGGGAGGTACATCTTCCATAAGCCAGATGTTGGCACCTATCACAGCATCCTTTCCTATCGTTACGCGACCGAGAATGGTTGAATTTCCATACACGATAACATTGTCCTCGAGAATAGGATGACGGGGAATTCCTTTGATAGGAATACCATTCTCGTCGACGGGGAAGCTCTTTGCACCCAAAGTAACTCCTTGGTAGAGCTTCACATGATTGCCGATGATACAGGTCTCTCCGATAACGACACCCGTTCCGTGGTCAATTGCAAAATAGCTTCCTATGGTTGCACCGGGATGAATATCGATACCCGTCTCGCTGTGGGCAAGTTCCGATATTATGCGGGGGATAAGCGGAACACCTATCTCTATCAGTCTGTGCGCCATACGGTAGTTGCCTATAGCCTTTATGGCAGGATAGCAACTGATTATTTCGCCATAGCTCTTTGCGGCAGGGTCGCCGTCGTACATTGCAACCACATCCATGAGCAACGAACGGCGCAGTTCGGGAAGAGACTCCACAAACTCCACAGCCATGGCTTTTGCCATTTTACGGCGCTCCTTCTTGCCATCTACATTGGCAAAGCACAATCCCGCATGAATCTGTTCGCACAGCAGATCGTACACTTTTGCCACATTAAGACCGGTCCTGTATTCGAGAGTGCTGTCGTCCTTATAAGCCTCGCCGAAGAATCCTGGGAATACAATCGAGCGTACAAGCTCCACCACATCGGAGAGCACGCGTCCCGAGGGCATAGGCTCGCCATCGTGCTGGCACTCGGCAAGCACCTTGTCAAGGTTGCACTCGGTCAATGCCTTCACCGTTGCCGGCAATATATCTGTTATATTTTTCTTTTTCATAATCATTGTTTTATTTTGCTTATGCAAACAGTTCTGTAGAGAGGTAGCGTTCGCCGCCATCGGGCAACAGAACTACCACATTCTTGGCTTCGTAACCTCCACGACGGACAAGTTCGGTGGCTGCATGCAATGCCGCTCCCGAAGAGAATCCAGTCAACACGCCCTCAGTAGCGGCAAGTGTGCGTGCGGCAGTCATAGCCTCTTCGTCGGTTACACATAAAACCTCGTCGACCACTGTTGCATCGTATATAGCAGGAACAAAGCCTGCGCCTATGCCCTGTATCTTGTGGGCGCCTTTCTCTCCGCCGTTGAGCACAGGAGAGGATGCAGGCTCCACACCTATCACCCGTATAGCAGGGTTGAGTTCCTTCAGACGGCGTGCCGTTCCGCTTATTGTTCCGCCGGTACCTACACATGCCACAAAGGCATCAATCTTGCCGTCGGTATCGCGCCATATCTCCTCGGCAGTCGTACAATAGTGCGATTGAGGGTTGGCACTGTTCTCGAATTGTTGAAGGATTACCGCCCCCTCTATCGATTCGCAAAGTTCCTGAGCCTTTGCTATGGAGCCCGCCATGCCATCCTTCCCCGGCGTAAGCACCAGGTTCGCACCGTATGCCTTGAGCAGGCTCATGCGTTCGCGGCTCATGGTGTCGGGCATTGTAAGTATGAGTCTATATCCGCGTGTGGTGCAGATGAAGGCAAGCCCCACCCCGGTATTTCCGCTGGTAGGCTCTATGATTGTTGCACCGGGCTTCAATATGCCACGCTCTTCGGCATCGAGAATCATGTAGAGCGCAGCCCTGTCCTTCACACTGCCTGCGGGATTGAAATACTCCAATTTTGCAAGCGGAGCTACGGCAAGCCCCTCTCTCTGCGAAAAGTTGTTCAACCTCAGCAACGGAGTGTTGCCTATGAGGTCGGTTATTGCATCTGCTATCTTATTCTTCATAATGCAGGAATCTTTTTCAGTTCATTATACAGCCGTTGTACGGGCAGTCCCATCACATTGAAGTAGGAGCCTTCGATATTCTCTATTCCTATGTAGCCTATCCACTCCTGCACACCGTATGAACCAGCCTTGTCCATTGGTCTGTACTTTTCTATATAATATTCTATCTCCTCGTCGTCGAGGGGAGCAAATGTTACATTTGAGCAGGCAGTGAAGCTCACGCTTGCCGTTGCCGTCATTACCGTTACACCCGTATATACATTATGGGTATTTCCCGAGAGGCTGTGCAGCATCCTGCGTGCCTCCCCTGCATCGGCAGGTTTGCCAAGAGCCTTGCCGTCGAGCCACACTATTGTGTCGGCTGTTATCACAAGTTCATCGGCAGCCATAACGGCACGGTAAGCCTCCGCCTTCTTTTGCGAGATGTAGAGAGGAATCTCTCCACCCTGCAATGTTTCGGGAAAACTCTCGTCGACATCGGGAAGTGTGCGCACATCGAATACAACATCCAACCCGCCCATAAGTTCGCGGCGACGCGGTGATGCCGATGCAAGTATTATCTTATAGTTCTTTAGATTGTCGAGCATATTGCCTGTTTACGTTTATTTACCATCCGAATGCGTTTGACTCATCCATCCATTTGTCCTGGGCACGCATTATCTGCTCTATGACCTCTCTGCCACAGCCCTCGCCTCCTTTTACGGGAGAGATATACTTTGCTATCTGCTTGATGTCTGTTGCAGCATCGGCAGGACAACAGGGAAGACCGCACATCTGCATCACCTCGTAGTCGGGGATGTCGTCGCCCATATACATGACCTCTTCGGGAGAGAGTTCGTACATATACATGAAATCCTCAAAAATATCCTTCTTCACCGATGCGCCTATATATACATCGGTGATACCCAGTCCACGGTAGCGCAGTTTGACCGCCTCGGTCTTCGCACCGGTGATTATCGCCACATGGTAGCCCGCCTTCACTGCAAGCTGCAGAGCATAACCATCCTTTATGTTCACTGTGCGCATAGGTTCGCCGCTCGGGTGCATGGGTATTGTCTCCTTGCTCAAGACACCGTCCACATCAAAGACCAATGCCTTTATTTTTGTCAAGTCGTAGTTTATCATTATTCTCTATTTTTCACTGTCCATATTCTTGCAAGCCTTGTTCACGATATATCGTGTTACAAGGTCGTATATCTCCTTTTTATCGTCAGCGAGCATATTGCTCTGTCTTCCGATGATTGTCGCATCGCGTCTGTGCGCGGGTCCGGTCTGTGCTTCGCGGGGCTGGAGCAAATGGAGTTTTGCCGCCGTCTCGTCTATCAACGGGAGCATTATCTCGAACGGCAGTCCCTGTTTCTCAAGCAGTTCGGCAGCAATGGAGCACATTGCATTTGTGAAATTGCAGGCAAAGACTGCCGCAATGTGCAGATAGGCACGTTGCTCGCCTGTGATGCGATAGACCAATGGCGACAGTCGCCTTGCCAAAAGCTCCAACTGTCGGCACACCTCTTCGCTGTTCCCCTCCACAAAGATACCCACTTTGGAGAAATTGACATCCTTGCCCTTGCTGAAAGTCTGCATGGGGTAGAAGACACCAAATCTCCGGGCATGTGTCCCCTTCCAGACATCAATGGAGACACTGCCTGCCGTATGTACGACAATACTGTCGGGGTACCTCGCCGCCACACGCTTTGCCACTTCGGGAAGCGCATCGTCGCTGACTGCTGTTACCACAATACCGGCATCGGGCAAGGAGTCCATATCGGCTGTTGCCGCGCACCCCAATCTCGTTGCAAGGGCATGTGCCGACCTTTCACTTCTGCTCCATACTGCTTCGGGGCACAGTCCGGCACTCTTCAGTGCAACACCCAGACAGGTGGCAAGATTGCCGGCGCCAACCAAGACTATGCGACTATTTTCCACCGAAACTGCCTATATGTATCTTCTCCCACTGCATCCTCTCCTCATCGAAAGGCTTGCTCTCGCGTGCCTTGTAGCCGACAGCCACAATCGACAGCACCGCATAGTTGTCGGGGATAGAGAGCAATCGTTTAACATTCTCGTCAGCGGGGACACTATCGGCATCGAAGCGCTTGCGCACCTGCACCCAACAGCTTCCGAGCCCCAGTTCCTCGGCTGCCAGCTGAATGAGTATCGTCGCTATAGAGCAATCCTCCACCCAGACATCGGTCTTGGCAGTATCGCCTATGACAACCACTGCCATGGCAGCACCCTCGAGCAGAGCGGCACCCTGTGCCTTACATATCGACAGCTGACGGAGCATCTCTTTGTCGTCAACCATTATAAACTCCCAGGGATTTATGCGGTGTCCCGAAGGCGCCATAAGTGCCGCCTTCATCAATTCGCAGACCTTATCTTCCTCCACCGGCTGCGGTGTAAAAAGACGGCAGCTGCGTCTATGTTTCAATAATTCAAGAAAATTATCCATACTGTGCAAAAGTTTCGAAAACGCAAATTTATAACAAAGGACGCAAAAAGGCAAACGACTTTTGTAAAAGATTAAAAGATTGGATGAATCCTGAAACAGAGAAAATGAAATATTGTCTGTCAATGAAGTTACATGACTCTCCTTTGGCAAAATAACAACCTAAATATTTGCCCATTCCAAACATAAGGAGTAACTTTATAAGCCGTAACCATAAGCTACAAACAAAAACGACCATACAATGAAAGAGATTACAAACAGCATGTTACAGCGATTCCTCAAATATGTAACATTCGACACAGAGTCTGTAGACGACAACACCACAGTGCCCACAAGCGAAGGACAATTCACTTTTGCCCGCTACTTGGAGAGCGAGCTCAGCGCAATGGGGCTCACCGAAATAACCCTCGACGACAAGGGCTACCTTTACGCCACACTGCCCGCCAACTGCGACAAGGAGATACCCGTAATAGGATTCATCTCGCACCTCGACACCAGCCCAGACATGAGTGGTAAGGATGTCAGTCCCCGCGTGGTAAGTTCATACGACGGCGGCGACATCACACTGTGCGAAAAGGATGGCATAGTGCTCACCGTAAAGGATTTCCCCGAAGTTGCTGCATACAAGGGGCAGGACCTTATAGTAACAGACGGACACACACTGCTGGGTGCCGACGACAAGGCCGGCATTGCCGAAATTATTTCAGCTGTGGCATATTTGCAGGCGCACCCCGAAATTGAACATGGCAAAGTGAGAATTGCCTTCAACCCCGACGAGGAGATAGGTCGCGGAGCACACAACTTCAACGTACCTCTCTTCGGATGCGATTGGGCATACACCGTCGATGGTGGAGCCGAGGGCGAGCTTGAATTTGAGAATTTCAACGCCGGCAGTGCTCTATTCACCATACAGGGACGCAACGTACACCCCGGATATGCAAAGGGCAAGATGCTCAACGCACTGCGTGTGGCGACAGCCATTGTAGAGACAATCCCCGCCGCAGAGTCACCCGAACAGACCGAGGGCTACGAAGGATTCTACCACCTGATGAGCATCAACGGCGGTGTCGACCAGGCAGAAGTGTCGTACATCATACGCGACCACGACAAGCAGATATTCGAGAAGCGCCTTGCCTACATGAACGAGGTTGCCGACAAGATGAATGCCATCTATGGCGAAGGTGTTGTAACAGTGGAAGTGAAGCGCCAGTATGCCAACATGCGCGAAAAGGTAGAGCCTATGATGCACATCATAGAACTTGCACGCAAGGCTATGGAAGAGGCGGGAGTAACACCACAGATCAAGCCCATACGCGGCGGCACCGACGGTGCGCAGTTGTCGTTCATGGGACTACCCTGCCCCAACATGTTTGCAGGAGGAATCAACTTCCACAGCCGCTACGAATTTGTATCGCTCCAAGTGATGGAGAAGGCTATGATGACTATTGTGAAGATTATTGAGGGAGCCGCAAAGTTGTAATTACCACACTACATCTACAGAAAGGCACATATTACTCTCAAGTGTAAAGCGCGGAAGTAACTTGCGCCTTTCTTTTTTTTACTAAAATCCAACGTATCGCTTTCAAAAGAATCACTTTTTGCATACCAATTATATGAGCGACTTAGATCATTATTTTTAGCGGACAGTAATATAAATTTTATTAGAAAATGTTTTTATATTTGCGTGGCGGTTTCGGCTTCTAAATCTTTTCATTTATCTTGTTTTCAGATATTGACTATTCAAGATAAATCAAATAATTGAATATTAATATGAGTGATATAGTTAACACAACAGAGCATGCGGTACTGACCAATGCTGTTCAGGCTATTAAGAGTGCGATTCTGCATAGTCAACAGCGTGCGTTAGCTGCTATAAACCAAGAGCAGTTGGCACTTTATTATGGAATTGGACGCTTTGTTTCAATGAATACTCGAAATAAGAATTGGGGTAAAGGCTTCATTGAAGCAGTCAGCGAGCAACTTCGCAAAGAATTACCAGGATTAAGAGGCTTTTCTGCTGCAAGTTTACGAAAGATGCGTACTTTTTACGAAGAGTGGCAGATGCTTTCAGATAATTCGTTCGTTTCAACGAACGAATTTGTAGATATTGATAGTAATTCGTTCGTTCCAACGAACGAATTACCAATTGTACAGTTTAAGATAGATGCAAATTTCCCGATTGCCGCATTTATGAATATCGGTTTCACACACCATTATGCCATCATCAGCAAAGTCAAGGATGTCGAGCAAAGGAAATTTTATATTCAATTTGCGGCAGACACCAAAGCAAAGGTTGAGGATTTGGAGCTGATTATAAATGATGATTTGTATAGTCATCAAGGAGAATTACCAAATAATTTCAAGAAAACAATTCCCGATCAATTGCAAGCGTATCGTGCCATCACGATGTTCAAGGATGAATATCTGCTTGATTTTATCAATACCGAAGAACTTTTCATTCGTGATAAGGACAGAAACGAACGCGTGATAGAACAGCGTATAGTGCAGAATGTAAAAGAGTTTATTATGACATTCGGCAAGGATTTCACATTTGTAGGCAACCAATATCATTTGGAAAAATTCGGTGTAGAAGAGTTTCCTGATTTGCTATTCTTCAACAGAGAGTTGGCTGCACTTGTATGTGTTGAGTTAAAGGACGGTCCATTCAGGACTTCATATTTGGGTCAACTGGCCGGATACCTACGTATACTCGATGATGAAGTACGAAAGCCTAACGAGAATCCCTCAATAGGTATTATCCTTTGCAAAAGTGCTAATAAGAAATTTGTTGAATACGTAATTCAAGATTATGACAAGCCTATGGGTGTGGCTACATATAAGACTACAGCCGATATGGATGAACGCTTGAAGAGATTGCTCCCTCCTGTCGAAGAACTGAAAAAACTTCTTTAGAGAAGTTCTATAAATTACTTAACATGATTGAAGTTGCTTTCTCTTAAAGAAAGGCAATGATGACTATTGTGAAGATAATAGAGGGAGCAGCAAAGCTATAAAACAGATAACAGCATTAAAGCCGATATTGCCGCCGCGTCTCACGACGAAGCGGCAGCATCGGCCTTTGTATTGAAAATCAAAACTGTTTCTCAATTGCCCCTGCCAAGGACATCCACCGGATTGCGGCTGACCACGCGCCACGAAGTGAAGGTAACGACAGAGGTAGCAACCATCACCACCGCGGCAAACGATAGGACAAACACCCACAGACGAATATCCACCCTATAGGCAAACGACTGCAACCAGCCGTTAACAATCAGGCAGGACAAGGGCGTGGCAAACACATAACTTATTATAAGGATTTTAATATATTTCCAATTTATCATCATGAATATGTCGGTTGTCATGGCACCGTTCACACGACGCAGGGCAATCTCTCGCTCCATAAACTTGACTTCGAACAGCACTGCTGCAAACAATCCCATGAGCGACACAATTATCACCACCGCGGCAAACAGTCCCACCATCATAGCAAGGCGCTGTTCCCTCTCGTACTGACGGCGCAGCACATCGTCGAAAAACTCCACATCGAACGATGCAGGCGCAATGCCGGGGAAATAATCCACAATACACTTTCTTATATGCTCCACAGCCTCTGCTACATCCGCACCTGCCACAAGGCGGATGTAGAGGTTGCGCATGGCATAAAACTTCTTGCCCGGTACTCCCATTTCGTCCTGCCCCATGCAATAGAAGGCAAAGGCACCCTGCAATTCGTGCAGAGAACGCGCATTCACATTGCGGCAGAAACCTACGATGGGGACATCCATTCCTCGCGGAGCGACGCTGTTGTCCGTCGTCAAATTATACTGCGCCTTTGCCGCCTCGGTGAAGACAAGCCCGCCACAGGCACTCTGTACATCTTCGGGCAAGAAGCCGCGTCCATCGACTATTTCTACGCCCATCACCTGAAGGAAATTCCACGACACCTGGAATGGTGAGAAGTTAATGTCCCTGCTTACATTTTCGGGTAGCGGGCCGTTGATGGTGCGTCCCACCGTCCAGCGACGGTTGGCTATGAAGTCGCCGTTGGAGAAGGCAACATCCTTCACATAACCGCCTTGCATCAATTTGTCGGCAAGTTCGTCGCGTGGAGTTTGCCCCTCAAGAAAATATAGCTTCTGAGGAAGTTCCACGGTGAGGAGATGCTCGCGGTTGAAGCCCATGTCTGCCGACATCAGATAGCGGTTCTGCAACCAGATGAAAAGAGCCGCCACGATAAGCACGAAACATACGAAGAACTGCACCCCTATGAGCAGTGTGCGCAGTGCGATGCCCTTTTTGCCACGTCCGAAATTGCCGTTCAGCGCAAAGGCAGGTGAGAAGGAGGTGATGTAGAACGCCGGATAGAGCGAAACGAGCAGCGACAGCAGCACACCTGCCACAACTATTCCGAGCATTGTGTCCCAATGCTCCGCAACATCCACCGAGGTTATGAAGAGCGACGAAAGATCGCTTTTGCCGACAACCGCCACAATGAAGAGCGCCGGCACCACAGCCGCCAACAGGAAGAGGAACGACTCGGCGATAAAATCAAGGCGCAACGACTCAACCGACGCACCCATTATGCGTTGTGTATTCACACTTCGTGTACGCATGGGGATAAGCGACATCACAAAGTTCAGATAGTTGATGAATGCCACCAACAGCAACACCACAGCAATGGCGGCAAGCGACAGAGTGGTTGAAAGGTCGCCCTTCGACGATGGAAAGCTGTACTTGATTTCTGCCGGCTGATTATAGTAAAGTTCACTTACCGGAACGGTAAAATAGCGTTTGGGATCGCCGTCGCGTTTGATTCTCGCCTGTTCCTCGACAAAGAGTTTCGTCAGTGTGCTGTCAAATTCGGCAAATGTACATCCATCGGCAAGTTTTACATACACCTGGTAGTTCCAGTTGTTCCAGTCATTCAGGTCGTTATTGTCGAAAAAGCCGATGGCATCGAGCGTCGCAAGGTCGCAATTTTCAGGGAAGTCGCGGTAGATGGCAGTAACCGTTCCCTTCCAGTATGCCTCGCTGAAGATAGGTATATCCTCGCTGTATGTGTAGCCTATACGCGAACCGAGCTTCAGATTGTGGCGGTGGGCAAAACTCTCGCTGACAGCCATATTGCCGTAGGTGGCAAGTGAGGCTGTGTCGCCATCGACAATTTCGAATCCAAACATTTCCAATGTAGTAGCAGGATAGAGAATGTTGCTGACATTGAACAGAAAGCCTTCGGGATTGTCCTCGGTACAACCACCGCGACGGTTGCCGAGAATATTTATAGATCCTACTTTCTCAACCATAGGCACACTGTTGCGTATAAATTCCACCGCACCGCGCGACATATTGGTACTGATATTTCGTTCGCCCATAAAATTGCCGTCGCTCATGATTAAAGCAGTTCGGTCGGCATCCTTTATCCCCTTATTGAAGCCAAGTTCGTGGTTCACTTGCACAAATATCATATATGCCACGGATATTGCGACGGCAAGACCAAAGATGTTCAACCCCGTTACTACAGGCATGCTACGCAGAGTGATATATAAATTTCTTAGTGCTTTCATGTCATTAGATTTTAAATTTACTGTACCCTATTGATAACCTCCACAGGATTCTGGATAACGACACGCCACGAACTTGTTACCACCACAGCAACCACCAGCAGTACAACCACACAGAAAGCTACTGCATAGACCCACAGATGGAGCTCTGTCTTATAGGCAAATTCCTGCAACCACGTTGTCATGAAATATGTGGCTATGGGCACAGCAATGGCAAAGCAGACCAGAAGCACCTTGACGAAACGACCACTGAAGAGCATCAGAATGTCGCTTACCAATGCACCGTTCACACGGCGGATGGCAATCTCGCTGCGGCGATACTCTGTCTCGAAGAATACAAGACCAAACACGCCAAGCAGAGCAATCACAATAGAGAGCAGCGAGAAGAGCGAAATGACTACAAACTGATTATACTCCTTACGGTAGAAAGCAGTTTCCAACTGTTGTTCGAAGAGTACAGGTTCCACGTTGAGCGACATCAGTTTAGGATTCAGTTTCATCGTCTCATCTTTGATGAACTGCGACACTTCGGCAAACGAACTTCCGGGGCGTGTCTTTATGTAAAGATAGCTGCAACCCTGCCATTCGTCGTGCGGAGGGAATATGTAGAAGGCATACGGCTCTATCGGGTAGTAGAGAGGACGGTAATTGAAGTCCTCACAGAAACCAACCACTTCGGACGCCTCGCCATCGTGGGTTCCGGGCACAATTTCGCCTACGCTGAGTCCATACTTCTCTTTCGCCGCCCTGTTGAAAATATAGCGGTTGCCACTGCGGGCATCGTCGGCAGTGAAGTCGCGACCCTCTACAATGTCGATACCCATTGTCTTAAGGAAATTGTAGTGCACAGGGTAGACCTTGAACTGAATATTCTCTTTATCTCTGAAATTGCGTCCCCACGACATTCCACCGACCCGCACAATATCCTCGTAACCGAAAGTAACATCCAGAATATCGGGGTTGCTCATGAATGCCGAACGCACCGTCTCGCGCTTGTCTGCCAGCGTATGGTTGTAGCTTACCCGTCCAAGATTGAAGGCGATTACATTCTCCTTTTCGAATCCCATGTCATACGTCTGCATGAAGCGGTACTGCAAATAGATGAACGATGCGACGATGATGAAGATGAATGCCACCACAAACTGCACTCCTATGAGAGTGTTGCGCAGCAGCCTGCCCGAAGCGCTTGCACCGAAACTGCCCTTCAGCACAAATGCCGGCGAAAATGATGTAAGATAGTAGGCAGGGTAAAGTGCAGTGAGCACAGCCAACAGCAGCACAGCACACAGCATACCTGCCGCAAGCGCCCTATGATTGCCAAAGTCGAGGGTGGTAGAGAGCAACTGCGCAATGCCACTCAACGATGCGACACGCACCAACAGAGCTGCCACAGCCACGGCTATCATACACATGAGAAGCGACTCAAGCAGAATGCCTGTGCGGAGCGTAGCGGTGTATGCACCCATAATTTTCTGTGTATTTATGCTGCGTATGCGCTTGGGGATGAGCGCAACATAGAAATTGAAGAAGTTGATGAAGGCAAGCAGCAGTACCAAGATTCCCATCGTCAGCATTGTATATACGGCAATGATGTTGCCGGTTGCAAGGTCGCCGCCCGATATGCCCGATGCAAAATATGTCTCGGTGAAGGGTGTAAGGCGCAATTTCTTGTAAAGAGTCTCGCGTGTGATACCCCACTGTTCCAACTGCTCTTTGGAGCCTTCATCCTCCATGAAGCGTTGCCATGCAAAGTCGTAGAAGGCCTCAACATCGTCGGCGCTGTTCAATTTCACATAACAGGGATTGTTCCAATTGCTTCCGTCGTTGTTCGATATTTTGTCCCAATAGTCGCCGTAGGCTGCCTGCAACCCTGCAAGGTCGCAATTTTCGGGAAAATCCTCGAAAATGGCAGCAACAGGCATCGCCGCAGAAGGATTATATGTGCTGCCCCACGAAACGTGGTCGCCAACCTTTATGTCGTATTTTTCGGCTGTCAGACGGCTGAAGGCTACAGCCATGCGCTTGCTCACAGGTTCAAAATTGCCCTCGACAAGTTCGAAGCCGAGCGCATTGAAAGCCTCCATTGTAAATTCCAGTCCGATGAGTTTCAGCGATGGCGCTTCGGGTGTCTTTTCAAAGCAGTGGTCGACAAGTGAGCCATGAATATACCCGAAGTGATAGGCCTCGACTGCGGGATTGCCATCAAGCAGCACTCTTGCAAGCGGAGCGTTCCAGTGTGCCGAGTAATCGCTGCCTACGGCGTAAAAGTTCTGCTCCATGCGGAAAAGGCGGTCGGCATCTTTTATATTCTTGTTGTAGCCAAGTTCGTAGGTCGATTGCACAAACAGGATATACGATGCGGCTATCGCTATGGCAAGCCCAACTATATTCAATGCCGAGGAGAGTTTGTAGCGTCTGAGTGTATTTATAAAATTACGTATCATTGTATGATTGTTTACGATAAAAAATATTTAAGGAAGCCTCGTAGGAGGAGAGTTCTAACATCTGCAACAATGAATATGCTTTAGAACTCCTCCGTCTTCAAAAACTTGTTTTTGAATCCACCTTCTCTATTAAGAGGAGGAATATTCATACTACATGCGGTCCTCAAGTGTATCCACCACAAGACCGTCGAAGAGATTAATCACACGGTTGGCAAATTTAGCATCCCTTTTCGAGTGGGTAACCATCACAATGGTAGTGCCCTGTCGGTTCAGTTCCGAGAGTATAGCCATCACATCGCTACCGTTCTTTGAGTCGAGGTTACCCGTAGGCTCGTCGGCAAGGATAAGGCCGGGCTTTGTAACCACCGCGCGGGCTATGGCCACACGCTGCTGCTGACCACCCGACAACTGGTTGGGGAAATGCTTTGCACGATGGGCAATGTTCAGGCTGAGCATAACCTCTTCGACCATCTTCTTGCGCTCGGTCGACGAATAGTTCAGGTAGGTCAGAGGCAGGGCTATATTCTCCTCCACTGTCATCTCCTCGATGAGATTGAACGACTGGAATACGAAGCCTATCTTTCCACGACGGTAGGCTGTACGCTCCCTCTCTTTGAGGGCGCCGACCTCAACATCGTCAATCTTGTAGCTGCCGGCCGAAGGGTTGTCGAGCAATCCCAAAATGTTGAGCAGTGTGGATTTTCCACAACCCGACGGACCCATGATTGCCACAAATTCGCCATCGTTCACATTTATCGAAACACCGTTTAATGCAACTGTTTCCACAAGTTCCGTACGGAACACCTTTTCCAAATTTTCTGTACTTAGTTTCATAATCGTATTTTTTAATATTTTTATAACCTAGTTAAAAAAAACATTTATTTCTATATTCTCCCTCTTGAAGAGGGAGTCCCCGTAGGGGGAGGGAGTTCCCGAATACCGCGAAAAATTACTGCATTTTTTGAACTCCTCCGTCTTCAAAAACTTATTTTTGAATCCACCTCCTCTTCAAGAGGAGGAATATATTTCTTTTACATTCTTATTTCAGCATTAGTTTCTCTGAATCGCCGAAACTATCGTAGCCCGAAATTACAACATTTTCGCCGGGCGACAAGCCTTCGAGCACCTCATAATATTGCGGATTCTGACGGCCTATCCTTATTTCGCGGCGCACAGCCTCGCTGCCGTCGGGCGACACCACGAAAAGCCATTTTCCACCGGTAACGCCGAAGAAACTTCCGCGCGGGATAAGCATCGCAGGAGTAGGCTCGCCAAGTTCAAGGTTGATGTAGTATGTCTGCCCCACGCGGATATTTTCGGGTACCTCGTCGCTGAAGGTAAGATCGGCACGGAACTGTCCGTTGCGCACCTCGGGATAGACTGTGCTTACTGCCACCGCATACTCCACACCTTGACGCTCGAATGTGCCCGGAAGCCCTGCTGTTATGCGATCGATGTAACGCTCGTCGATGTTGACGGTTATCTTATACTCGCCAAGTACGTTTATCTGTCCTATCAATGTTCCGGCACCGATATTCTGCCCAAGTTCGGCAGAAAAACTGCCCAACTGCCCGTCGTATGTAGCCTTCACCTTCAGATTGTCTGCCCGCTGACGCACAAGTGTCAGATTCTCCTGCATATTATTCAGGCTCTCCTGCATCTTGGCAAGCTGCACACTGCGATAGAGCGAATCCTGATGCAGACGCTCGATGAGCAGGTCAAGCTGGTTCTGTGCAAGTTCGTAGTCCTCTTTGGCACGCAAATACTCCTCGCGCGAGGATAGCCCTTCGTCGTAAAGGGTCTTTATCTGTTCGTAGGCGCGACGGGTGCGGTTGGCATCGGTTATTGCGCTCAGTTTCGACTGTTGCATGGATAGTTTATCCTTCTCCATGTTAATCTCCGTATCGCGCAACATATTCTGCCGTTCGGCAAGCTGCGACTCGCTGTTGAGTGTCTCCTGCGCAAGATTGGGGTTGCGAAGTACAAGGATTACATCGCCGCGCTTGACCATTGCACCCTCCTTCACCGGTTTGTAGTCGACTATGCCGCTTTCGAGTGCCGACACGTGTACCACCGTTGCCGGCTGTACCTGTCCGTTTATGCGGATGTAGTCGTTGAAACTACCCTGCTCTACCTTGCTGATGATTATGTTCTTTGTGTCGATGCGCATCTTGCTGCTGTGGTCGCCAAAGAGCATCCAGCCGAAGAGCAGCACCAGCAGCGCTCCGCCGATGATGAAAGGAATATGTTTCTTCTTCAATCCTTTTTTCTGTTCTATTATTTTATCCATGGTGTTATTCTTTTATATATGGTTTGCCGTTATAGTAGTCGTATTGCATCTTTTGTATGATGAGCTGTATCTGTTTGCCTGTGAGCGTGGCACGTGCCTGCGCAAGGCGCGAACTGCTTGTGGAGAGTTCGAGTGCCGATATTTTCCCGAGTTCATATTTCCGTTGGTTGGCTGCATGGGAACTTTCAACGGCTGTGAGCCGGCTGATGGAGGCGAGATACTCCTTGCGTGCCCCCTCGAGGTTCATCACCAGTTTCATCATCTCTGTTCTGAGAGAACGCATTGTCTCGTCGTATGCCGCCTGCTCTATTTTGTAGGATAGTTTGCTGCTCCTGAGGTTGTTGTACTTGCTCATTCTACCGAAGATAGGAATCGATATTCCGGTACTTATGGACTTTCCTATGTTGTCCTTGAACTGGCGATGGAATGGTGGCGCTTCATAGTTCATGTTCAATGTCTTGTAGTAGGATGTCGACATTCCGCCCGAGAGTGATATCGAGGGGACAAAATTGCCGCGGGCTATGCGCACTGCCAACTTGCGCTGGCGCAATTTCTCACCTGCTATCCTGGCTGCCGGAAGCTCCAGAATGTCCACATCGCAACTGAAGGGGCTCTCCTCCGCAGGATTCCGGAGACGGCTCTCTATGTCTATATCCTTTTCCACCGGCCACGACATTGCCGACTTCAGATCGATGAGAGCAATCTCCAACAGATTCTGCTGATTGACAAGGGAGTATTCATTCTCGGCAACGATAGCTGTCATTTCGTCAACATCGGCGCGGGACTTCATTCCCAGCGACTCCTGTCGGCATGTCTGGTGCAAATTCTCCTTTGCCACCTCCAATGCCAACTGCACCTGCCCGACAAGTTCCTTGCAGTAGACAACATTGTAGAATGCCCTTATCACCGAGAGCGACACCTCGTCAGCCCTCATACGGGCATTGCTTTCCGACTCGCGGAGATAGCTCTTGTTCATCTTATAATTGTTCACATTTACAAGTCCGTCGAAAAGCGGGAGCGACATTGAAAGTCCGAATCCTGTTCCAAGCGTCTGTTTGGTACCGTATGTGTTGGTTTCGGGGTCGATGCCTCGTCCGAAGCTGATGTTTGCATTTGCCGATGCGCTGATGTAGGGCAGGAATTGCATGGCGCTATTCACAAGGGCTATGCGTTGCTGTTCGTATCTGTATCGGTTCTGCACATTAACCGATGAATGTTCACGGGCATATACAAGACACTCTTGCAAAGTCATCGGGGCCGTAGCGAGACTCTCTTCGGCACGAAGCACGACGGCCACCGACACAAGCAGAATGATTAGTGATGTTAATTTTCTCATGGCTTTTGCTTTTGTTGCGACAAAGGAAATGCAGAAAAAACGTATTTCTAAGCATTTTGGAATAAATCGTCTTTTCTACACGAATTTTGTGCAAATTCTGCACACACAATGTGAATGTACGGTATGAAAAAGGTGAGATAGATATCATTGGTGTCCGGGATTTTTTTTATTCTGCTTGTGTTTTGAACTCCTCAAATTAAAAAAGCCTCTGCCTATCCCTTACGTGGACAGACAGAGACTTCTGTGGTTTTGTGTGAGTAATGTTACAACTTTACTTTCATTGTTTTATTTCCTATGCGGATAATGTAAATACCCTTGTCAAGCATTATATCTTCGCCGGTGTAGCTGTCTATTTTCTCTACAAGCGAGCCACTAGTGGTATAGATAGCAACAGAGCTATTGTTTGCACTTGATAAAGTAATGCTGTTCCCGTTTACTTTGACTGTGGCATCGGCAATATACTCAGTTATGTCAAACGCTGTGAGTCTTACGAAACTTAAGTTAGTTCATTATTTTAACTCCTACAAATACTGTGCGGGGTTGGGTGGGACCGTAAATGTATCCCGAATCGCGGAATTCGCCCTTGTCGAGGTCTTTCTGGAAACTGTCGAATATGTTCTGCACACCTGTGTTGAACTGCAGCTTTATGTGGTCGCGAAGCACGAATGTGTAGTTGAGCTTGAGGTTGATGTCGACAAAGTCGGGAGTCTCTTCCATGCGGTCTTTCTCTATGTAGCCTGCATAGTGGGGGACAATCATCTCTCCTGTGTATGTGCCCGAAATTGATGCTTCGAAGTTCTTTATGGGTGATGTTGTGAGTGTCAGGTAACCGTAGAAATCGGGTGTTCGGGGCATGCGCTTTGTGGTGAGAGGGGTGCCGTCTGCTTCGCTCCACACCTCTTCGCTGTTGTATCGGCTGCGCTGTGCGGTAGCTCCCATCTGTATTGATATGTCCTTGCCGTGAGCCATTTTGGCTTCGAGGTTAATACCGTATACTTTTGCTCCGCTGCCATTGCGACGCTCTTTGAGTACATATCCCTCGGCGTTCTCGCCAATGTCTTCGAGTACAAACACATCGTTCAGTCCGGTGTAGAATCCTTCGAGCAGAATGTTCGACTGCCAGTGTCCAAGTTGTGTAGTCCAATCGATAGAGCCGCTGAAGCTGTTGGAGCGTTCCTCTTTCAATCCGTCGGCAAGGGTAATCTGCACACCCTCTCCTCCGACAGCTGTAACATGAAGGTCCTCGTCGTAGGCCTGCGGTGCGCGGAAGCCGGTGGAGTAGGTGAGGCGTGCCTGAAAATCCTCTTCGGGCTTGAAGAGCAGGTTGACACGGGGGCTGATGATGGGGTCGTCGATGAGGTTGTGTTTGTCGACGCGTGCACCTACGAGCAGCGAGAAGAGGTCTATGTCCCATTCGTTCTGCACAAAGAGACTGGCTATGCGCACATCCTGCTGCATGTCGCGGTTGTATCCGGTCATTATGTCGTGGAGGTTGTTCTCCTGATACTCGAGTCCGCCGGTGAAGGTAGAGGGCGAGAAGAGACATTTGTCGATGCCTGCGGTGTATGTGGCGCCGGTTACCCATGTGAGGTCGTCGGTCTTACCGTAGGCGTTGGGGTCGCGCTGCGCGCCATAGTAGCTGTCGCGGTCGATGTGCTGCACTGAGCCATAAATCGATAGCTTGTGCTTGTAGTCGTCCCATGATTTGTCGTATGAGAGACCTCCGCTGTTGATTATGTGCTTTGTCTGTTCGGTTATGTCTGCCTCGTGGGGTTGCAGGTCGAACTTGTTGCCACCGCGTCGTGTTTCGTTGGTGGTGTGATATTCGAGGTTGATGCGGCTTGTGTGGGTGGGACGGTAGTATGTGCGCAGACCGAATGTGTTCATGTTCAACTCACCAAGTTCGGAGAAACCGTCGCCATCGTGGTCGTAGTTGTTGCGGTTGCGGTAGCTCTGGTAGAGGGCAATGCCGTAGGAGTTGTCTTTTGAGACAAGCGATACGTTTGCACCCATATATTGTTCCCATGCGTCGCCGTTCATGTTGGAGATGTTCGATGATACCTGGAACGAGTTGTTTACAGGGTCTTTGGTGATGATGTTGATGGTGCCGCCTACCGCGTTTGCTCCGAAGAGTGCCGAGCCGCCTCCGCGTACAACCTCTACACGCTCAATCATGCTCACGGGTATCTGTTCGAGCCCGTAGACTCCACTGAGGGCGCTAACTACCGGGCGGCTGTTGATGAGTATCTGTGAGTAGGGACCTTCGAGTCCGTTGATTTTTACCTGGGGGAATCCGCAATTCTGACAGTTGTTCTCTACGCGCAGTCCCGGCAGGTAGTTGAGTGTCTTGGCAAGGTCGGTGGAGTTGACTGTCTCTATGAGTTTGGGATCGGCGATGTTCACCACTACAGGTGCTTCGCGGCGGCTCACTTCGTTGCGGTTGGCAGATACTACAAGCTCTTCTATCTTCAGTGATTCGTCGAGCATTTCGAAGTGCACAACTGTGGCATACTCCTTGCTGACGGTAACTTTCTTTGTCTCGGTGCGGTAACCCATAGCCGATACGCGTAGTGTGTATTCTCCGGGTGTCATGTTCTTGAACTCGAACTGTCCGGCTTCGTTGCTTACGGTTCCTTGTTTGGTCTCGATGATGTAGATGTTGGCGAAGGGTATGTTCTCTTCGCTCTTCTTTTCTATTACATGTCCCGATATGTAACAGCCTTTTTTGATTTCTGTGGTTTCGTGGCTGTTTGTCGTGGGGAATGCCGCAGTTGCATCTGTCGGGTTGGTGCTCAGTGCGGCGAGCAGCAGTGCTACTAAAAGTCTGTTCATTTTTCTGTCTGTTTTTGTTCGTCTTTATCGAGTGCAAAGTTCGTTATAAAAACAGTCGGCTTCAATAACAATTTTAGTGAATTTTGCTTATTGTAATGGAAAGTAACTAATTATTAATGATAGTATCCCCCTTCGTGTCTTGGCAAGTAAATAGTTGCGGGGCTGCTCGATTACGTATAACCAAGAAGCCCCGCAAATGGTATTCAGAACCTTTTTTTATTTCTTATCTTTCCTACCGAAAATGGAGAAATGCACATAGCGTTTGGGCTCTTCGCGCAGGTTCACAAGCAGTGATTCTGCCTGTTCGCAGGTGGTGCAGAGGTTGCGGTAGAGTGTGGTGTCGTTCAGCAGCAGACCTATAGTGCCGTTGTTGGAGTTCAGGGCACTTGTCAGTTTCCTTACATTTACAAGGGTCTGTTCAAGTTCTTTGGTTATGCTTGCATAGTCGATGTTCTTGAGCTCTCCGCTGACAGCGAGCATATCGTCTTCGAGACGTACCATGCGGTCGGTTATTGCCGGTACATCTTTTGCGAGCAGCCTGTTTATGCTTGCTGTTGTCTTCTTCAACTCTTCGGTCAGGGCTGCAGCATTGTCAACGGTGCTGTTCAGCGAGGGGTTGGCAAGCAGGGTATTGAGGTTGCCGAGTATTGAGTCGAGTTTGGGTATCATGCGGTCAAAGGCGGGGAGTATCTTCTCACCGGCTACAGCTGCGATTCCCTTGTCGGGTATTCCAGTGATGGTGTCGCCGGGGGAGAGAATCCTGTTGCTGTTTGCAAGCACAAGACTAATGTCTGTGCCACCGAGCATGTGGGTGGTGATGGTGGCGTAACTGCCTGCGGGCACCTTCATGCGTTCGTCGATTTCTATTGTTACGATGATATTCCCGGGATTGGTGTAGTCGTAGTTTATGTCGCGCACGTTACCTACGCTGTATCCGTTGATGAATACAGGGCTCGAATTTACAAGCTGGCACACATCGCTGAACTTTACATAATAGTGGTTGTCGGGCTTGAAGAGGTTGATGCCTTTAAAGAAATTTATCAACAGGTATATTACGAGTATGGCTATTATGCCCGTAGCTCCTATGATTACTTCGCGTGAAAATATCTTTTTCATTATTTTTTCTTCTTTTTATATTCGTCTATTGCTGTGCGTGTACTTATCTTTTTGTCGCCACGGAATGCTACTATGAACGATTCCTTGAACTTGCTCTTGATGTTTTTGTGCAGTCTCAGAATCTCGTTGTAGTCGGTGGTGGAGCCGTAGGTGTATTTGTACAATCCGTTCTCCTTATAGTATGAGGCTTTTACACCTTTCAGCCTTTTGTCCTTTGCTTTCAGTGCTTTGTCCGACGTCAGTATCTGTATCTTGAAAACAGGGGCAGAAGTGGATGACGTTGTCCCTGTGCTTGCCTCTTCAACCTCGGGCTCTGCTACCGGCACGGATGGTGCTTTTGCCGAGTTCCTGGAGTGCCCGTATTGTTTGTAATATGCCGAGAATCCGTCGAATATGCCTTTGGTAAGTGCCTGTTTGCCGGCTGATGAACTCAGGTATTTCATGTCTCCCGGGTTGCTGATGAATCCCAACTCTATGAGTATGCTTGGCATGTTGGTCTGGTGCAATACATAAAAGCCTGCATTTTTCACTCCAAGATTGTTGCGCTTGCTGCGTCTGATCATGTTTTTCTGTATTGCATCGGCACAATAGATGCTCTTTTCGATGTCGTGTGTGCGCAACATTTCGAGCACTATGTAGTCTTCGGTGGAGAGAGAGTTGAACTTTTTATAGGTCTCGCGGTAGTTCTCTTCCAATTCCATTACCTTGTTCTCGTATTGGGCTGCCTTTTTTGCTTCGGCATTGCTGCCCGAGCCCAAGGTAAATGTCTCGCAGCCGTTCAGTCTGGTCGATTTTGCGGCGTTGGTGTGTATGGAGATGAAAAGGTCCGCTTTGGCTCTGTTGGCTATCTGTGCGCGGTCGCCCAATGTTACGAATTTGTCGCTTTTGCGTGTGTATACGATTTTTATTTCGGGGTATGCAGCGTTTATCATTTTGCCCAACGACAAGGCAACATCGAGATTGATGTTCTTCTCTTTCAGCTTCCTGTTCGATGAGAGTGCGCCGGGGTCTTTGCCGCCGTGTCCGGCATCTATGACAATGGTGAAGGGACGCTTGCCTGTCTGCGCCTCTACGGTTGTTGCTGCGAATATCACCAATATTGCAAGCAACAGCAACTTTGTAGTGTGGTTTATGATTTTATGTAAATTTGTTGCCATATTTGTGGTAAACCTCGAATGTTTCCTGCACTCGCTGTGAAAAATATTGAAGTAAACTTCATATTTCTCGCTCGTTTGTTTCTATATTTGAGATAACCTCGAATATACATTGCACTCGCTGTGAAAAATATCGAAGTAAACTTCATATTTCTCGCTCGTTTGTTTCTATATTTGTGCGAATTTACCTCTAATTATGCAATTGCGTTGTAAAATTACAAAAAAAAAGATTGTTTTAACTCAATTTAAATATATAATGTGCTGTTTTGGTTCTGTTTTTTGTCTGTGTGTTTAATATCTTAGGTTAAATTTGATTGTTTTCATATTGATTTGCACTATCTTTGCAAAATAGTTGCAACTACGTTGCGAATATAGGCTGCACTCGCTGTGAATAAAAACAAGTTTTTTACTCGCTCGTTTGCACTATCTTTGCAACTACGTTGCGAATATAGGTTGCACTCGCACATGGATAAATATGCCGGACAGGCACGAATGATTGAAGAATAGATTAAAAACAGATAAACAAAGATGCTTACGCTTAAAGTTATTACCCAAGAGACAGAAAAGGTTCTCAAGGGATTGGAAAAGAAGCATTTCAAAAATGCAAAAGAGACAATAGAGAAGGTGCTGGAGTATGACAAGGTACGTCGTTCTTCTCAGAGCGAACTCGACGCTACATTGCAGCAGAGCAAACAGTGTGCTGCAAAAATCGGTCAGCTGATGAAGGAGAAGAATATTGCCGAGGCAGAGGAGGTGAAGAAACAGGTTGCCGAACTCAAGGAGAAGGCAAAGGCTCTTGAGGCTGCAATGGAAGATGCTGCAGCGAAGACACAGGAGATTCTTTACACAATTCCCAACCTTCCCAATGATACGGTTCCCGAAGGTTTCGGTGCCGAGGACAATGTTACTGAGCGCGAAGGCGGTGTCAAGCCTGCACTCTTCGAGGGTGCTATGCCTCACTGGGACTTGGCGAAAAAATACGATCTTATAGATTTTGAACTCGGTGTGAAGATTACCGGCGCCGGATTCCCTGTCTACAAAGGCAAAGGTGCGCGTCTGCAGCGCGCGCTCATCAACTTCTTCCTCGATGAGGCACGTGATGCAGGTTACTTGGAAATTGAGCCTCCCTACGTGGTAAACGAGGCTTCGGGATACGGTACAGGTCAGTTGCCCGACAAGGAGGGACAGATGTACCATTGCAAGCTCGACGATTTTTATCTTATCCCCACAGCAGAGGTTCCCGTGACCAACATCTACCGCGATGTAATCCTCGACGAGAAGTCTTTGCCCATCAAGAACTGTGCGTACTCGGCATGTTTCCGTCGCGAGGCAGGTTCATACGGCAAGGATGTGCGCGGTCTCAACCGTCTGCATCAGTTCAACAAGGTGGAGATTGTGCGCATAGATACACCCGAGCACTCTTACCAGTCGCTCGACGAGATGATAGCACACGTGGAGAACCTTGTGAAGAAACTCGAACTTCCTTACAGAATCCTCCGTCTCTGCGGTGGCGACATGAGCTTCACCTCTTCTATAACATTCGACTTCGAGGTATATTCGGCTGCACAGGAGCGTTGGTTGGAGGTTAGTTCGGTTTCAAACTTCGAGTCCTATCAGGCCAACCGTCTGAAGTGCCGTTACCGCACTGCCGACAAGAAGACAGAACTTTGCCACACATTGAACGGTTCTGCCCTTGCGCTTCCCCGTATAGTGGCAGCCATACTCGAGAACAACCAGACTCCCGAGGGTATCAGAATACCAAAAGTACTCGTTCCCTATTGCGGATTCGATATCATTGACTAAAAAAGTAAAAAACACACACTATTATGTACAAGATAGTATCAAAGGAGCAGTTTTCACAGAACGTATTCCGTCTCTGCGTAGAGGCTCCGCTCATAGCACGCGCCTGCCGCGCAGGTAACTTTGTAATTGTGCGCATTGCCGAAAAGGGAGAGCGTATCCCCTTGACAATTGCTGCATCCGACGCCGAGAAGGGCATCATCACTCTCGTTGTGCAGAAGGTAGGATTGAGTTCTACACGTCTGTGCGAACTCAACGAGGGCGACAGCATCCTCGATGTTGTAGGTCCTTTGGGACAGCCCACACACATAGAGAACCACGGAACAGTTGTCTGCGCCGGCGGTGGAGTAGGTGTAGCTCCCATGCTTCCCATTGCCACAGCCCTCAAGAAGGCTGGTAACCGAGTAATTTCAGTGCTTGCAGGTCGCAGCAAGGAACTCATCATCCTCGAAAAGGAGGTGCGTGCAGTTTCCGACGAGGTTATAATAATGACAGACGACGGCTCATACGGCGACAAAGGTCTCGTTACCGAGGGTGTGGAGCGCGTCATCAAGCGCGAGAAGGTGGACAAATGTTTTGCCATTGGTCCCGCAGTGATGATGAAGTTCGTCTGCCTGTTGACAAAGAAGTATGATATCCCCACAGAGGTTTCTCTGAACACCATCATGGTAGACGGCACAGGAATGTGCGGTGCTTGCCGTGTTACAGTCGACGGAAAGACAAAGTTTGTGTGCGTCGACGGTCCCGAATTCGATGGTCACAAGGTAGATTTCGATGGTATGCTCAAGCGCCTTGCCGCATTCAAGGATATGGAGCGTCATGAGATTGAAAAATACAACGAGGTGCACGGTTGCGAGGCTGAGGCAGCTGTAAGCGAGGACGCCGAGCTCATTGACAGAAATGCAGAGTGGCGCGTGGCTCTCCGTGGCAAAATGAAGGCTAAGGACAGAACAAACATCGAGCGTTGCACAATGCCCGAACTCGACCCTGTATATCGTGCCCGCAGTCTCAGAGAAGAGGTTAACCGCGGACTTACAGAGGAGATGGCACTCACCGAGGCACAGCGTTGTCTCGACTGCCCCAACCCCACATGTATGGAGGGTTGCCCCGTAAGCATCAACATCCCCTCGTTCATCAAGAATATCGAGCGTGGAGAGTTCGGCAAGGCTGCAAAGGTGTTGAAGATGACAAGTTCACTGCCTGCCGTTTGTGGTCGTGTATGTCCTCAGGAGAAGCAGTGCGAATCGAAGTGTATGCATCTGAAGATGGGCAAAAAGGCTGTAGCCATCGGTGCGCTTGAGCGCTTTGCTGCCGACTATGCTCGCGAGAACGGTGAGATGTCCGTTCCCACAGTGGCACCCTCCAACGGTATAAAGGTTGCTGTGGTAGGTTCAGGTCCCGCGGGTCTTTCGTTTGCCGGTGATATGGCAAAATCGGGCTACGATGTAACCGTATTCGAGGCATTGCACGAGATTGGCGGTGTGCTCAAGTATGGTATTCCCGAATTCCGTCTTCCCAACGCAATCGTCGATGTAGAGATAAAGAATCTCGAGGAGATGGGTGTGAAGTTTGTAAAGGACTGCGTGATAGGAAAGACACTCTCTATCGCCGACCTCGAGGCAGATGGCTTCAAGGGTGTCTTTGTGGCATCCGGTGCCGGACTTCCCAACTTCATGAATATCCCCGGTGAGAACTCGATAAACATCATGTCGTCGAACGAGTATCTTACACGTGTCAACCTCATGGACGCATCCAACCCCGAGAGCGACACCCCCATGAGAATAGGCAAGCGCGTGGCAGTGGTCGGCGGTGGAAACACAGCTATGGACTCTGTAAGAACAGCACTCCGTTTAGGAGCAGAGAAGGCAATGATTATCTATCGTCGTTCCGAGGCAGAAATGCCCGCACGTCTCGAAGAGGTGAAGCATGCCAAGGAGGAGGGTGTTGAATTCCTCACTCTGCACAACCCCATCGAGTACATTGCCGACGAGAATGGCTGTGTCAAGCAGATTGTCCTCCAGAAGATGGAGCTTGGCGAACCCGATGCTTCAGGTCGCCGTTCACCCGTGCCCATCGAAGGCGCAATAGAGACTATCGACATTGATACAGCTGTTGTCAGCGTAGGTGTATCGCCCAACCCGCTTGTTCCTACATCGGTCGAGGGACTTGAACTCGGACGCAAGAATACTATTGCAGTCAACGAAAAGATGCAGTCCTCTATTCCCACCATATTTGCAGGAGGCGACATTGTCCGCGGCGGTGCTACCGTAATTCTTGCAATGGGAGACGGTCGCAAGGCTGCTGCCTCTATGCATGAGATGTTGTCAGGAAAATAATCAATCTAAGAAGCTGTTTGAATTTTATTGAAAAATAATTCTATATTTGCGCTGTTCATTTCGGCTTATTTAACAGAGTTTTTCTCCTTCGCACCTCAGCCATATCAAGCAAGCTTGTAT
>JAZNKR010000180.1:0-13722 GCA_045578665.1 Bacteroidaceae bacterium | reverse complement strand
ATGCGCAGAGCTTTTTGGTTCTTTTTGTCGGCACAAAAAGAACGTAAACTTTGTTTAAATCAAGATAACTACAAACTGCCATTAAATAAATACTGTTTAGCCAAAAACAATTAGTAATTTTTACCGGACAGTAATAATTTTCTTTTATTAGTTCCAATATAATCCCCCAAATTATAGACCATGAAAAGCTAAACATCTCTTCTTTCGCTAAAAAAATAGGTGTAGTAGACCAAACAATTAGAGGTATAGTTATACAGAAACGCAACAAACCGGGATATGACCTCATAGTGAAGATACTTCAAACATTTGATTGGATAAACCCCGAATGGCTTATATTAGGAATTGGAACCATGGAAAAGGGGTCAGATAACTGTGGCAACGGCACATACGATACCGCATCACTGAAAGAACTCATAGACTACCTGAAGGAGAAGGACGACAAAATAGAAAAATTGATAGAGGAAAAGACCGAGCTCAAGATCAAATACAATATGATGAAGAATGGTGAGGGATGAGCCATACCAATCATGCTCCGGCATCATCCACCCATCATTATTTACACAACGTATAACACTATTTACAATTTCAGATATTATCTTTGCGCAGATAAAACAATAATCACATGGCAATAGACCTGCAAGTAGAGGGGCTGACTAAAAGTTTCGGCGCGCTCCTTCTATTCGAAAACATATCGTTCTCCATTGAAGAGAGACAGAAGATTGGACTTATAGCCCGCAACGGCAAAGGGAAAAGCACGCTGCTGAAGATAATAGGCGGCGGCGAAAACTACGACAGCGGAGCCATAATTTTCCGCAAGGACCTGAAGGTAGGATACCTTGAGCAGGAACCGCACTTCGAGCCGGGAACAAAAGTTCTCGACGCCTGTCTGCGCCGCAACAGCACAAAAGCCGCAGCAATATCGCGATATGAGAATGCCATAGCCGGAGGCGACGAACAGGAGATGCACGATGCCATGGAGGAGATGGAGCGTCTCTCGGCATGGGACTTCGAAACAAAAGTGAAACAGATACTTTCGCAACTGAAGATAAACGACTTCGAGCAACGCGTGGAGACCCTCTCCGGAGGACAGATGAAGCGCGTGGCACTCGCATCGGTGTTGCTCGAAGAGCCCGACCTGATGATACTCGACGAGCCCACCAACCACCTCGACATGGAGATGGTAGAGTGGCTCGAGGAGTACCTCACACGCCTGAATTGCAGCCTGCTGATGGTTACCCACGACCGCTACTTCCTCGACCGCGTATGCAACGAGATTATAGAGATAGACGACAACCGCATCTACCGCTACAAGGGCAACTACAGCTATTTCCTGAGGAAGCGCGAAGAGCGCCTCGAAAACGCAGAGGCAGAGATGTTGCGTGCACGCAATCTCATGCGCAAGGAACTCGACTGGATGCGTCGCCAGCCTCAGGCACGTGCCACAAAAGCAAAATACCGCATCGACGCATTCTACAGACTCGAGGAGAAGGCAAAAGCACTGCGCCACGAAGCGAGTGTCTCACTCGGCACAAACAGCCGCTATATAGGCAAAAAGATATTCGAGATGAGGGCACTCGACAAGAAGTTCGGCGACAGAATCATCACCAAAGACTTCTACTACAATTTTGCCCGCTACGAAAAACTGGGAATTGTAGGCAACAACGGCACCGGAAAATCCACATTCATAAAGATGCTCCTCGGCCATGTGGCACACGACAGCGGCACGATAGAGGTGGGAGAAACCGTAAGATGGGGATACTACAGCCAGGATGGAATAAAGTTCGACGAGAGCATGAAAGTAATCGATGCCGTGAAGAAGATTGCCGAAGTGATACACACCGGCGGAAAATCGCTTACTGCATCACAGTTCCTGCAACATTTCCTCTTCTCACCCTCGAAGCAGTACGACTACATAAGCAAACTCAGCGGCGGCGAAAAACGCAGGCTCTATCTATGCACCGTACTGATGTCCGACCCCAATTTCCTTGTACTCGACGAGCCCACGAACGACCTCGACATCGACACTCTGCAAGTGCTCGAAGAGTATCTTATCGACTTCAAGGGATGTGTAATCGTGGTGAGCCACGACAGATATTTCATGGACAAGGTCGTGGACCACATATTTGTATTCAAGGGTGGCGGGGAGATAAAGGATTTCCCCGGCAACTACACCGACTACCGCGATTGGCGCGAAGAGGAGAAGAGCGCAGCTGCAAAAGAGAGCGCTGCCATCAAGAGCAAGAGCGCAAAGGAGAGCAAGGAGAACAGAAGCGCCACCGCAGAAAAGCGCAAGCTCACATTCAAAGAGAAACGTGAGTATGAGGAACTGGAGAAAGAGATTGCACTGCTCGAAGAGGAGAAAAGCCGCCTCGAAACAGAGATGAGCAGCGGCACACTGTCGGGCAACGAGCTGGTAGAAAAGTCAATGCGCACGGCAGAAATCATAGAGTTGCTCGACGAGAAAGGTATGCGGTGGCTCGAACTGAGCGAATGGGCATAGGAGATTGTCAGAAGTTACGGACAAGGAATCTGCGCAACTCCTTCTCGGGAATACCCCTGCGCACGGCATAGTCCTTGAACTGCTCATCGCTTATGCGCCCTACACCGAAATAGCGTGCCGCAGGGTGGGCAAACATGAGCCCGCAGACAGATGCGTGCGGCTTCATTGCCCCACTCTCGGTAAGTGTGATTCCTATCTTTTCGAGACCGAGCAGACGATTGATAATGAATATGACCGATTGGTCGGGAAGTGAGGGATAGCCCACAGCCGGACGTATGCCCCGGTATGGTTCCCGGTTCAGTTCCTGCGGAGTGAATGTCTCATCGGGCGAGTAACCCCAAAGTTCTTTTTCGCGACGCACCCTGCTGTGGAGAGACGAGGCGGCAGCCTCGGCAAGACGGTCGCACAATGTCTGCACAAGCAGATGGCGGTAGTCGTCACCAATATATCGGGTGCAAATGCCATCATTCACCGAAGTGGCGAAAAGCCCTATGCTGTCTGCAACGGGCGAGACGAAATCACTCAAACATAGATTGGGAGCACCATCGAGGCTATGCTGTTGCCTGAGAAGAGGCAACAATTCATCCTCTATGACAAGATTATCGCCGCAACTGCGTGCACTGCAGAGACGAAAGACAGCAGAGACCTCTCCATCGCCGTTTGCATTGAGCAGCTCCATAGCATCGGCTTTCAAGCGGTGCGCCTCGGCGCACTCCTGCTTTGCAGTTCCTATTCCCCAGGCATGAAAAAGATAGCTCCAGTCGATATACGGCCGGAGCATAGATACCTTGAAAGAGAACTGTCTGCTTTTCATCGGTTGAATTTCAGAGCTTTTCCGCGCACTCTGTCGTTTACGACACCGTCGCTGTAGACACACTCGCCATTGACCCATGTACGCATAACCTTCCAATCGAATTTCTCGCCTTCGAAAGGACTCCACTTACAGAGACTCAATATATCCTCTTTGGCAACAGTGTGGGGATTGCCGGGCGCCACAAGGACAAGGTCGGCATAATATCCTTTGCGCACATAGCCGCGCTTGTCTATCCTGAAGAACTCGGCAGGTGCATGGCACATCTTATCTACAATCTGTTCTATGGTGAAGAGACCCTCATCGACCATGCGCAACATGGAGAGCAACGAGAACTGTATCGAAGGCATGCCCGAAGTTGCCTTCAACGCTCCGCCTCTCTTGTCTTCGATGAGGTGGGGAGCATGGTCGGTGCCAACGATGTCTATCCTGCCGCTGCGCAGACCTTCGCGCAATGCGTCGCGGTCTTTTTCGCTCTTGATGGCAGGATTGCACTTGATACGTGTACCCAAACGGACGTAATCCTTGTCGCAGAATGTAAGATGGGCGGGAGTGACCTCGGCTGTTATCTTCTTGTCGGCAAGAGCATCTGTAGTGAGAAGTTCGAGCTCGCGTGCTGTGCTTATGTGCATCACATGGAGCTGTTTGTCGTGTTTCTTTGCAAGTGCCACTGCCCTTTCGAGCGATCTGTAGCATGCCTCCTCGCTGCGTATCAGCGGATGGAACTTGACATCGGGGTCTTCGCCATACTTCTCTTTATATATAGCTGCATTGGCATTTATAATGTCGGTATCCTCGCAATGGACCGCTATGGGCATATTGGCTTTGGAGAAGAGATTGTCGAGCCCGTCTGCATCGTCCACAAGCATATTGCCTGTGCTGGAACCCATGAACAGTTTTATTCCACACACCCTGCGGGGATTGAGCTTTTCGAAGATATCGCTGTTGGAGTTCGTCGCACCAAAATAGAACGAGTAGTTCACACGGCTCTCCTTTGAAGCGCGTTTGTACTTGTCGTGCAAGGCTGTAAGGGTAATTGTCGCGGGAATGGTGTTCGGCATCTCCATAAAGGAGGTTACACCTCCGGCGGCGGCAGCTCGCGACTCACTGAGAATAGTAGCCTTGTGGGTCAGTCCCGGTTCACGGAAGTGCACATGGTCGTCTATCACTCCGGGGAGCAGATACATTCCTGTTCCGTCGATTGTCTCATCGCACCTGCGGCAGGGGGTAGTCCCCTCCTTACATATTTCGACTATCTTTGTTCCGTTGATGACCACGGAACCTTTCACAGATACTCCTTCGTTTACAATTGTTACGTTTGATATATGTGTACGCATGAAATTGGTCTTTGGTCTTAGGTTATACAAGAAAAGTTGTCCAGCAAGCGCCTGTCTGTAAACAGAACCAACCTCTTGCCTGACAACTTTTTTTGGCGGCTGCCCGCCCAGCTTTTATACAGGCAGGCGGCTGTTTATCCTTTGTGCAATCTCGGCAAACTCCTCGGCTGTAAGCTTCAGTTTGGGATTTGTGAAGAGCATATCCTTCTCGCTCTGCATGGGTACAAGGTGTATGTGGGCATGGGGTACTTCGAGTCCGAGCACCGCCTGACCGACCTTCACACAGGGATATGCCTCTTTGATGGCTGTTGCCACCTTCTTGGCAAAAACCTGCATGGCACCTATCTCTTCGTCTGTAAGGTCGAAGAAATAGTCTACCTCGCGTTTGGGGATTACAAGTGTGTGCCCCTTTGCCAACGGGTTTATATCGAGGAATGCATAGAATTCTTCATTCTCTGCCACCTTGTAGCTGGGAATTTCACCGGCTACTATTCTGCTGAATATCGATGCCATCAGATTGAAATGTTTATGATTTCGAGGAATATCTTTCCTTGAGGGATGGTTATCTCTGCTGTCTCGCCCACCTTTTTGCCGAGGAGACCTTTGGCAATGGGGGTGTTGATGGAGATTTTTCCCTCGCGCAAGTTTGCTTCGCTCTCAGGAACAATGGTGTATGTCATCATCGCACCTGTCTTGGCGTTCTTAAGCTCGACCTTTGTGAGCACCTGCACGCTGTCTGTGTTGAGCTTGCTGGTGTCTATGATTTTGGCATCGGCTATCACAAGCTTCAGCTCGTTAATCCTCATTTCGAGTAAACCTTGCGCCTCTTTTGCTGCATCGTATTCAGCATTCTCTGAAAGGTCGCCTTTGTCGCGTGCTTCTGCAATCTGGCGTACAATTTCGGGGCGCTTGCCTTCCAACTCTTTTAAATCGGCTAACAATTTTTTGTAGCCCTCTTCGGACATGTAACTCATTTCTTTTTACTCTATATAAAAATTAGTAAAACAATGGATTCCGACAATCACTTGCCGGAACCCATCGATTCGTCATTGTGAGTGCAAATATAATGGCTTTTATTTCAAATTGCAACTAAAAAAGGTTTTTTTTGCTTTTTGTCTGCTTTTACACCCAAAAGCCACGCTACTCGTCGAGCAACCTCTCTATCTCCTGTGAAATGTCGGTTATCTGTTCGTCGCGCAGGACTATTTCGTTTGCCTTGTTTATCAGAAAATAGGAGGGCAGTTTGTCCAGACGGTAGAGCAGGATGTTTGACGAGGAGACTCCTTCGCCGTCGCGCACGCACACCCAGGGAAGATTGTCGGCAGAGGTCTTCCAGAAATGCTCGTTGGCATCCAGCGACACCTGGTATATCTCGAGCCCGCGGTCCTTGTATCTGTCATACATTTCGCGCATCACTATAGAATGACCGCTTGTCCTTGTGTCGGCATAGAGTATAAAGTCGAGCAGCACCACCTTGCCGCTCAACGACGAAAGGGCAATGCTGTCGCCGTAGACATTGGGAAGTTTTATATCGAACAGTCCGGTTGCTGTCAGTTCCGACTCCTCGGCATCAATTGTGTCGGGCTGCACGGGGCGTGTGCTCTGCATTCCCTTTGCGGCTATACTGTAGAGGTTCTTGGCACGCGGCGATTCGGGGTAGCGGTTGTTGAGCGAGGTTGCCACCGCCGAGAAACATTTGCTGTCGAAACGGTTTTCATTGGGGTTGAATATGGATATTCCATTGGCACGGAGAAAGAGAGCATAGTATGCACTCGCCTTGTCGGGCGAGGGAGCAATGTACTGCTTGAAGATATTCTCCTTGAACTCCTTGACGATGTTATATATTGCCTCGCGGGTTTCGGCTGGAGAGCCTGCGCCGTTCTTTGCAAAATGGTCTACCTGCGTTTCCAAAGCCAGACGAAGTGCATTTATTTCCTGGATTTTACGGCTCTCCTCTGAATTTTCGACCACATAGCCGGTGGCAAAATCCTTACCGTTGATTGTGAGGGAGACTGTCTCGGTGCTGTCTATGGCAACAGTGATTGCACGACCGTTCCTGTCGGTCTGCAGACGATAGAAATCGTAGCTGTCGGGAGAAGGTTGTTTGAACTCGAATCTGCCGTCAGACTTTATCTTTACGGAGTCGACCACCGAGCTTCTGTTTATACCCATGTGTGAAAGATAGATGCTCTTTCCCGCAGCATCGGATACAGTGCCTTTGATGGTGAACGACGGTGTCTCTTTACAGGAAGAAACAACTAACGAAATGATTGAAAATATGATGATAAAATGGTTTTTCATTGTCGGAATCTGCTCTTTTTTAAAAATACGATGGCAAAGATAGTGGAAAGTGTTGAAATTTGTATATCTTTGCGAGATAATTTAGGAAAAATAGAAATATTTATAAAGATGAATGTTGTTACAAAAAATGTAGCATTGCCCGATGGACGCGTCATCACACTCGAGACCGGAAAGCTTGCAAAGCAGGCAGACGGAGCAGTGATGTTGCGCCTCGGTAACACAATGTTGCTTGCTACGGTGTGTGCAGCCAAAGATGCTGTCCCCGGAACAGATTTTATGCCTTTACAGGTAGAGTATAAAGAAAAGTATGCCGCTTTCGGACGTTACCCCGGTGGTTTCACAAAACGCGAAGGCAAAGCATCAGACTACGAGATATTGACTTGTCGTTTGGTTGACAGAGCACTCCGTCCGCTCTTCCCCGACAACTATCATGCCGAAGTTTACGTAAACATCATCCTCTTCTCGGCAGACGGAGTAGACATGCCCGACTCTCTCGCAGGACTTGCAGCATCGGCAGCCCTTGCAGTATCGGACATCCCCTTCGGAGGTCCCATCTCGGAAGTTCGCGTTGCACGCATCGACGGAGAATTTGTAGTTAACCCCACATTCGCACAGCTCGAAAATGCCGACATGGACATCATGGTTGCCGCCACATACGACAACATCATGATGGTTGAGGGCGAGATGAAGGAGGTATCAGAGAGCGATCTTCTCGAAGCCATGAAAGTGGCTCACGAAGCCATCAAGGTTCACTGCAAAGCGCAGATGGAGCTCATGGAGGAGGTTGGCAAGACCGTAAAACGCGAATATTGCCACGAGGAGAACGACGAGGAACTCCGCGCCAAAGTACACGAAGAGTGCTACGCAAAGGCATACGAGATTGCCGCAAGCGGCAACCGCGACAAACACGAGCGTGCAGAGGCATTCGATGCCATCAAGGAGGAGTTCAAGGCACAGTACACCGAAGAGGAGCTCGAAGAGAAAGGCGCACTTATCGACCGCTACTACCACGACGTGGAGAAAGAGGCTATGCGCCGTTGCATCCTTGACGAAGGAAAGCGTCTCGACGGCCGCAAGACCACAGAGATACGCCCTATCTGGTGCGAAGTCGGTTACCTTCCCGGTCCTCACGGTTCAGCTATCTTCACACGCGGTGAAACACAGTCGCTTACATCGGTAACACTTGGTACCAAACGCGACGAGAAGATTATCGACGACGTAATGACACAGGGAACAGACCGCTTCCTGTTGCACTATAATTTCCCTCCCTTCTCAACAGGCGAGGCACGTCCCCAGAGAGGTGTAGGCCGCCGCGAAATTGGTCACGGTAACCTTGCTTGCCGCGCACTTAAAAACATGGTTCCCGCCGACTATCCCTACTGCGTACGCGTAGTTTCAGATATCCTCGAATCTAACGGTTCGTCATCAATGGCTACAGTATGTGCCGGAACATTGGCACTTATGGATGCCGGTGTAAAAATCAAGAAACCAGTATCGGGTATCGCAATGGGTCTCATCAAGAACGCAGGCGAAGACAAATATGCCGTACTCAGCGACATTCTCGGCGACGAGGACCACTTGGGCGACATGGACTTCAAGGTAACAGGTACAGTTGACGGTATCACTGCCACACAGATGGACATCAAGGTAGACGGTCTCTCATTCGAAATTCTGGAGAAGGCACTCAACCAGGCACGCGAAGGCCGCATGCACATCCTCGGCAAAATCACCGAGTGCATAGCAGAACCCCGTGCAGAGATGAAGCCCCACGCTCCCCGCATTGAGACAATGCGCATTCCCAAAGAGTTCATCGGTGCTGTCATCGGCCCCGGCGGAAAAATCATCCAGGGCATGCAGGAAGAGACAGGCGCAACAATCTCTATCGAAGAGGTTGACGGCGAAGGCATCATCGAAATTGCAGCAAACAACGCAGCAAGCATCGAAGGAGCAATCTCCAAGATTCGCGCTATCGTCGCTATCCCCGAAGTGGGCGAGGTGTACGAAGGCACAGTACGCAGCGTGATGCCCTACGGTGCATTCGTTGAGTTCATGGCTGGAAAGGATGGTCTTCTCCACATCTCGGAAATCGACTGGAAACGCTTTGAGACAATCGAAGAGACAGGTCTCGCTGAGGGCGATAAGATAAAGGTGAAGCTCCTTGACATCGACCCCAAGATCGGCAAGTTCAAGCTCTCACGCCGCGTGCTTCTCGAAAAGCCCGAAGGATATGTAGAGCGTGAGCGTCGTCCCCGCCGTCCCCGTCCCGAGGCATAACAAATTACAATAATGATAAAAAAATAAGGTTGCACGCTGTGCAACCTTATTTTTTTATATTGGTGTCCGGTAAACGTATTTTAAGTCGTTTAAAATTCAATATTTAAGTAACTACAAGCCCCAATTCGTTATTAAGAAATTTAAGTCAATGATTGGAACTCCCTCGCCCTGCGGGCACTCCCTCTTCAAGAGGGAGAATGTCAGACATTAGTTATTTTCAAGAATTTACATTCCTCCTCTTGAAGAGGAGGTGGATTCAAAAACACAGTTTTTGAAGACGGAGGAGTTCAAAACATAAGCAAGATAAAAATTTACCGGACAACAATAATTTAAAATAAATGTGTCCAAAGATACTCTGAATGGGGAGGGAGTTTGATATAAGCAAATCAAAAACCATTCAATCAAACAGCATAGCCCGAAATTCGGGCTACGCTGTTTGATTGCGCCCATGCCGGGCTATTTACAATATCCTCTATTCAGGCTTAGTACCATTCAGTTTTACACGGTATTTCCACTGCGCCTCTACCTTGTCGGCATCATGCTTTTCGGGGGCAGAATTTACCACCAGCCACAGATGTGAAATACCATCTGCGGGAATAGTATATCTTATTTCCGCACCTTTACCATTTGTTGTTCTGCAACGCAGGGCAGGATTATAATCGGCAACAGAGTCGTTCTTTACAGGCAGGAGAGCATAATTCCATTCACCTGAAATGCCTTCGGGCATAATACCTTCGAGGCTAAGCACAACCTCAGTGCCCGGTGCAGGTACGGCAAGCTTCACACCATTGTAACCATAAAATTCCGGTGCCTTCTCAGCAGGAATTTCATACTCGTTGCCGGCAACGTGAGACAATTTGCATACATGACCATTCCTGTAAGGCTTGGCATAGTGCCGTATTCTGTCGAGGTCGTATGTAATGAAACGGAGAGCAGCATCGAAACACTCTTCGTTGAACTCACTCTGGGAGATGCCTGTCTGCTGCTGATAGATGATTACAGGGTCGTGCTCCTCGGTGTTATTGCGCCAGATGCGACTCATTATCTCAAGCCCGTGTTTGCTCGACCAATACTCTGCAAAATAGGCATTGCAATACATTGTCTTGTGACTGAAGGGATAGACGTGAGTGTTCTTCATATAATTCACCCAATGGTAGTTCTCGTCGGTCATCCAGTTGGGGTTTACATTGAAGAGCATCCACTGCGAAGTTATTTCCCAGATGGGACCGCCTGCACTTGTGAGACCGTCGGCTGCAATCTGCGCCTGGAAAGCGTGTCCGAGTTCGTGGGCTATGCAGTTGAAACGCTTCTCGTGCAGACGCATGGGAGTTACCCACAATGCACCGATGGTGTTGTCGTATGCACCACCGTATGCTGTACCCTCAGTTGAGTAGTTGATCATCACCATCATGCGGTATTTGTCGGCATTGGAGCCGGGGGCGATGAATTTGAGCGTATCGCGGTAGAAGAGATAGAATCGCTCAGCTGCAGCCTTCAGACCTTCGAAATCGAACTTCATGTTCTTGCCGTCGAGGTCGGGAGCTTTAGTTATATCAGTTCCGAATCCCTTTTCCCAGAAGAAGACAATGTTGTCGGTGGTGTCCATACGTTGGAAACAGTAACGGCTGAGAGTGTCGTTGAAATCCATGTCGCTGAACTCTTTGGGGATGTAAATCTCTTTGCCTGAGAACTTTTCGCTACGTCCCTCGCCCATGCACGATGCTATGGCGAGGGCAATGATTAGTGATAGAATAAAATTAAGTTTTTTCATAGTGGTAAGATTTATAAGTTCTGAAATAAATTTAAACAGCTTCTTAGAATATGGTAATATGTTTATCGGAATTGTTTTTGCGAGTGTCGGTAGGTGTTTCACCGATGATGCGTCGATAGTATCTGCTCAGATATGATTGGTTGGGGAAGTTATACTCCTCGGAAAGTTCCTGCATGGACTTGTCGCTGTTGCAAAGTTCATATTTGAGTTGTGTGGATATATAGTTGTCGATGACCTCCTTTGCCGAGTGTTCACATACGTTGTGGCACACCTCGTTGAGGTAGTTGCTGCTTATCTTCAGCTGGTTGGCATAGAAGAGCACCTCGCGCGAAACCTTATAATTGGTAAACAGCTCTTTGATGAAGAGAACAAAATAGTCCTTTTTGCTCGATGAGTTGCTCTCCTTCTGCTCCTCGTTCATCATACTGTTCTTCTGAAGATAGCTTTTCAGAAGATTGACATAGCAGAAATACTGGTTTATAACTGTTGTCCTGAAGAGATCATAGTCGTCGAACTCGCGGCAACGGGCAATCATTTCGAATAACTGCTCTATGTATGCGGCATAACGGTTCTCCCACTTGATGACATTGTTGCGACGGGCAGCATCAAGGAAAGAGAAGCTCATCTTCTTCAGCTGGGCGCTTATGAGCATTGGAGATATAGAAAGGCAGTATCCACGAAAATCGGGACTGACATAGAGACGCGACACTATATCCATATATGTTAACGACATTGTGGTATTGGGCACAATGTTGTACTTTCGATAGTTTATTTCGACTATAGCACTGCCCTCAGTACATAGGATAAGAGCAGTCTGGTCGCACTTGGCAAAACTGCGTGCCGATTCACTATACATCAGCGGGGTAAAGAATACATCTTCTTTACTGTCTCGGGAGTCATTCATGTCATTAAAAAATTGTTTAAAATTATTTAAACTATTTAAGATATGCGAATATAAGGTTTATATTCTTCATACGCAAGAGGATGTTATGTGAAAATGGAAAAAAGGACATAGAAAACGACCTATAGTAATAGTAGTTTGTTTGTAATTTTGCAAACCTAACGAAATAACATATTGCTTTGGAAAACAAACACACCTTCACCTACGCTCTTGCAAGCAGCATTGAATACATAAACAAATATATAAAAAAATTACTTTACATTGTCGTCGTTCTCATCCTTATATCTTGCGACATGCTCGAATATCACCCCTACGACTGTAATATTTCGGGAGCGCACGGACTGACAGAAAAGAATGTCGAGGCAATTGAACTATCGGAATATTCCGACACTCTGAAGTTTGCCATGATAACCGACACGCAACGTTGGTACGATGACACATACGACGCTGTGAAAGCGATCAACAGACGCAATGACATATCGTTTGTCATACACTGTGGCGATATTTCGGATTTTGGGGCGACGAAGGAATTTGTGTGGCAACGCGACATTTTGCAGAAATTGCGTTACCCATATGTCTGTATTATAGGCAATCACGATTTTTTGGGTACAGGCGAGAGCGCCTACCGTTACATCTTCGGTGAAACCGATTTCGCTTTCACTGCCGCGGGCACACGCTTTGTCTGCATGAATACGAATGCTCTCGAAAAAGAAGATGCCGGTCATGTGCCAAATTTCAATTTTCTTGAAAACGAGCTTAACAGTCTGGATGCCGATGTAAAGCAGACTATTGTGGCTATACATGCCCAACCGTTTTCGGAACAGTTCAACAACAATGCCATGCACCGTTTCCACGATAAGATAAAGGAATTTCCCAATCTTCTGTGCATTCTGTCGGGACATGGCCACTCGCTAAGGGACAAAGTACTATTCGATGACGGCATAAGATACATAATGGCACCATGCATACACGAAAGGTGTTATCTGCTTTTTACAGTAACCGACAATTACTACAACTATGAAGTGTGCCATTTCTAAATACATTCTTGCGATGGCAGTAACTTTGTTTGCTGCAACATCCATCTATGCCGAAGACGGAAAAAGACACTGGTTAATTCCGCGAAGCATTGTCGGACAACATGCCGGCAGCATAGGTTATCTGTCTGTAGGTTGTGAATGGGAATATGGCAGACACGACCAATGGGCAACTGCAATATTGGTAGGAGTCATAGAGAAGTACCAATCGAACAGGGCAAAAGCAACCATGACATTGAAACAGACATATTCGCCCTGGAATATTAGAATCAATGAGAGGTTAAGCCTGAGGCCACTGAACTGCGGTCTGTTTCTGAACACAATATACAGCCACCACTTCTGGAATAAAGAACCGGAGAAATACCCCGAGGGATATTATAGGTTCTCAACCCGCGTGCGCCCCAATATTTTCGCAGGACAAGAGATAACGGTCGAACTCTTTCCAAAGGAGAAAATGTACCTTAAAAGCATATCGTTCTATTATGAATTCAACACAAGCGACATCTATCTATGCAGTTATTTCCCCAACATGGAACAAGTGAGTCTGAAAGATATAATCTGTTTAGGATTAGGAATGAAACTTAATTTCTGATTAAGAAGCTTCTAAGAATCAGTTTGTTGATACAAACAGATTCTACTGATATAAAAGAAAATTCGGAAAACATTTCTGATTTTCCGAATTTTCTTTGGGAGGCTAGTGGGATTCGAACCCACGACATTCAGAACCACAATCTGACGCTCTAACCGACTGAACTATAGTCACCATATTGCTTTTGACTGCTTTTCTTTTCGA
>JAZNKR010000179.1:0-31315 GCA_045578665.1 Bacteroidaceae bacterium | reverse complement strand
CTTGTCGCCGTACTTGGGACGGTAGATGAGGGTGGTGGGGGTTACAAGCTGCCCGTAGTCCTTGTCGGGGGTCATCATGTATGTAATCACTCCTTTCTCTTCTGCCTGACGTGCGAGTGTGCCCACGACGTCGTCTGCCTCGTAGCCGGGGACTTCGAGTATGGGTATCCTGTATGCTGCGAGTATCTCCTTTATCACGGGGACAGATTCGCGTATGGTCTCGGGTGTCTCTTCGCGTTGTGCCTTGTAAGCTTCGTAGGCTTCGTGGCGGAAGGTCTTTCCTTTGGGGTCGAAGGCTACTCCTATGTAGTCGGGGTTCTCTCTTTTGAGTATATCCTCGAGGGTGTTGACAAATCCGAGTATAGCCGAGGTGTTGAAACCTTTGGAGTTTATCCTCGGGTTTTTGATGAGGGCATAGTATGCCCGGTATATAAGTGCGTATGCGTCAAGCAGGAATAATTTTTTCATAATGTGCATAAAATGTATAGGAATGTAAAAATACTCAATTTTTGCTATTTTCCCTATTCTTTTTTATTACTTTTGCAAAAATTGATTTCACAAAGCGTTTCTGTAAATATGAGTCTTCTTAAAATACAGCAGCCGATTGAGGCTGAATTTTCAGCTTTCAAGGAGTATTATGCTACGCTGTTCCGCAGCAATATTCCTCTTCTTAACCGTGCCCTTGCGCACGTGGGCCGTTCGGGTGGCAAGATGATGCGCCCTATGCTTGTGCTTCTCGTGGCAAAGGCTGTTGCCGGTAGGGTAGGGGAGTGCTCGAACTTTGCGGCGGCTTCTCTTGAGCTGTTGCACACGGCGAGTCTGCTGCACGACGATGTGGTTGACGAGAGTCCTATGCGCAGGGGTCTTCCTTCGCTGCATACGCTCTTCTCGAACAGGATTGCCATTCTTGCCGGTGACTATATTTTCTCGTCTGCCTTGCAGAATGCTTCGCTGACAAGGAATGTGGAGATTGTGGAGGCTCTCTCTCTCTTGGGACAGCAGTTGAGCAAGGGTGAACTGTTGCAGTTGCAGCTTCAGCAGAGTGGTGGCTTTTCCGAGGAAAATTATATTGATGTAATCCGCAACAAGACTGCTTCGCTCTTTGCCACTTGTTGCCGCTTCGGTGCGCTCTCTGTCGGCGCTGATGCGGAGACGGTGGAGGCTTTTGCACGTTTCGGCGAACTGTTGGGTATCTGTTTTCAGATTAAGGATGATATTTTCGATTATTACGATTCTGCCGAGATAGGCAAACCTACGGGCAGTGATATGCGTGAGGGCAAGATTACGCTTCCGGCTCTTTATGTGTTGAACAATTCTGATTCGTCGTTTGCCCGCGAATTGCTCGGAAAGCTTGCCGAGGGTTATACGATGTCGGATAGTGAAATAGAGCAGCTGATTGCCATGTCCAAAGAGGAGGGTGGCATTGAGTATGCTCTCGCACGTATCGAGGAGTTCCGCAACCGGGCAATCGGGCTTATTCCTTCTGTTGTGAGTGATGAGTTGCGCGAGGCTCTTATTCTATATCTCGATTTTGCCATTTCAAGGAATAAATGATATTATATTATTGATACTCAACAAATTACCCCGCAAACGGATGTTTGCGGGGTAATTTGTTGAGTATCTCTCTCTTCTCTATTTGTTGAACCCTTTTGCTGTAAGGAATTCCCATATTCTGTCGAGGTGGGTGTAGCTGCCTGTGCCGGGCGATGAGCTGCTTTGGAAGCAGTGGTTGCGTGTGGCAAGTGTGTGCAGTTCTGAATGTACACCCATGTGCACAAGTTTCTCCCATGCCTTTACGGAGTTCATGGCTGCCCATCCGTCGGCATCGCCGTGTACGAAGAGCATGGGGGCGCTCTTCACGTCGAACGAGAATTCGGGTGCAAGTATTGCGCTGTCGTCGTTGCCTCCGCCTTTGTTGGGATTCTCGAGTCCGTCGGTGAGTGCGTATGCGGGGTAGATTCCTATTCCCCACTGTACGTTGCAGGGCTGCTTGTCGATGTCGTCTATGGGGAAGTATGCTCTGTGGAGCGATGAGGTGGCGCCCATGAGGGTGAGATGACCGCCTGCGGAACTTCCCATGATACCTATGCGGTTGGGGTCGAGACCGCGCGATTCAGCCTCTTTTCTTACAATCTTTATTGCGCGCTGGAGGTCTTGCCATGCGGTGGTGTGCTTCGCAAGGTTGGCGGGGCGCGGTGTGCGGTATTTGAGGGTTACTACAGCCATTCCCTTTTCGTTGAGGTAGCGGCGTGCAGGAGCTACTTCGAAGCCGTCGGGGTCGTTGTGGGCATAGCTGCCGCCTGAGTAGATTATCTGTATGGCTTTTGTCTTGAGTTCTTTGGGCATGTGCCATTCGATGTAGGGGATACATTGGTTTGCCTGTGCATCGGGCATCTTGCCTTCGGGCCAGATGTCCGACTTTGTATGTGAGGCACGGTTGCTGTCGTCGGGGTATCTGTCCATCAGTTTCTCTGCCTTTGCAAGGGGGGCAATGTAGCCCATCTGACGCATGAATTCTATGCCGCGTTCAAGACCGAGGGCTGCGTGTCCCTTGTCGGCATAGAGGTGGAGCTCTGCGGGTATCTTCATGCGGCGCAACTGGCGGTATACAAGGGTAGAGGTGTGAGGTGTGTAGATGTCTCGCGAACCGTGGTGGAGGCTCATGGGGCAGGTGCGTTCATCGAACTTGAAGACTTTGCTCAGTGTAACGTCTGTGCCATATCCATCGCGTGTGGCAGGTGTTCCTGTCTCGCCGTCAGTGGTTCCGTAGGCGGGAGCATTGACTATAGCCCAATTGATGTGGCACGAGAGGGAGTCGAGTTTGTCTATGGGCTCGTATGAGCGTGTCTGTGAGCTGGTGGCAAGCAGCAGTGCAAGGTGTGAGCCTGCCGACATGGAGATTGCTCCTATCTTTTCGGGGTCGAAACCTCTCTTTTTTGCCTCGCTTCTTATCATACGCACTGCGCGTTGTCCATCTTCCCATGCTGTCTGGTAGATGGGCAGCCCTACGGGACGGGGAGTACGGTAGACGAGGTTTACGCACTGGAATCCGAGTTTTGTGAACTCTTCGTTCCATCTGTTTATATAGCCTACGTCGCAGCAACATTCATAGCTTCCGCCTGAAATGAGTATCATGCAGCCGCCGTTTCTTGTCTCTTTTGAGGGGGCTTTGTACCATTCGATGTAGGCAATGCGGTTCTTGTCGGGTTTGAAATCCTTGAGGCTTGTTTCGTTGGTCATTGCCGCAATCTGGTGCTCTTGTCTGTCGGGCATTTTGCCTTTGGGCCATACCTTCTCCCTCTCCTGTGCTGTAAGCGTAATGGCGAAGAAGAGGGCGGTAAATAACAGTGTGAATTTTTTCATAGCTACATTGTTTTATATGATTTTCTGCTCTTTTATCCGATGATTTTCTCCAACAGCATATCTGCAAGACGGCTTGTGCCTATTCTGAAGAGTCTGCTGTTGAGCCACTCTTTGCCGAGGACCTCTTCCACTATTGTGTAGTAGAGTAGGGCATCGTCGATGGTGCTGATGCCTCCTGCGGCTTTGAAGCCTATTTTGCGGCCCGTCTTGCTGTGGTACTCCTTGATGGCGCAGCACATTGTGTAGGCGGCTTCGGGGGTGGCTCCAACGGTCTCTTTGCCGGTAGAGGTCTTTATGAAGTCTGCGCCCGAGTACATTGATAGAATGGCTGCCTTTTTAATGTTAGAGCTGCTTTTGAGGGCGCCTGTTTCGAGTATCACTTTCAGTGTGCTGTCGCCGCATAGGTCCTTGAGTTCCTGAATCTCGTCGCAGACGCTTTCGTAGTCTCCGCTGAGGAATTTGCCAACGCTGAGCACGATGTCTATCTCTGTGGCTCCCTCCTGCAGTGCGAGGGCTGTTTCGGCTATCTTCACTTCGCTGAATGTCTGTGACGAGGGGAAACCGCCCGATACGCAGGCTACCTCCACGCCTTCTACCTCCAGTGAGTTGCTTACGATGTTGGCAAAATTGGGATAGACGCATATTGCGGCTACATTCTTGAGGTCGGGGTGCTCTTCGTCGAGAGAGTTTACCTTCTCGGTCAGTTTGAGTATGCTTTCGGCATTGTCGGTGCATTTGAGCGAGGTGAGGTCGATACATGAGTATATTGTCTCCAATACCTCCTTTCTGTTGTTTTTTCCTGCCTTTTCATCGGCAATTTTCCTGACGATTCTTGCGGTCTCCTCTTCGCTGAGGGCTTCGTCGTATTCGTTGAGGACATATTGGTATTTGCTCTCCTCTTCGCTGTTGTATTCATGGTGACAGTGCTGCCCGTCGTGGCAGTTGCAGTGGTGGTGTTCGCTCATATTCCTATTGTTTTAGTTTCGGGTTGTTGTTATGTCTTTCTTTGTCTCTTGTAGTTTTCTTTTCGAGGTTTTTCTGCAGTGCTTCGGTTAGGTCTACACCTGTCTGGTTTGCCAGGCAGATGAGCACCCACAGCACGTCTGCAAGTTCGTCGCCGAGGTCGGCTTTTTCGCCCTCCTTGAAGGACTGTTCGCCGTAGCGTCGTGCCATGATGCGTGCTACCTCGCCTACCTCTTCGGTGAGAATCGCCATGTTGGTCAGTTCGTCGAAGTAGCGTACTCCGTACTCCTTTATCCATGCATCTACCAGTTCTTGCGCTTTTTTTATAGTCATTATTCTCTGTTTTTGGTGTCGATGAATATTGTTACGGGGCCGTCGTTTATCAGCTCCACCTGCATGTCTGCGCCGAATACTCCGGTGGCGATGGGTTTGCCGAGGGACTCTTCGAGTTTGAGGCAGAACTCTTCGTAGAGCGGTATGGATATTTCGGGTTTTGCAGCTCTTATGTATGATGGACGGTTGCCCTTTTTCGTCGATGCCATAAGTGTGAATTGGCTCACGGCGAGTATCTCTCCGCCGCTTTCAAGAATGGATCTGTTCATTACTCCTTGCTCGTCGTCGAAGATGCGCAGGTTTACACATTTCTTCACCAACCATTCTATCTCTTCGCTGTTGTCGCTCTCTTCTATTCCTACGAGTATCAGTTGACCGTTTCCTATCTGCGATTTCAGTGTGCCCTCTATGGTCACCGAGGCTCTCTTCACTCTTTGTATAAGTGCTCTCATTGCTTCTGATTTTGCTGCTTTTTACTTCTTGTTTAACGCTTCGAGAAGCAGTTTTGCTTTTGCTTCTCCTATGATTTTTGCCACCTCTTCGTTTGTTGCCTCCTTTATACGTTTTACGCTTTTGAAGTGTGTGAGCAGTGCCTGTTTGCTCTTTTCGCCTATGCCTTTTATAGTGTCGAGCTCAGAGGCTATCTGTCGCTTGCTTCGTTTGTCGCGATGGAAGGTTATAGCAAAGCGGTGTACTTCGTCCTGTATCTGTGTCATCAGGCGGAACAGTGCGCTGTTCTGCTTCAGTCCTATGCTCTCGCCGTTGCGTCCCACTATAAGTTCTGCGGTGCGGTGGCGCCCATCTTTCACAAGACCGGCTATGGCAATCTCGAGATGCAGTTCGTCTTCCACTACCTGCCGTATTGCCTCCATCTGTCCCTTTCCGCCATCGGCGAGTATGAGGTGGGGTAGGGGAGTATCCTCTTCTATGGCGCGGCTGTAGCGGCGGCGCACAACTTCGCGCATTGAGGCATAGTCGTCGGCTCCTACCACGGTCTTTATGTTGTATTTTCTATAATCTTTTTTCGATGGTTTCAGTTTCTTGAATACCACGCAGGCTGCTACTGCATCGCTTCCCTGTATATTTGAGTTGTCGAAACACTCTATTATTACGGGGAGTTTCTCCATGCCTATCTCTTGCTGTATCTCTTTCATCAGGCGGGTAGCTTTCTGCTCGGGGTTGAGCTTCTCTTCCATCTTCATGCGGTCGGCACGGTATTGCTTCACATTGAGCTGTGAGAGCGACAGCAGACGCTTCTTCTCGCCTTTCTGGGGCACTGTTATGGTGGTTATTCCATCGAGTGTAAGCTCTGTCTCGAAGGGTAATATTATTTCGCGAGCGTTGCTCTTGAAGCGTTCGCGCATCTCCACTATGCCCATAGACAACAGTTCTTCGTCGGTTTCATCGAGACGTTTCTTGTATTCTATGGTGAATGCCTGGTTAATGCAACCGTTGGTGATGTGCAGAAAATTGATGAATGCGCTCTTTTCATCGCTCTCTATCGAGAATACATCAACATTGGAGATGCTGGGGCTTACAACCTCACTGCGTGTGCGGAAATTCTCTATCAGTTCGTATCGCTCTTTCAGCGTCTGTGCCTTTTCGAAATTGAGGTTTTCTGCCTCTCTCTTCATCTCTTCGATGATGGTGGCTGTGAGCTTTTTTATGTCTCCTTTGAGTATATCCCTTATCTCTTCTATGTATTTGTTGTACTCCTCGCGCGATATAGCCGATATGCAGGGTGCGCAACAGTTCTTTATCTGATATTCGAGACAAGGTGAGAACTTGCCTTTGCTTATTGCTTCGGGGGTGAGATTGAGGCGGCAGGTGCGTAGCGGGTACATCTCCTTTATCAATTGCAGGAGTGCGTTGAGTGCTCCTGCATTGCTGTATGGACCGTAGTATCGTCCTATGCCGGGGAATATCTTTCTTGTCTTGAATATGCGCGGATAGTATTCGCCCGTTATGCAGATAGAGGGGTATGTTTTGTCGTCTTTGAGCAGTACATTGTATCGCGGCTTGTGCTTTTTTATGAGATTGTTCTCGAGCAGGAGCGCGTCCGATTCGCTGTTCACGACTATATATCGTATGTCGGCTATCTTCGATACGAGCAGGCGGGTTTTCATTGTTTGCTGCTCTTTGTTGAAGTAGGAGGAGACGCGGCGCTTCAGATTCTTGGCCTTTCCAACGTATATTATCACTCCCTCGTTGTTGAGGTATTGATAGCATCCGGGAGCATCGGGCAGATTATTGACGATGCTCTTTATGTACTCCGTTCTTGCCGTTTGCTCCCGTTTGTCCATCTTTTCAGTATTTGTTTTGGGGTTTGTTTCTGTTTCCTATTCTCCTTCGAGATGTAGCAGTGAGTTTATCTGTGCATCGGCGGGGAATATGTCGCGCCCTTTAAGGTCGTCCAGTTCTATGATGAAGTTTATCATAACCTTCTTGGGGTTCATCCTATTTACCAGTTTGTATGCAGCGAGCATTGTTCCACCGGTGGCAAGCAGGTCGTCGTGGAGAAGTACAACGTCGTTCTCGTCTATTGCGTCTTTGTGTATCTCTATCGTGTCGGTGCCGTACTCTTTGCTGTAGCTCTCGCTGACAGTCTCTGCCGGCAACTTGCCCGGCTTGCGGGCGGGGACAAACCCTGCACCCAATCTGATGGCGAGTGCTGCACCCATTACAAAACCGCGAGACTCTATGCCTACAACTTTTGTGATACCGCAATCTTTGTACATCTCATACAGTGTGTCGTCGAGTTCCTTCATGCACTCTGCGCTCTTGAAGAGTGATGTTACATCTCTGAAGAGTATCCCGGGGATGGGGAAGTCGGGAATGGAACGGAGGTTCTTTAATAGTAGTTCTTTGTTCATGTCTCTCTTTTTAAGGGGTTGCGTAATGTTGTGGTTTTATATGAAATAGAAATGTTCCACGTGGAACAAAATTAGCGCTGTGCGAGTATCAGCAGTACGTTGATGTCGCTCGGTGATACTCCGGGTATGCGGCTTGCCTGTGCCAGGGTTTCGGGGTCTATGGCAGAAAGTTTCTGTCTCGCCTCGGTGGAGAGGGATTGCAGTTCGCCGTAGTTGAACTTGCCCTTAATGCGGATGTTCTCCAGTCGGTTTGTCTTTTCTGCAAGTTCGCGTTCACGTTCTATATATCCTCTATACTTGATCTGTATCTCTGTGGCTTCGGCAATCTCTTCCTTGTCGTCGCAGAGTCTCTCCAATCTGTCGCCGAGTGCCTTTATGTATTTTGCAATTTCGAGAATCTCAATTTGGGGACGTTCTATCAGTGAGACTAATTTGCATCCTTGTGTGAGTGGGGTAGTGCCAATCTTTTCAAGAGCCTCGTTGATGAGATTGGGCTTTATAGAAAAATTCTCAATGAAACTTGTCAGTTCGTTTATCTGTTTCTCTTTCTTGCATACGGCATCGTATCGTTCCTTGTCTGCAAGACCTATCGCGTAGGACCTTTTGGTGAGACGCATATCGGCATCATCCTCTCTGAGCAGTATGCGGTATTCGGCACGTGAAGTGAACATTCTGTATGGTTCATCCACACCTTTTGTTACAAGGTCGTCTATGAGCACTCCTATGTAGGCTTCGTCGCGTTTGAGGATGAAGGGTTCTTTTCCCGCTATCTTCAGCGCGGCATTGATGCCTGCAATGAGTCCTTGTCCCGCAGCCTCTTCGTATCCGGTGGTGCCGTTCACCTGTCCGGCAAAAAAGAGGTTCTCCAACACTTTCGATTCCAATGTATGGGTGAGCTGTGTGGGGTCGAAGAAGTCGTATTCTATAGCATATCCGGGACGGTATGCCACTGCATTTTCGAGTGCGGGAATTTTTCTGAGGGCACTCAATTGCACCTCCATAGGCAACGAAGATGAGAAGCCGTTTACATATATCTCCTGCGTCTCTTCACCTTCGGGCTCAAGGAATAGCAGGTGCCTGTCGCGCTCGGCAAAGGTTACGATTTTTGTCTCTATGCTGGGGCAGTAGCGCGGACCTATGCTCTGAATCTGTCCGTTGTAGAGTGGCGATTCGTCGAGACCGGCGCGGAGCGTTTCGTGCACATCGGGGTTGGTGTAGCACATCCAGCAGGGGAGTTGCTTGAGTTCTCTTTTTGTTTTTTTATATGAGAATCGGTGAAAATCATTTTCACCCTCCTGTTTTTCGGTTAATTCGAGGTTTATTGAACGTTTGTCGAGTCGGACGGGTGTTCCGGTCTTCATTCTGTCGCTTCTGATGCCGTGGCGTGTTATCGATTCTGTGAGCCCTTTTGCTGCCGGTTCGGCAACGCGTCCGCCCTCTATCATCACCTTACCGACGTGCATCAGTCCGTTGAGGAATGTGCCTGCTGTGATGATGGTGCATTTTGCAATGAATTCTGCTCCCAACTGTGTCTTTACACCGATGGCTTTGCCGTCCTCCACTATCAGTTCGGTGGCGATGTCCTGCCACATGTGCAGATTGGGGATGTTCTCGAGGGTCTCGCGCCACAGTTGGCTGAACTTCATTCTGTCGCACTGTGCACGCGGGCTCCACATTGCAGGGCCTTTCGAACGGTTGAGCATGCGGAACTGTATTGCTGCCTTGTCGGTGATGATACCCATGTGGCCGCCAAGCGCGTCAATCTCGCGCACAATCTGTCCTTTCGCTATGCCGCCGATGGCAGGATTGCAGCTCATCTGTGCAATCTTGTTCATGTCGATGGTCATCAGACAGGTCTTTGCTCCGAGCGCAGCAGCTGCTGCCGCAGCTTCGCATCCTGCGTGTCCGGCGCCTATAACTATTACATCGTATTGGAATTTCACAACTCTTTATTTTTGGGTTTCCTTTCGCGAAGATACAACAAAGAAATGGATTTTTCTTTATTGTCCCTGGCTTAGTACAAATTCTTCTGCGGGTTTGAGCGCGTCGAGTTTACCGACATCTATGAATCTGAGGTTCTCTGCCTCTACGCCGTAGATGGCTTCTCTGCGTGCTGCCCACATGTAGAAACTCATGATGGGGAAACGTGTGCCTGTCGTGGGGTCTCCCGGAAGTTCCTTTTCCCTGATATACTCCTCCATCAGGTCGAACACACGGTCGCTCATCATGTGTATGCCCGAGAATGCGAGGGCGCGACATTCGGCCGGAACAATGTCGGGGGAAATTGTGTGGTGGTCGCCAGTGTCGGTATTCATCCATCCGACGAGACGCATATCTTTGGGGTCGAACAGCAGGAAGCGTGTTGTCTTGCGGTTGCTGACAAGCAGTGTGGCAAGGGCATCCTCTTGTGAACGTGCGACGAATTGCTGTATGTCGCAGTCCGATAGTATGTCCACGTTGTGTATAAGGAATCTTCCGCAATTCTCGAGATGGTGGCGGGCATGCAGTACGGCTCCGCCTGTTTCGAGCAGGCTGGCGCGTTCGTCGCTTATGGCAAAATGGGTCTTTCCCACCGCCTTTACGTCTGTGCTTATCCAATCCTGTTCTTCTATCCATGCTTCAATCTTGTCGGCAAAGTAGTGGATGTTCACAACAATGTCGTCTATGCCTGCCGCGTTTATCTTGCGCGTAACATGTTCGAGAAGCGGCTTGCCACATACCGGGACAAGAGCTTTGGGAAGTGTGTCGGTCAGCGGTTTTAGGCGTGTACCGAGACCGGCTGCGAAAATCATTGCTTTCATAATGGTTGTCTCTATATTTATCTGCACATTATCTACACATTATCTGCACAACAGTTCGCATACTTTGTTTTGCCAACGTCGTGCAAGTTTGGGTTTCATTACTCCTTGATTGAAGATTACAAAGGCAAGGGTGTGCCTGTTACCTGCTTTTGCGTATCCTGCAAGGGTGCATATACCGCTTACGGTGCCGGTTTTTGCACGTATCTTGCGTTCTGCCACCGTGCCTGCCATTCTGCCTTTCAGCGTTCCTGTCCAGCCCGAAAGTGGTAGATTTTGTTCTATTGTACTGAATATCAATTTATTGTTGTATGTGTATCTGAGTGTCTGTAGCATCATGTCTGCCGAAATGTAGGTATAGGGAGAGAGTCCCGACCCGTCGGCAATTTCATATTCGTCGGTAATGTTCAGTTTGTAGTCGAGGAAGCCTTTTATAATGTTCACTCCGTCCTTGTGTGTAATGGGACGATGTCCGTATAGTGCCCCAAGATGGTACAGGAGTGCTTCGGCGCATAGGTTGTTGCTCTCTTCGAGCGCCTCTTTTATCACGTCCGTTATGGGGCGTTTTTTTATGTAGAGTGTATCTGTGGTGCTGGGAAGGGTGCCGCGTGCCGTTGAGAGCACTTTTATGCCGCGTGAGGATAGTTTCTCGAGCAGGGTGGTGATGAAGTAATCCTCTGATCGGAAAAGATTCATCCTTTCGCCAGTGGCGCCTGTGCAGTTGCCCCGTATTCTTATGATGTTGGAGTTCTCCAGCCAGTCGCGCATTATGGTCAGTTTGCCTTTGGAGGCATCGTTGCATACGGATTCGTTCACTACGGTGTAGTATGCCGATTGTGGAGTGCAGGTGACGTCGGGTGCTTGTCCTTTGGTTGTGGGTCTTACACTCACATCCACGCAGCCGCCGTTGAGCATCAGGGACGATATGTAGGGCTGGAACTCCCATGGTGTGTCGTCCCACGACCAGCCAGGTCCCCAGTAGATGGAGTCCTTGAAACTGCAGTCGGCAAAGAGGGTGTCTATTGTTGCACCTTCGGGAAGGGAGGCTGCCATGGCATCGAGATCGGCTTCCGAGAAGAGTGGGTCTGTCTCTCCATAGAGGTAGAGATTGCTTCCTTTGCTGCCGAGGGTGGTGTTTATGGTGTGGTCTATGCCGAGTCTTTCGAGGGCTACGCACGCAGTCAGCACTTTGAGCACAGATGCAGGACGGCACATCTTTCCGCTTCTGTGGCTGTATATCTCTCTGTTGTCGTCGAGATCGTATATGGCTACAGATACGTCGCTGCCGTTGAACAGTTTGTCGCGCAGAAGCGAATCCATTGCTGTGGCAATATCCTGTGCTTGTGCTGCGAAGTGTGCAAGCAGCACCATTATGGTTGTGGCGATGGTTTTCATTTATTGTTCCGGAGTGGTTGTGTTGGGTACTTTTTGTGGCGAATGATTTTTGCTTATGAAACGAGACTGCATCTTTTGCGGTATCGTGGATGCAGTCTCATTGTCATATAACTGTTCTTAAGGGTGGTAATCTCCCTCAAATACTTTCAGCCTCCTGTGCTTGTGCCTGTGATATGTTCTTCATGTTCTGCATATCCCGCGACATTCGTTTGTGGGTGGGAGAGCTATCGATATACGATATAAGTTCTTCGTTGTCGAGATCAGCATCTTCGAATATGTATACCTTGAATTCTTCCTTGTAGAAGTTGTTCATCATATTCTGCAGATTCTGCTTTTCAACCTCCTTTTCTCTCTCCTCTTCGTCGAGCAGAGGACGCATCTCGGGGATGTTGTGCATGCCGAATCCGGTAGCAAGTACCGTTACCTTCACTTCTCCTTCTTTCAGAGTATTGTCCTCGCTCATACCCCATATCACCTCTATATCTCCATCCTTGAATCTCTTCATGAAGTTGGTAACCCACTCCATCTCTCCCATCTTCAGACTGAATTCGGGGTTGTGGTAGATGTTGAAGAGAATCTTTTTCGAGTCGTAGATGTTGTTGTTGTTCAGCAGAGGCGAGTGGAGTGCCTTGTCAAAGGCTCCGGCAAGGCGTTGTTCGCCTTTGTCGGTGCCGTTGCTCATTATTGCAACGCCTCCATCCTTGAGCACCTTTTCCACATCTTTGAAGTCGAGGTTTATTATGCCGTGTATGGTGATGATCTCGGCTATGCTCTTTGTGGCTGTGGTGAGCACTTCGTCTACCTTCTTGAATCCCGTCTTTATGTCGAGTTCAGGGTATATTTCGAGCAGGCGCTGGTTGTTTATCACCAAAAGCGCGTCTACGTGTTTGGCAATCTCCACAACTCCTTTCAGTGCCTGATGTATTTTGTTGCTCATCTCGAATCTGAAGGGAATTGTTACGATTCCCACGGTAAGTATGCCGAGCTCTTTAGCTATTTCTGCAACTACAGGGGCAGCTCCGGTACCTGTTCCTCCGCCCATACCGGCTGTGATGAAGACCATTTTTGTGCCGTCGTTGAAGAGTTTAGCAATATTTTCGCGGCTCTCTTCAGCAGCTTTGCGTGCCACTTCGGGGTCGTTGCCGGCACCGAGACCTTCGCCGAGCTGCACTTTTATGGGGATGGGAGAGCCCTCAAGAGCCTGTGAGTCGGTATTGCATATTACAAAGGATACGTTGTGTATCTTTTCGTGATACATATTCTGTACGGCATTGCCGCCTCCACCGCCTACTCCTATTACCTTGATGATGCGGGGTGCATTGGATGGTTGTTGGAATTTGAGTGTATCTTCTTCGTTCATGGTTGTTTCTGTTGTGTTGTTATTTTTTCTCTGCGGGTGTGGTGTCGTCGAAGTTTACGTCGTCTTCTGTCTTTGTGGCATTGTCTACGTATGTCATGGTACCGTTCAAAATACCGTTGATGGTCTTGTTAACCCCTTTGCCGCATTTCTTGAAGAACAACTTCATCTTGATACCTGTCCTTGAGCGTTTCTTTTTCTTTTTGTCTGTGGATGTCTCTTGTGCCTCCTCTTTCGTTTCCTTTTTCGTTTCCTCTTTCGTTTCCTGTTGCTCCTCCTTAGTTCCCTGTTCCTCTTCTTCTATCTCTATTTCTTTCTCTTTTGGAATCAATGGAGTAATGGGATCATCTTCTATTTCCCTATTCCCCGCTCCTTTGTGTTTGTTTTGAGTGTTTGGTACGGGAGTCTCGAACTTCTCTTTGCGGAAGATATCCTGCATCCCTTTCGCCGAATATTCCTGTTCGTAGCAGCAGTTTTCTTTGCCGTTTTTTATGAGACCCAAAAGGATTGCGCTTATTTCGCTCTTGTGCTTGTGTTCGTTGTTTATGCAGAATTCTGCAAGAGGATTCGAGGCAAGACGCATTCTTATACCGGGGAGGTTTTCTGCTATAAGCCTGTCTATGTTTCTCAGGCACGAGCCGCCACCTGTAAAGACTGCATACACTATTTTTTCGTTAGAGTGTTTGATGCGGTGGTTTACATTCTGCAATATTTCTGCCATTCGTGCGCTGATGATGTTGTCGCGAAGCTCTTTTTTGATGCAGCTGTCAATGTTGTCGCAGTTGTAGCCTATATGTTTCTTCAAAGTCTCGGCATCTTCGTACGAAATGTGCTCGGCTGCAAGGTCGCGTGTGATGTTGGCGCTGCCTATGGGGAGCACACACAGGCTTCTGAGTATGCCGTTGCTGTATAGTGTTACAGTGGTTGTTTCGGCTCCTATATCCACAAGGGCGCATCCGTCGCGTTTTTCGCCGTCGCTGAGCAGTTCCTCGGCATTTATCTTGGCTGCTGTGAAACTGTCGGCAATCTCAACTTTGGCAATATTGAGGCTCTCTTCGAGCTGGCGCATGAATTGGCTCTTTATAACAATGTTTATATAGTTGCCTTCGATGCGGTTGACGCTCATTCCTACGGGCTTGAGACACGGATCACCACCGAGTTTGTATTCCTGGGTGATTACCTGTATCCTTTGATACTCGGCAGGGATGTTGGCAGATTCGTCGTTCTCCAAAGCCATCTGCTCTATTATGTATGGCGTAATCTTGGTGTATTCCGGAAATTCGGTTACTACGCTTGTCTTTACTGATTTCAGTGAGAGACCGTTGATTGATATGTAGGCTTTTTCAATGGTTGTCCCTCCTAACTGCTCTTCGAGTTTGTTGATTACGTTGGTGATACATCGGCCGGTCTCGTCGATGTTGCGTACTACACCTTTTGATATGAATCCGTCCACGGATTCTTGGGCATATGCTATTATTGTGGTGCCGTCGTAGCCGTTGATGCCTACAGCGCCTTGTATCTTCGAGGTGCCTATTTCCAGTGCTACTATATATTCTTTTGTTGCCATATTCTCTCTACCTTTCTATTCTTTCTTGGTGCAGATGACCTGTTTGTCAAACTCTATATTCAATCTGTTGTATTTGTTCCAGCCTATCTTGTTGAGTCCTTTTTCGTAGAACTCTTCAAGCTTGGCGAGTTTCTCTTCTATATTCTCGGCTTTGCCGAGTTCTATCAGGTGGTTGCCTATTCGGGGAACCAATATAAATTCTTGCCTCTGGTTTATGTGTATCTGTTCGGTCTGTTCGCGCCAGAAACGGTTATCCTGCAGGAAGAGTGCCATTTTTACAAGCCCGTCGATACACTCCTTGTTCTTTATCTCTCCGCTTGCAATGGGGAGGTATATTGCCGATTCTATGCTCTTTATCTTGGAACCGTTATTGTCGAGGTAGTATTCGCCCGTCTGGTCAAATACGTGCAGTATCGGCTCTTTGCAGCTTATTCTTATTGCTACTTTGTCCCTGTGGGTCTTGTAGCATTCGCATTCATCTATTACCGACAGCTCCCTCAGTGCTTTTTCTATCTCTATGCTGCTGATTTTCTCCATAGGGACATCCTTGAACCGGAATCCTTTGCGTTGCAGCTGCTGTTCGATGTTCTTCTCGCTCAGCACCTCGTAGCCGTTGTCGCTTATCTCTATTACGAGCCCCTGGCATTTGGGGGATGGTGGCGAAGCGTTCAGATAGAAAACAGCGAGCAACAGGTAGGCTGCGGCTGCTACGGTGACGGTTATTATGACAATCTTCTTGAACATTCTTATCTTATCGTTTATTTGTCTCTTACTTTCAGTATTTCGGCTATTTGTGGCACATCGTTTTCGAGGTCTCCTGCGCCGAGACATATAAGCACTTCGAATTCATTTCTTCTCTCTTTGATGTATTCTACAGCATCGGCACGTTTGCATTGGCTCTTTTCTACTCCGTTGGTGATGTTGTCGTATATAAGTGCGCTTGTTACTCCGGGAATGGGCAGTTCGCGTGCGGGGTATATGTCGAGCAGTATCACTTCGTCGAAGAGCGACAGAGCCTCGGCAAACTCCTTGTAGAAGTCATTGGTGCGGCTGTAGAGGTGGGGCTGGAACATTGCCGTTATCTTCCTGTCGCTGTAGAGCTCTTTCATGGAGCGGGCGCATGCCTTTATTTCGTCGGGGTGGTGGGCATAGTCGCTCAGAAGCACAATATCCTCCTCTTTCAGTCTGAAGTCGAAGCGGCGTTCCACACCGCTGAATGTAGCCATTGCTGCTTTTATCTCTTCGTCGTCGGCACCGCTCAGTTGGGCTACAGCCATTGCGGCTACCCCGTTTTCTATATTGATGCTGACGGGTACTCCGAGCTCCACATCCACTATTCTGCCGAAAGGTGATACGTAGTCGATGATGATGCGGCCGCCACCTATGCGTATGTTCTCGGCATGGAAATCGCCGCTTTCGCGTCCGTAGGTATAGCAGGTTACACCCTCTTTGGGACGTGGCTTCACTTCGAGTCCTTCGTGTATTATCATGTAGCCCTCTTCGCGTATGAGTTCGGTGAAGAGGGCAAAGCTCTCGAGGTAGTTCTCTTTTGTTCCGTAGATGTCGAGGTGGTCGGCATCGGCAGAGGTAATGAGGGCAATATAGGGTGTGAGCTGCAGGAAGGAACGGTCGTATTCGTCGGCTTCGATTACCACAAGGTCGCTCTTGTCGCTGAGGATGAGATTGCTGTGATAGTTCTTGGATATGCCGCCGAGGAAGGCCGCACAGTCTACATGGGAGTTGTGCAGCAGGTGGGCTGTCATGGTCGATGTCGAGGTCTTGCCGTGTGTGCCTGCTATGCAGAGTCCGCGTTTGTCGCGGGTGATGAGACCGAGTACTTCTGCACGCTTCTTTATGGTGTAGCCATGTTCACGGAGGTATTGCAGCTCTTTATGGTCCTGAGGAATGGCAGGGGTGTATATGACAAGGGTTGTCTCTTTGTCGAGAAAACCTGCGGGAATGTTTTTTGGCTCGTCTTCGAAATGAAGCATGGCTCCCTCCTCTATGAGCTTTTGTGTGAGTGGAGTAGGTGTACGGTCGTATCCTGCCACCTCTTTACCTTCGCTGAGGAAGTAGCGTACAAGAGCGCTCATGCCTATGCCGCCGGCGCCGAGGAAGTATATGTTCTTTATATCTTTCAGTTTCATCATTTCAGATTTTCGTTTTTGCGTCTTGTCTCTTTTTCGGCATATGCTTCGGCAAGCAGTATCACCTCTTCGGCAATCTCTTCTGCTGCTTTGGGCTTTGCCATTTTTTTTATGTTGGTGCCGAGCGTTGCAAGTTTCTCGTCGTCGAGGACAGTGGCTATTGCTCTATCCACAAGTTTCTCTTTCGCTTCGCTGTCGCGTATGAGTATTGCCGCCTCCTTTTCTACAAGTGCCAATGCATTCTTTGTCTGGTGGTCTTCGGCTACATTGGGCGAGGGGACAAGTATTACGGCTTTGCCCAGCAAGGCGAATTCCGATATTGAGCCGGCTCCAGCCCTTGAGATTACAAGGTCGGCAATTCCTAATGCCGATGCCATATCCGAAACAAAATCGGTTATTGTGAGGTTTGCCGGCTTACCGGTTTTCTCAACCCGTTCTTTAATTTCGTTGTAGTAGTATTTGCCTGTCTGCCATACGAATTGTATGTCCGGGTTTGCATTTATGGTCTCTATCGAGTGCATCATGCTTTCATTCATGGTGCGTGCGCCGAGGCTGCCGCCTACAAGCAGTATGCACTTCTTTGCAGGGTCGAGGTTCATGGCTGCGGCACACTCCTCGCGGCTGCCTTGCTTGCTGAGAAGGGTGTTGCGCACAGGATTGCCGGTGAGTTTCAGCTTCTCGTGCGGGAAGAAACGCTCCATACCTTCGTATGCCACGCATATCATTTTGGCTTTCTTGGCAAGCAGTTTGTTGGTTACTCCCGCATAGGAGTTCTGTTCCTGTATCAGTGTGGGGATCTCCATCTTTGCTGCAATATTCAGGATAGGACCGCTGGCGTATCCGCCTACACCCACTGCAACCTGGGGAGCAAACTCCTTTATAATCTTCTTTGCCCTTATGCGGCTGATGAAGAGTTTCCACAGCACTTTAATGTTGCGCAGCGGGTTGCTGCGGTCAAACCCCATCACCGGCAGACCTACTATGGGGTACCCGGCTTCGGGGACACGCTGCATCTCCATGCGGTTCTCAGCTCCGACAAAGAGTATCTCTGCGTCGGGGTATTTGCTCTTTATGGCATCGGCTATGGAGAGGGCGGGGAAGATGTGTCCGCCTGTGCCGCCTCCGCTTATTATTATCCGGTAGTTCTTACTCATTGTTGTCGTTGTTTTGATGGGTGCTGTTTCTCTCTTTTTCTTTATCTGCTTTGAGTTTGCCTGCATATCTGCTGACACTGAGTATCATTCCTATGTATATGCTGTTGGCGAGCAACGATGTACCGCCACGGCTCACGAGCGGCAACGGTTGACCGCTTATGGGGAAGAGTCCGGTGGAGATGGACATATGTATCATTGCCTGCATGCCAATGATAAGCGCGGCTCCCATTATCAGATAGGCTGCAAATGGGTCGTCGCAACTCTTCGCTATCTGCCCCGTATGGAACATCAGTGTCAGGTAGAGTACTATCAGTCCTATACATCCAATTATTAGTCCCCACTCTTCTATTATTATGGCATAAATAAGGTCGGAGTAGGCTTCGGGCAGATATTCGCGCTGCTCCGAGTTTCCGGGACCCTTGCCAAAGATAATGCCACTTGAGGCAATTGCTATGTTGGCATAGTTGCGTTGGTCATCTTTGCCGTCGTCGTTTTTCTTTTCTTTTTTATCGTCAGAGGGCAGGAAGGATTTTATTCGGTTCTGCCATGTTATTATTCGGTCGACAGGTGTATCTTTTACCATTTCAGCAGGTATCATTACTATTGTCGTTGCACCGGTGATTGCAAGAATTGCACAGACCAATGTGAATTTTGCCATCAGTTTGCCCGGAAGCTTTGCCAGCAGTAGCATGAGGTATATTGTGAAGAGTATAATAAGTGTCGTGGAAAGGTTGTTCGTTACAATGAATCCGCAGACACCCAATGTCGCAATCACAATATTTCTCAGTGTCTTCACTGCGGTTTCCCTCTCTTCCTGCCAATCGGCGATGAATCTGGATACAAGCATCAGAAGTCCTATCTTTGCAAACTCCGACGGTTGTATGCTGTAGCCTGCTATTTTTATCCAGCGGGTGGCATCGTTCTTCTCTTCTCCGAAGAATGTTCCGTATATGAGCAACGCAGTAAATAAAATATATATGTACGGTGTAGCCTTTTTGAACCACACCATCGGCATATTGTGCACTGCCCATGCAGCAAAGATGCCCAATAACAGGAATTTGGCATGTCCCATTATGGGTCCCCACAGGCTGATGTATTTGGGGGTGAGGCGGCTTGTTGCGCTGAATACCTCAACAAGAGATATTGCGCAGAGCACGGCAAATATCATCCACGTAACAGTGTCGCCCTTGAATATCTTTTTTATTAAGCTCTTGCCCATTTTGTTTTACTTTTCGTTTAGTTTCAGTACCTCTTGCTTGAACTGCTCGCCTCTGTCCTCGTAGCTTTTGAAGAGGTCGAAGCTGGCGCAGCAGGGGCTCAGGAGTACAGTCTCTCCCTCTTTTGCCATTCTGCTTGCAGCCTCCACACAGTCGTGCATTGAGTCTACATCGGCTGTTGGCATGCCGTAGCCGTCGAAGAAAGCATGCAGTTTGCTGTTGTCTGCACCGAGGAAGACAAGTCCGCAGCATTTCTCCTTTACAAGTTCGGATATCTCGCTGTAGTCGTTGCCTTTGTCTTTGCCGCCGAGTATGAGTATGGTCTTTCTTTTCATGCTCTGCAGTGCATACCAGCAACTGTTTACATTGGTGGCTTTGGAGTCGTTTATGTATTCAACGCCCTCTATTTCGGCTACTTTTTCGAGTCTGTGTTCTACACCCGTGAAGCTTCTGAGTGCCTCCTTGATGGTGCTTTTGCGTATACCTGCCACGTTTGCCGATATACCTGCCGCCATGGAGTTGTAGAGGTTGTGTTTGCCGGTGAGTGCAAGCTCTTCCTGCTCCATGTTGAAGGGGGTAGGTTCGGTAAAGATTATCTTTTCGTCTTCGGTGTATGCAGCAAGACCTTCGCGCTTTCCTTCGGCAAAGGGGTAGAGTTTTCCATGTTTGTACTTTTCGAGTTCGCGGGTTATTATGGGGTCGTCGCTCCAATAGATGAAGGCGTCCTCGGGCTGTTGGTTCTGCAGAATGCGGAATTTGGCATCCACGTAGTTCTGCATCTTGTATTCGTAGCGGTCCATGTGGTCGGGGGTAATGTTCATAAGCACAGCTACGTTTACGCGGAATTCGTACATGTTGTCGAGCTGGAAACTGCTGAGCTCCACAATGTAGTAGTCCTTGTCCTCCTCTGCCACCTGCAGGGCAAGGCTCTTGCCAATGTTGCCGGCAAGACCTACGTTGAGTCCGGCCTCGCGGAATATGTGGTATATCAGCGAGGTTGTGGTGGTCTTGCCGTTGCTGCCCGTGATGCACACCATCTTGGCATTTGTGTAGCGTCCGGCAAATTCTATCTCTGAGATTATGGGGATGCCTGCCTCTTTTGCCTTCACTATCATGGGTGCATCTTCGGGGATGCCGGGGCTTTTTATTATCTCCTGCGCCGAGAGAATTTTATCCTCTGTGTGCTGTTTCTCTTCCCAGGGTATATCGCGGCTGTCGAGCTGCTCTTTGTAGCGGTCGGCTATTTTGCCGAAGTCCGATACAAAGACATCAAATCCCAATTTCTTTGCGAGTATGGCTGCTCCGGTGCCGCTCTCTCCGGCGCCGAGTATGACTATTCTTTTTTCCATATTATCTTACCTTGAGGGTCATTATTGTTATCGCCGCAAGCACTATGGTCACAATCCAGAAGCGTACTGTTACCTTTGCCTCGTGCATGGGCTTCAGGGGTTTTCTTATCAGATATGTACTCTCTTTGTCGAGTCTTTCATCGCTTATCGTGTAGTGGTGATGCAGGGGGGTGCATTTGAATATCCTTTGTCGTATGCCTCTCTTCTTGCCCTGCTTGAAGTAGGCAACCTGCATTATTACAGACAGGTTCTCCGCTACGAATATTCCGCACAGCAGCACAAGCAGTATCTCCTTGTGCAGCAGTATGGCTATAACTGCTATTATTCCGCCGATTGTGAGGCTGCCGGTGTCGCCCATGAATACCTGGGCAGGAAAAGCGTTGTACCATAGGAAACCTATGAGTGCTCCCACAAATGCACACACGAATATTACCACCTCCTCGCTACCGGGGAGGAACATTATGTTCAGATATTCTGCCATATTCACATGGCTCGACACATATGCGAGTATGCCGAGCGTGACACCTATTATGGCTGCATTTCCTGCCAGCATGCCGTCCATGCCGTCGTTGAGGTTGGCGCCGTTGGATACGGCGGTTACAATGAATATGGTCACTATCACAAAGAGCACCCATCCTGCCGCGCGTGAGTATTTCCCGCAGAACGACATTATCTCGCCATAGTCGAAGTTGTGGCTCTTTATAAAAGGTATTGTTGTCTTTGTCAGTTTCTCGGCCTTCTGCTCGTGCTGCACCTCTATCTGATTGCCGGCATTGGTTACGGTGATATTCTCGCGCATCACAGCCTGTGGGCTCAGGTAGAGGGTGAGTCCTATGAGCAGGCCGAGACCTACCTGCGCCACAACCTTCACTTTGCCGGGTATGCCATCCTTGTTCTTCTTGAATGTCTTTATGTAGTCATCGGCGAATCCTAATACTCCCAACCACACTGTGGTGATGATGAGCAACAGCATATATACGTTGCCCAAATGACCAATGAGCAGACAGGGTATGAGGATGGATACGATGATTATGAGTCCGCCCATAGTGGGGACACCGACTTTCAGATTGTTCTTGTCGACGTCGCGCAGTGTCTCTGTTATCTGTTTCTTCTTGAAGTAGCGTATGAAGTACTCTCCGAATATCGAGGAGATGAGCAGGGCGAGTACTATGGCAAGCAGGGCACGGAAAGAGGTGTACCCGAAGAGTCGCCATCCGGGTATGCTGTACTCCTGCATCAGTTGGAATATATAGTTGAGCATGGTGCGTCGTTTCTTTTATTGGTTGTTGAATATTTCTCTTACTGTCTCCTTGTCGTCGAAGTGGTGTTTCACTCCTTTTATTTCCTGATAGTCTTCGTGTCCTTTACCTGCGATTACTATAACATCGCCTTTGGTGGCGAGGGCGCAGGCTGTCTTAATGGCCTCTTTGCGGTCGACGATGCTTATTACCTTGCGGCGCTGTTCGTCGTTGAGTCCTGCGAGCATATCGTTGATAATATCCTGCGGCTCTTCGAAGCGGGGGTTGTCCGAGGTTATGATTACCCTGTCGCTTGCCTTCACAGCCTCCTGTGCCATGATGGGGCGTTTGCCTTTGTCGCGGTTGCCGCCTGCGCCTACCACTGTTATAATGTTGCCATTGCCGCGCAGCACTTCGTTTACGGTGCTGAGTACATTCTTTATGGCATCGGGGGTGTGGGCATAGTCGACTATTGCCGAGTAGCCCTCCTTGCTGTGGATGGTCTCGAAACGGCCCGATACCGGCTTCAGGCTGCTGAGTATGCGCAACACCTCCTGCGGCTCTTTGCCGAGTTCTACGGCTGTGGCGAATATTGCGAGCAGATTACTTACATTAAAGCGTCCTGTGAGGTGTGTTGTGAACTCTATGCGGTTGAATTCGAGCAGCATACCGTCGAGGTGTGTCTCAATGATGCGTCCTTTGTAGTCGCCGAGTGTGCGTGCCGAATACTTCTTTATGTCGGCGCGTGTGTTCTGCACCATGACAGGTCCGTTCTTGTCGTCGAGGTTGGTGATGGCAAAGGCATCCGAGGGCAGATGGTCGAAGAAACTCTTCTTGCATCTGAGGTACTCTTCCATTGTGTTGTGGAAGTCTATGTGGTCGCGTGTGAGGTTGGTGAAAATACCTCCTGCGAAACGCAATCCGCCAACCCGTTCCTGCGCTAAGGAGTGTGAACTCACCTCCATGAATACATATTCGCATCCTTCGTCTGCCATCTTTCCGAGCAGTCGGTTCAGGGATACCACATCGGGGGTTGTGTGTGTAGAGGGGTATGCCTCGCCGTCGATGTAGTTGCATACGGTGGAGAGCAGTCCGCATTTGTGTCCCATGCTGCGGAAGAGTTCGTAGAGCAGGGTAGCAATGGTTGTCTTGCCGTTGGTGCCTGTCACTCCCACAAGTTTAAGCCTTTCTGTGGGGTTGCCGTAGAAGGTCGTTGCAATTTTTCCTGCCACAGCCTGACTGTCGGCTACCTTTATATATGCCACGTTGGGATTTATCAGCTCGGGGAGCGCCTCGCATACTATTGCAGCGGCTCCCTTCTCTTCGGCAGCTGCGATATATTTGTGTCCGTCGACCTGCGTGCCACGCATCGCGATGAAGATGTCGCCCGGCGCAACCAGTCTCGAGTCGATGTTCACGCCGGTTATCTCCGATTCGTTCTTGGGAAGTATTGTGTGTATGGATTGTATCTCTCTTGTTATTTTGTTCAGTTGCATGGCTGTTGGGTTTTACGGGGTTAGTGTAATATGTATGTAGCTGCCTTTACTTGCTTTCTGTCCCGGGGGAATTGTCTGCTGGGTTACTTTGCCATATCCGCTGAGACGTGTGTTGAGCCCCGCCTTTTTTAAAAGGTATATTGCATCTTTGGCACCCATTCCTCTAACATCGGGGACGATACCTTCTCTGATGTCGCGTGGTTCGTAGCTCAACTTATTGCCCTCTTTGCGCACTCTTCCCCAGATGTATTCCTCTCCGGCATCCCTTATCTCGTTGGCTGTCTCTATGTCGAGTTCATCGAGCAGATAACTTGCAGCTGTCAGGTTGCCTGTCTTTGCAGGTGGAGTGTGGTCGTTGATGGTGTCCGTTGCAGCGTTGAGGGGGAGTCTGAGACTCTTTGCCATCACTCTCTCGGCAATCTCCTTGAATACAAGTCCCGACATTCCGCCACCGCTGCCGGGTCCCGCCTTTATTATCTGCACTATGCAGGTGTATTGCGGCTTGTCAGCGGGGAAGTATCCGCAGAAGCTGAGCAGGTACTCCATGGGGGAGTAGTTGTATCCGAATCCCGGTTTCACTCTTCGGGCGGTTCCGGTCTTGCCGGCTATCTGGAATTTGTCGCTCTTCACTTTCTTGCCGGTACCGTTCTTGTCGTTGACCACTTCGAAGAGTATCATCTTCAGGTCTTTGACAGTCTGTTCTGACAGCGCTTGTTCTCTCAGAACTTCGGGCTCGAATTCATGTACTACTTCACCATCCTTTATTATGTTCTTTACTATTCTGGGTTTCATCTGCTTGCCATCGTTGGCTATGGTGTTGTAGAATGTTACCATATTCAGCGGGGTGCTCTCTACCACGTAGCCGTAGGACATGGAGACGAGGTCCATCAGCGACCAGCCTTTCTCCTTTGGTGTCTTTATGTATGGCTTGCGTGCACCGAGCAGTATGTCGTACTTGTCGTCCACACCCATTGCCTTTAGGCGGTCGACAAATTTCTGCGGGTTCTTCTTGTAGCCACGGTTGATAATCTCTCCCATACCGATGTTGGAGGACTGTTCCATAACCTCTATGACGCTGTATTTGTCTGTTCCGTTGCTGTAGCTTCCGGTGTCGCTTATTCTTTTGCCGCCATAGAAAACGTGTGATTTGTTGTGGTGGGGTACAGAGTCGTATGGGGTTATCAGCTTGTCTTCCAACGCTGCGGCAAGGGCGATGGGCTTGAAGATGGAGCCGGGGTTGCTTCTCTCGTACACGAAGCTCTCCATCTCTTTGTATGCTCCTTCTCCTATGCGCGAGAGGTTGACTATGGATTTTATGTCTCCTGTCTCTACCTCCATCAGTATCACGCGTCCCGATATTCCGTTTACTTTTATCAGTTCGTTGAGCAGGGCTGTCTCGCAGATGTCCTGCATCTCCACATTCAGTGTTGTCTGTATATCCGAACCGTTTATGGCAGGCACATCGATTATGTCGATGTTTTTCCTGTTTATCATGGTCCTGTGCTTTATGCCGGGGGCGCCGCGCAGGATAGAGTCGTATTTAAGTTCCAGTCCGCGGTATGCCGAATCCTTTTCGCTGTTGAACTTTCCGAGGGTGTGTTCGGCAAGTGAGCCGAAAGGCTTTTTGCGTATGGTATCCTTGCCTGAGCCCAATCCGCTGTATGCTGTACGGTGTCGCAGGATATGGAATTTTTTCAGTTCCTTGTATTGAGCATATGAAACTTTGCGTGGAAGCAGTTTGTGGTATCTCGATTTTTTTGCTTTTCCTTCGAGAAGATGGCTCTTGTATTTCTGCACACTCCATATGGGGCAGAACTGGTTGAGCTCCCTGCATAGGGTGTCTATGTCTGCCTTCCAGATGGAGTCTCTTTTTGCGTTTACTTCTATCTCGGTCTTTTTGCTTATTCTGTCGATGTATACGAATTCTATGAATGGGGTGTATTGGGGCAGACTGCTTACGAGCAGTTCGCCTTTGTCGCTGAGTATGTTGCCGCGCTGGGGGGTAACAGGAAGATTCACCTTCACCTGCTTGCTCTTTTCTTTCATCCATCTGCCACGGTCGATGGTCATGAGTATGGTCGCCATAGCGACTATGCATATTGCCCACGGAAGGAATCCGCAGATTATCATGGTCATGTAGCGTGTCTTTATTTCGTCTCTGTCTTTGAACATTCTCAGTCTATTTTATCACGTATGGTGGCTGTGTGGCTATTCTCAATTCGCTGTTGTTCTCTTTTATATATTTTTCGATGTGCGATTGCCGTCCTTTTTCCGACAGTTCGCTCTGTTTGTCGAGCACATCGTATTTCAGTGTCGTTACTTCTGTCTTCAGGTTTGCTATCGTGTGTAGCTCCTGTTGGAATACATATCTGTTCCCGACGTACAGCAACATATATATGATTATCAGAATGAACAGTCCGGCGTTGTTTGTTATCCTTTCGTCCATGAGGTGCTTGCCGTTGAATATCTTGGCAAATATTCCCTCTTTTGCCTTTCGGGGTGTTGCGCTGTTCTTCGGGCTATTTTCGTTAGTCGTCATGCTGTTGTCTCTGTTTTCTTTGTTGCTACTCTGAGTTTGGCGCTGCGCGAACGGGGATTGCGTTCGAGCTCTTCGTCTGTGGGTGTCATTATCTTCCCGGTGTCGAAGGGCGATGTGCTGCGTCCGAAGAAGTCCTGCTCTATCTTGCCTTCGATGTTGCCGCTCTTCATAAAGTTCTTCACCATGCGGTCTTCTATCGAGTGGTATGTTATTACCACTAACCTGCCGCCGGGTTTTAGCACCTCCTTGCACTGTTGCAGCATCTCCTTGAGGCTCTCCATTTCGTGGTTTATCTCTATGCGCAGTGCCTGGAATACCTTTGCCATCTCTTTCTTCTCGCGTTGGGGAGGGCAGAAAGGTTTGGCGGTCTCTATCAGGTCGTTTACACGTCTGTATGGCTTTGTGGCTCTTCTCTTCACTATTGCCGAAGCGAGTTTGCGGCTGCAGTTGAGTTCTCCGTAGAGCTTGAATATCTCTGCGAGCTTTTCTTCCGGTGCGGTGTTGAGCAGGTCGGCGGCAGTATCTCCGCCGCGTTTGTTCATGCGCATGTCGAGGTCGGCATCAAAACGGAACGAGAATCCGCGTGTCTCGTCGTCGAAGTGGTGTCCCGATACTCCCAGGTCGGCAAGTATGGCATCGAGTCCCTCCACACCGTAGTAACGCATGAAGTTGCGCAGGTATCTGAAGTTGCTTCGCACGAATGTGAAGCGGGGGTCGTCGGGTGTATTCTTCTCGGCATCCTCGTCCTGGTCAAATCCGAACAGTCTGCCTCCCTCGCCCATGCGCGAGAGTATTTCGCGTGTATGACCTCCTCCGCCGAAGGTGAGGTCGGCGCAAAGGGTGTTTCCTTCGGCCTGCATCTTGTCGACGCTTTCAGCGAGCATCACCGGGGTGTGGTATGTAGTCTCTTCACTCATTGTTGTTCTCGTTCTTTTGTCCGCCGGACATTATTTTTTCAATTTCTATGCCGAATGTCTCTGCATCCATCAGGTTCTCTTCGAACTTGTCTGCCGCCCAAATTTCTATGGCATCATTCATGCCTATGAAACTTACCTCTTGCTTTATGCCGGCAAGCTCCATGTATCGTTTGGGTATCAGTATTCTGCCGTTGCTGTCGAGCGACACCTCCTCTGCTTTCGACACGAAAGTGCGCATGAGGTTCTGCTGTTCTCTGTCCCATACGTTGAGTCGTTCCTGCAGTGCGTCGAGCCGTCTGTTCCAGGTCTCTTCGGGGTAGAGGACAAGACATTTGTGGAATATGTCCTTGCGCATAATCAGCCTCTCTACCCCGTTTTCGCGGAGTATGCGTCTGAAAGTTGCGGGGACGAATACTCGCCCCTTGCTGTCAGTCTTTGCTTCTATGTTGCCTATGAAACGCATAGTCTATCTACCCGAAATTAGCATATTCGCTTCAAAATTACAAAATTCCCCACAATTCCCCACCATAAATGGCAAATATTTTTCTTTTAAAGTTTTCAACAGATTGTTGACAGTGGATTTTTCTCTCTATTTTACTGAAAATAAAACTGTTAAAAAAGTGGGGAAAGAGACCGCGTTTCCGTTGTTTCCGCCCCTTTTTTGTCTGCAGGCTTTTCGTGCAGGCATGTTGTTTATAAATTGAGGGTTTCAAAAACGGTTTTCTATTCTTTTTAGTTGTTAAAATTTGTAAAAAGCGGTGTAGGTTTCTGTATAATCTCTATTTTTGTAAAAATCGTCGGACGCGATGCCCGGTGGATTATCGAAATGTAAAACTTAAAGCAAAATATCATGTTAGACGTAAAAGCTTGTTTGAATGACTGCGAAGAGATGATGGAGATGGCAGTAATGCACCTCGAAGAGGAGTTTTCCCACATCCGCGCCGGTAAAGCCAATGTGCACATACTCGACTGTGTACGTGTAAATTCCTACGGTTCGGAGGTTCCTCTGAACAACGTGGCAACCATCACCACCCCCGACCTCAGAACAATATCCATCAAGCCGTGGGACAAGGGTATGTTCCATGCCATTGAGAAGGCAATCATCGACTCTCCCGTAGGCATCATGCCCGCCAACAACGGAGAGGTAATCATTCTTGCCATTCCCCCTTTGACCGGTGAGCGTCGTCAGCAGCTGGTTAAGCAGTGTGCCAAAGAGATGGAGACTGCCAAGATAAGCATCCGCAACGCCCGTCGCGACGGCATCGACACTCTGAAGAAAGCCATCAAGGACGGACTTCCCGAGGATATGGAGAAGGACGGCGAGGAGAGCTTGCAGCGCATCCACGACAAATACATCAAAAAGACAGAAGAGCTCTTTGCCGCCAAGGAGAAAGAGATCATGACAGTATAGTCGTTTCCAAGAATCAAAAACAGACACCGAGCGTGCAGGGATTAGTAATAAAGAACACCGGTAACATATACACCGTAAAGACCGATGACGGAATAGTGGAATGCCGTATAAAGGGCAATTTCCGTCTCAAGGACATCAAGAGCACCAACCCCGTGGCAGTGGGCGACCGCGTAACAATATCCATGCGTGAGGACAACACTGCATTCATCAGCGACATTCTCCCCCGTCGCAACTACATAGTACGCAAGGCGTCAAATCTATCCAAGCAGTCGCATATATTGGCAGCCAATGTCGATATATGCCTGCTTGTGGTAACCATCAACTACCCCGTAACCTCCACCACCTTCATCGACCGTTTCCTTGCCTCTGCTGAGGCATACAGAGTGCCTGTTGTGCTGGTATTCAACAAGGCGGATCTCTACACTCCCGACGAGCTGCAGACAATGGAGAGTCTCATAGCCCTCTACGGCAGAATAGGCTACCGCTGTGTGCGTGCATCGGCAACGACAGGCGCAGGCATAGACGAACTCAAGGAGATTGTCGATGGAAAAATATCTCTGCTTGCCGGAAACTCGGGTGTAGGAAAGTCGAGTCTCGTCAATGCCATCTCTCCGGCAACGGCGGCACGCATAGGTGAAATATCAAAAACCCACAACAAGGGAATGCACACGACCACCTACTCCGAAATGTTCGAATTTCTCCCCGGCAGCTATCTTGTTGACACTCCGGGTGTGAAGGGCTTCGGCACATACGACATGGAGATAGAAGAGATAGCCGACTATTTCCTCGAAATATTCGAATGCTCCAAAGCCTGCCGTTTCGGCAACTGCACCCACATACACGAACCGGGATGTGCCGTACTCGAGGCTGTGGAGAGGGGCGAGATAGCCCTTTCGCGTTATGCCTCTTATCTGAGCATGATAGAAGAGAAAAAAGAGGGAAAATACCGAGCATCGGAGTAAATCCCTTTCAACCGTAACAAAACCACGCAATACTTATGAAAAATACTCTCGTTCTCACGTTGCTGCTTACGCTTCTTGTAGGTTGTGGCAACAGTTCGCACCTATATGTAGGCGACGACAAACTCTATTACGACGGCTCTGTCGTAGGTGAAATAGTTCCTTACAAGGCAGCCGGTCTGCGTGCCACCGACAAAGTGGAGCGCATAGATGGCAACACTGTAAAGATTACAAGAACCTTTGAGGCCCTCGAAGCGATGGACAGCGTCCGTCTCACTCTCGACATACGGCACAATGCCCGTTGCCATCGCACTATCATCCCCTCTGTTTGCTACGATGGCAACCATTGGGGCAGGGGCAAAGAACCCAAAGGCTACGAGACAGACGGTGTGTGCCACTCCTACTCTTATCGCCGCACTCCTGTCCCCGGTGCCACCTACTCCGAAAGTGCCGAATACACTATGGCAATGTGGAGCGACAATCCCGCAGACGAGAGTGGAGCCTTCTCTTGCAGCATGCGCCCCGATACTCTTGCCACCACCCACACGCTCATCCTTCCCGAAGAGGAGCGTCCCTTCACATATGTCGACAAGAACCGCTACGGCAAGGCATATGCCCGTCGTCTCTCCATGAACAAAGGCGACAGACTGCAGCTGCAGGCATATCTCCTTGTAAACAAGAAAAGTGCAGATGCAGACCCTATAGCTCCCTTCATTGACTGCGCATGGGCAATGGCGGATAAGAACTATCCCCGGGTAATCCCCGTCGACAAGGTGTGGGAATACGGCATCCGATACGTCAAGGAGTCTCTCTGGGCAGAGGAATCGGGTTACCGGGGATTCAGCATAGGTCTTGTCCCCGATGGTCAGGGTGGATGGAAGCAGCGCCCCTTCGTCAAATACGAAGTAGGCTGGTGCGGACAAAATTCCTCCTTCATAAACTCCCTGCTCACCGATTATCTGATGGGTGGTGATGCCGAATCCAAAGAGAAGGCTCTTGCCGCCTTCGACACATGGACGGCACCTGCCACACTGCGCCCCAACGGATTCTATGTCATCAGTTACGACAACATCCTCTCCGGCAGGAGCGGGATAGTCTCCGATGCCTGCAACCTCGGCACTGCCGCATACAACTTCTTTGAGGCGGCTACACTGCTCGAGAAGTGCAGCGAGCCCCAACGTGCTGCACGTGCGCGTGAGGTGGCGCTTGCAATATGCGACTTTGTGAAATCCCGCCAGATGACCACCGGTGTCTACGGCAAAGGATGGAACGAAGAGGGTGAGTGTCTCTATCGCGACGGCACCGTGGGCGCCTTCATGATAGCCCCCATGATACAGGCAGGCATCCTCACCGGCAACAGTGAGTACATGACCTCTGCGCTCAACGCGTACAATTACTACTACGACGAATTTCTGAAGAACGGATACACCACGGCTGGCGCCCTCGACACATGGTGTGTCGACAAGGAGTCGTCGATGCCCATGCTCCGTGCTTCGCTTCAGCTCTTCGATGCCACGGGCGATTCAACCTACATCGACAAGGCGGAGCGCATATCGAACTACCTCTCCACATGGTTGTGGCACTACACTGCAAACTACGACAACGACTCCGACATGGAGCAGTATGGCTACAACACCTTCGGTGCCACCTCGGTCTCTGTGCAGCACCACCATCTCGATGTCTATGCTCTGCTCTTCGTGGGTGAGTGGTTGCGTCTTGCCGAGCTTACAGGCAGGGAAGTGTGGCGCGAAAAGGCTCTTGCGATATGGGCAAACGGTTGCCAGCTCATATCAGATGGCAACCTCAAGATAAACGGTCTTGTACGTCCGGTCGGCAGTCAGAACGAAGCCTTCTTCAACTGTCGTTGGGGCTTTGGCGGCACACCCGGCAAATCGCGTATAAACAACTGGCTTGTAGCATGGCCCGGAGCCTTCAGACTCGAGACTCTCAGGAAACTGAAAGATTGGAGTCTTCTCGAATAGCGCTGCCTAAACAAATGTTATAAACAGTGAGAGGCGGTCCGGCGGACCGCCTCTCACTGTTTTTTTTATTAGTGTCCGGTTAAAATTAATAATTGTTTTTGGCTAAACAGTTTTTATATTTAATGGCAGTTTGTAGTTATGTTGATTTAAACAAAGTTTACGTTCTTTTTGTGCCGACAAAAAAGCACGGTTTAGTGAGTGCAATGCAAGCTCGCTTGCAAATTGCCGAACGCGAGTGCTTTATCTAAAGAACCAAA
>JAZNKR010000178.1:0-2238 GCA_045578665.1 Bacteroidaceae bacterium | reverse complement strand
TCAGAACCACAATCTGACGCTCTAACCAGCTGAACTATAGCCTCCATCATTTAAAACAATTACTCTTCCCTCCGGAAAAGCGATGCAAAGGTATGTATTATTTTTGGAGTTTGCAAACATTTTCTTAAAAATTTTGTTCTTCCTCGAAAAATTGCAACAAATTCAACTCAAACAGTGGTGCTGCATTCAGTTTGCAGCACCACCCTATTTGCAGATTCTCTTCTACAATCAGAATGCAATACCAAGTCGGAAGCCGATGTTATTCAGAGTACTCTGTTTATAACTCATTATATTGCATCTGTTTGTAGCAAAACTATAGTACAAAGCCATGTGGAATCCTACCCCATTGGGCCAGGGATAGTAATTGAATCCCACCTCGGGAGACATATAAAAGCCCCAGCGGTCCTGACTCTTCTCGAAGATGTAGTAGTAATTGTTGAACTCGGAATAACAGGCTCCCAATTTCATACCTACATAGGGCTGAAAATCGGACTCCATCAAACGGTAGCGTGCCAGAATACCGAACGGCAATGTGAACATCTGATGCTGTTGACGGCTGTTCATGGAGAGTGTCTCGGTAAGAGATATTGTCTGCCGGGGGAAATATTCGTTATTGGTGTGGAAATTGATGAAGCCTCCCAATGCAATATCCTGGGTGATATAATATCCGCCTTCGAAGTTCATACCCCATCCACTGGCACCATTAGAGAAGTTGTTGCCAAGAGGGATGTTGAACTGCCAGTCCACATTGAAATAGCTGTCGAGCGAGACCTGAGCTTTTGCCTTTGATGGTGATAATGCAGTCACGAACATTACCGACGCAAGCAATATATATCTGATGGTTTTCATATTGTATGATATATTTATATTATTATTAGAAACTATTTATTCGCATATACAACAGAAGATACCGTCAATCCTTCAACAGATATTTCGACTGTTTGTATGCCTGTCTTATGCCATCGATTGTCTTGCTCATGCTCAGCGAATTGCCGTTCAACAGTCCGCAGATGTATGCATTCCACACAACCGGATACTTGTTTGTATCTACGGCACGTTGTCTCATATCTATAAGTTCACAGATGATGGAGCCTGTGCTGAACGAATAGGGAACGAAGAAGGGATAGTACCAACCATAGCTGTTCCAGTTCCAATAGCCGGGATAGCTACCCCACCAGGGATTGCCGCTGACGTAGTCGTAATAGTAGTAAGTGCTGCTCACATAGCTCAGCTGCATTATGGCATCCGCCTCTTCGGGAGTGTCCACTCGGGTATATCCGTAACCGTCGAGATTGTTGCCGAATTCGTATATGATTTTTTGCGAAGCGGCATCGTTCCAATACTTCGGAGTGCTCTGGTCATTGATGAGCAATATGCTATCTATTACATAGAAAGTATTTATTGCACCGAAGTCGCTGCCTTTGTCGTAGTTGGTGTAGACAAGATAATCATTATCGAGTTTATCGGTATCGGGAGTCTGTTCGCAAGCTGCCAGCAACAACAGCATGAGCGGTAAAAATAGCAATTTGGTTCTCATGATTGTTTGATTTAGATGAATATTGATGTTGATGAACGCAGACAGGGAAAGAATCAATTCTTACGGATGAGTTTATGCTCGGGATTGTCCGATGCGGGTTGCATGCGGTCGTTCAGCCTTGTGAGCACGGTATCGCCATGCGCCATTAGATTTATCTGGGGTTTCTTGTTGTCAGAAACCAAGTGGTAGACAACAGCAGTACTGTCTTTGGGAGTACCCTTTCTCACAATCTTTTTACCGGTATCCTTCTCTCTGATGGTTGTGGTGTCAACAGTGAAAGTGCTGAGAACGGTATAGGTTCCATTCTGATCCCAGCCCAGACTGGTGATGGTAAGCGTGTAGTCGGCAATATTACCGTTCTCCATTGGCATCAGACCCTCGTAGACCACGGTCTGGAGATCGGCGACAGTAGAGTCATTTGGCATGAAGATGCTGTCAGTTTCTGTTTCGAGAACAATACCTTGAGGCTTCTTGTCACCACACGAACTGCATGAGACCATGAGTGTGGTCATAAATGTGCATACAGCCAAAGCTGCAAATAAAACATTTTTTTTCATTCCGCTTATAATTTTTAGGTTATATGCAGAATAACACTCGCAGCAATTATTGGGTTCTATTTCTAATGTTAAAAAATGGAAATCAGTTTATCCAATAAAGTAAGATAGGACATAATAGAAAATATATAGGGAAATTTTTGTTAT
>JAZNKR010000177.1:0-4289 GCA_045578665.1 Bacteroidaceae bacterium | reverse complement strand
GCAGCCCCAAAAGTCATCAGCTGAGGCTGCCGTTAAGAAAGCGCCCATGCGCAGAGCTTTTTGGTTCTTTTTGTCGGCACAAAAAGAACGTAAACTTTGTTTAAATCAAGATAACTACAAACTGCCATTAAATAAATACTGATTAGCCAAAAACAATTAGTAATTTTAACCGGACACTAATAAATAAAAAGCGTAAAAAACCAAACAAGCCAAATAAAGAGCAAAAAACCTTGCTCTTTATTTTGTTAAAACATATATTTTTATTTTATTTGCAACAAAGTTGCGATTTTAGGCTACATATAAGCGGGTGAAAGTTCAATCGCCTGCTTGCAATCGTCTGATTTACGCAAATTAAAATAACATTAATGCAATAAAATACTGATATGAGTTGCTGTAAAAGAAATCTGTCGGGGCTCAAAGCCGCCGACTTCAAAAAGAGCATCAAAGGCAAGAAAGTAGCTCTTTACACACTAAAGAACAACAAAGGTTGTGAAGTGGCAATAACCAACTACGGCGGTGCTATTCTTAGCATCATGGTACCCGACAGAAACGGGAACTTTGCAAATGTCATTCAGGCACATGACAGCATCGAGAACCACCTGAACAACAACCCCGAACCCTTCCTCAGCACATTGGTAGGACGATACGGAAACCGTATCTGCAAAGGCAAGTTCAGCATCGATGGTCAAGAGTACCAGCTGGCAATCAACAACGGTCCCAACCACCTCCACGGCGGTCCCACAGGATTCCATGCCCGCGTTTGGGATGCAGAGCGCATCGACGAGCAGACAGTCAAGCTCCACTACCTTTCACCCGACGGCGAAGAAGGTTTCCCCGGCAACCTCGACATCACAGTCATCTACACATTCACCGACGACAACGAACTGAAAATCGACTACAAGGCGACAACCGACAAAAAGACAATCGTCAACCTCACAAGCCACGGCTTCTTCTCACTCACAGGTATCGCCAACCCCACAGCCACAATCGACAATCTCATCTGCGAAATCAACGCAGACAACTATATTCCCATTGACGACACATCAATCCCCTATGGCGAAATTGCACCCGTAAAAGGCACACCCTTCGACTTCACCACACCTATTGAGGTTGGTGCACGCATCGACGCCGACGACCAGCAGATTAAGCATGGCGCAGGATACGATCACTGCTTCGTCCTCAACAAGAAAGAGGCAGGCGAGCTCAGTTTCGCAGCAAAAGTGACAGAGCCCGTAAGCGGTCGTACAATGGAGGTATACACAACCGAGCCCGGTGTTCAGGTCTACACATCGAACTGGCACAGCGGATTCGCAGGTTCACAGGGCGCCACATTCCCCCGTCGTAGCGCCATCTGCTTCGAGGCACAGCACTACCCCGACAGTCCCAACCGCGACAACTTCCCCAGCACACTGCTTGCTCCGGGCGAGGAATACACCCAGACAACCATCTACAAATTCGGTGTAGCGGAATAATCAAGGAGAATCATTAATAACCAAACTAATAACTAAAATCTTAAAAACAATGAGTAATCAAACAAAACAATGGGGAGCCATCATCGTAATGATTGCGCTCTTCGCAATGATTGCCTTCGTGACCAACCTCTGCTCACCTATGGCAAGTATTATCCAAGCACAAGGCGAAATTCCCGGATGGCTGGCACAGCTCGGTAACTTCGGTAACTTCGTTGCTTATCTTGTAATGGGTATTCCCGCAGGTATGCTCATCGCAAAATTCGGTTACAAGAAGACAGCTCTTATCGGTCTTGCAATCGGTATCGCAGGTATCCTCATCCAGTGGTGTAGCGGTATGCTCGATGCACAGTCAAACCTCGGTCTCGTGTTTGCAGTTTACCTTATCGGTGCATTCATCGCAGGTCTTTGCATGTGTATCCTCAACTGTGTTGTTAACCCCTTGCTCAACATCCTCGGTGGTGGTGGTAACAAAGGTAACCAGCTCATCCAGCTTGGCGGTACATTCAACTCGGCTGCAGCTGTAGCAGTTTACATCCTCATGGGTGCCCTCATCGGTGAGGTTGTTAAAGGTAAGACAGCTATCTCTGACGCAACTCCCGCGTTGATGATTGCTATCGCTATCTTCGTAGTTGCATTCATCGTTATCATGTTTACAAAGATCGAAGAGCCCGAGCAGACACCCGTAGACCTCAGCCTCATCAAAGGCGCGATGTCTTATCGTCACTTTGCTCTCGGTACATTGGCAATCTTCCTTTACATGGGCGTTGAGGTAGGTACTCCTACATACGTTATCACATACCTTACAGACTTCGGTGTTTCTGCTTCACAGGCTGGTCTCATCGCTGCTATGTATTGGTTGATGATGGGTGTCGGCCGTCTCACAGGTGCAAGTATCGGTGGCAAGATCAGCAGCCGCACAATGCTCGCAACTGTTGCAACAGCAACTTTGGTTCTTGTTCTCTTCGGTATGTTTGCTCCCGAGACAATCCTCGTAAACGTTCCCGGTATCAACTGGAACACAATGGAGGTTATGTGGGCTGAGGTTCCCGTAGGTATCTTCGCATTCCTTCTCGTAGGTCTCTGCACATCAGTTATGTGGGGTTCAATCTTCAACCTCGCAGTTGAGGGCTTGGGCAAATACACAGCTATCGCTTCGGGTATCTTCATGACAATGGTATTCGGTGGTGCTCTCTTGATTCCCTTCCAGGGCTTCATCGTAGACATCGCAGGTGTAATGTCAAGCTATTGGGTAATCGTAGCAGGTGCAGCATACATCCTCTTCTATGCTCTCATCGGTTCAAAACCCGCAAAGAAATAATTCTAAACAAACATATTTTCTAACTTTATAAACTTTTATATACTATGGATATAGAATTTGTAAGAAGTCGCTTCATCAAACACTTCGACGGTACAACAGGTAGCATCTACGCTTCTCCCGGTCGTATCAACCTCATCGGTGAGCACACAGACTACAACAACGGTTTCGTATTCCCCGGCGCTGTAAACAAGGGCATCATGGCTGAAATCAAGGCTAACGGAACTGACAAGGTTTGCGCTTACTCAATCGACGAGAAAGACTATGTAGAGTTCGGTCTCAACGAGGAGGATGCACCCCGCGCTACCTGGGCAAGATACATCTTCGGTGTATGCCGCGAGATGATCAAACGTGGTGTTCCTGTGAAGGGCTTCAATACAGCATTTGCAGGTGATGTACCCCTCGGTGCAGGTATGTCATCATCAGCAGCTTTGGAGAGCACATTCGCTTTCGCAATGAACGACATGTTCGGCGACAACAAAATCGACAAATTCGAACTTGCTAAAGTTGGTCAGGCTACAGAGCACAACTACATCGGTGTAAACTGCGGTATCATGGACCAGTTCGCAAGCGTATTCGGTAAGGCAGGCAGCCTCATCCGTCTCGATTGCCGTTCATTGGAGTACTCATACTTCCCCTTCAAACCCGAAGGCTATCGTCTTGTTCTCATGAACACATGCGTTAAGCACGAACTCGTAGGTTCACCCTACAACGAGCGTCGTCTCTCTTGCGAGCGCGTTGCCGACATCATCAAGGCTAAATATCCCGAAATCACATCTCTCCGCGACGCTAACTTCGACATGCTCGAAGAGGTTAAGGCTGAGCTGAAACCCGAGGACTACAGCCGCGCCAAATATGTTATCGGCGAGGTACAGCGCGTACTCGACGTTTGCGATGCTCTTGAGGCAGGCGACTACGAGACTGTAGGTAAGAAGATGTATGAGACACACTTCGGTCTCAGCAAGGACTACGATGTAAGCTGCGAGGAGCTCGACTTCTTGGTAGATGTTGCTATCGACTGCGGCGTAACCGGTTCACGTATGATGGGCGGCGGCTTCGGCGGTTGTACAATCAACCTCGTTAAGGACGAACTCTATGAAATGTTCACAGAGAAGGCTCAGGAGCTCTACAAAGAGAAATACGGTAAGTTGCCTAAGATCTACGACGTAGTTATCGGCGACGGTTCACGCAAGATCTGCTAATCGATAATAAAATCGAAAACACTCAGACAAAGAGCCCGGTGCAATACCGGGCTCTTTTCTTTTGGCATCAATCAAACAATAAATAAATATTACTGTCCGGTAAAAATTACTAATTGTTTTTGGCTAAACAGTATTTATTTAATGGCAGTTTGTAGTTAGCTTGATTTAAACAAAGTTTACGTTCTTTTTGTGCCGACAAAAAAGCACGGTTTAGTGAGTGCAATGCAACCGACGCAGGAGTGAATGTAGAGTTGAAATTTATTTAAACTCTACTGAACGAGAAGGAGGAAAACAAAGTTA
>JAZNKR010000176.1:0-4720 GCA_045578665.1 Bacteroidaceae bacterium | reverse complement strand
CGTACCATAGCTGTGTCCGTAAATGGACATTGCAAGCTCGGTTCTGCCTGCGCCCTGCAGGCCGGAGAAGCCAACTATCTCGCCCCTTCTTACATAGAAAGAAACATCGTTAACGACCTTCTTCTCCGTATAGATGGGGTGATGAACATTCCAGTTTCTGACCTCAAGGCCGATCTGGTCGCTGATGTTGCGCTCGCGCTTGGGATAGCGGTCGGAAAGTTCGCGTCCTACCATGCCCGTGATAATGCGCGCCTCGTCAATGTCGTGGGCTGCATTGTCAACAGTTTCGATCGTAGAACCATCGCGCAGAATCGTTATCCTGTCAGCAACATAGGCGATCTCGTTGAGCTTATGGGAAATGATGATCGATGTCATTCCCTGCTTCTTGAATTCGAGCAGCAGGTCAAGCAGCATTCTGGAGTCCGCCTCGTTGAGTGAGGAAGTCGGCTCGTCCAGAATGAGGAGCTTAACATTCTTCGAAAGTGCCTTGGCTATTTCAACAAGCTGCTGCTTGCCGGTACCAATGTCCTTAATGAGCGTTCTTGCCTCTTCCTTTAGACCGACAGTACGCATGTGCTGCTCAGCCTCGTAATAGGTGCGGTCCCAGTCGATTCCGAATTTGCCGCGCCGCTCGTTGCCCAAAAACATATTTTCTCCGATAGACAGTTCGGGGATAAGTGCAAGCTCCTGATGGATTATTACAATACCCTTTTTCTCACTGTCGGTCAGAGTCTTAAACTGGCAAGTCTCACCGTCATAGATGATCTCGCCGGTGTAGCTTCCAAAGGGATAAATGCCGCTGAGGACATTCATGAGGGTAGATTTACCCGCGCCATTTTCGCCGACCAGAGCGTGAATTTCACCTCTGGCAACTTCGATATTAACATTATCCAGCGCCTTAACGCCCGGAAATTCTTTTGTGATGTTCTTCATCACAAGGATATTATCAGCCAATTCGTGTGACCTCCTTCTGTCCGCAGATACCCGGTATCGGCAGGCCGCGGATGTAACTTTGGTCATGAGAAGATACGCTCCATCTCATATCGCGCAGCGGAAAAATAGACAAACGGGGGCGGGGAAAGCCCGCCCCCATTACCTTGAGAGTTTTGTTTTGGAATTAATTCAACAATTAACCAGCGGTGGAGACGAGGTAGTCGCCGTCCCATGCGTAAAGACCGATGTCAACGAGATCCTGCAGGTTGTCAGCAGTGATAACAGAGGGAACAAGCAGGTAGGAGGGGATGATACCGGTGCCGTTGTCATAGGTAGAGGTGTCGTATGCGCACTCGATAGCAATAGCGCCGAGGAGCTCTTCAGCAGGAGCATTGCCTGCGAGGATGCTCTTAGCGAGCTCGAGGGTAACAACAGCTTCGTTAGCAACGTTCTTGTAAACGGTCATGGTCTGGATGCCGTCAACGATGTTGCGCAGGTTAGCGATATCGCCGTCCTGACCGGTGATGATGGGGCTGTTGCCGCCAGCGTAGTCGGAAGTGATAGCCTGAGCAACGCCGAGAGCGGTGGAGTCGTTGGAGCACAGAGCGATATCAAGGATGGTGCCGTCAGAGTAGTAGGAAGCGAGGACGTTCTGCATACGGCTGAGAGCAGCGTCGGTGTTCCACTGAGCGGTAGCAACCTGCTCGAAAGCGGTCTGGCCGGAAACAACGTTCAGAGTGCCGTTGTCGATGTAGGGCTTGAGAACGTCGAATGCACCGTTGAAGAAGTAACGTGCGTTGTTGTCAGCGGGGTCACCAGCGGTGAACTCGATGTTGAAGGTCTGGGTTGCGTTAGCAAGATCAAGAGCCTTCTCAACATACTGACCCTGGAGGGTACCAACAGTGTAGTTGTCGAAAGATACGTAGTAGGAAACTGCGTCAGTGTTCATAATCAGACGGTCGTAAGCGATAACGGGGATGCCTGCATCCTTAGCGTCTGCGAGAACCTGAGTGAGAGCTTCGCCGTCGATAGCAGCGACGATGAGGATGTCAACGCCGTTTGCGATCAGGTTGCTGATGTCGTTGTTCTGCTGGGTAACGTCGTTGTCAGAGTAGGTGAGTTCAACAGTGTAGCCAGCTGCTTCGAACTCGGTCTTGAGGTATTCGCCGTCGCGGTTCCAACGCTCAAGAGACTTGGTGGGCATTGCAATACCAACGGACTTTACCTCGGCAGGTGCGCCAGCGTTGCCGGTGTCGGCAGGTGCGCCAGCGTTGCCGGTGTCAGCAGGTGCGCCAGCGTTGCCAGTGTCAGCAGGTGCGCCAGTACCGCCGCAAGCTGCCAGGGACAGGACCATGAGGACTGCAAGAGCCAGAGCAATAATTTTCTTCATTGTGTTTACTCCCTTCGTTTAGTCAGATTCTTAAAATCTGGTAATGGTTGCACAAAATTATGTAATAATTACTTAACAACCTATAGCAATACTACAACGCCAATCTCAAAAATGCAATCTTTCTTTTGCTAAAGTTAAATTTTTGTGTTTTGCAACAAATCTAAAGTCACAAATGTGCTCAGATTGCTGTGCTCACTTTGCTGTATCTGTTTGACTATTTTGACATCGAACTGTGAGGTATTTGAAGCATCTTGCATAATCGCTTTCTATATCTATTCAGCAACATAACCTAAATATTCCTTGCTTTTGTCGTCATCACAGGAAAGTCGAAAAGCATCGTATTGTATTATTTTGAGCATGGATTTAAGGGAAAATCTTGTTATTTCAATGTTTTCAGCATCCGCCAAAGACTCATAGCAGAAAAGCAAAAAGCCGCCCCATAGGGCGGCTGAATGTATAAACAGCAGGCTCACCAAGAGATTGCATGAATAAGGGCAATGACGAGAATTATAAACAGCACTATGAGAAATTTACCTGAAGGGCTCCCAAAGAATTCTTTGAATGACATCATCCTCACATCCTCTATTTTTCATTGTATCACATCTGAACTTGTAGTCAAGGAAACCATGGTATGTCTGACGTGGTACGTGCGCCTCACTTTTCTTAGTGTAGTGGCTATCTTCTGATGCGAGGATTTCGACGCTCACGCGCAAGCAACCATTGCTTCCTTAATATCAAGCGCGCATCAGACGTGAGTCTATCACTGGGCAAATATGAATGGCAATCTTCCTTGCGGCTCCAGCTAAGGCCTTTTGTGTTAATCAAGGCCCAACTTACAGTATGCTGATATATAGGGGTGTTCTTAGTTTCCACCTCGATTGCGAATTGTTCGCGGCATCGGGCAACGTTCTCCCCGGTTTCCTTCTTGATCTTGCCGTACACATTGATCCACGCGCTGGTATGTTCATTTTTGGTACGTTTATGACAGAGACCTTTCTTCTCACCTAAATAAAATTTCGGAGCATTTTTCTATGCCACAATGTGTTCCCTTTTCAGTATTCGCCATCACATATTTGCGACATTAGCGCATATAATATTTACGTAAAAATACGTAATCCTTCGTTGACATACGTATAAATACGTGTTATAATAAATTCGAAAAACAGGAATGGGAGGTGAACAATGAGATATAGCGAACTCGAGAAGCAGCTAAGAGAAGCCGGATGTGAAATTCACCGCGAAGGTAAAAGTCACACAATGTGGATCAACCCTCAGACGGGAGTCAAATTCATGGTTCCCCGTCACAAGACACAAGAAGTTCCAATCGGAACTCTGAAGTCAATCAAGAAGAGCGCCGGGCTTGAATAAGACCAGCCCCCGGCATATTATAAATTGGAGGTTTTGGCGCGAACTGCGTCGCAATTGAAAGGAGAAAAGACATGAACACCAAGTACGTGTACCCCGCAATTTTCGCGAAAGAGGAGTGTGGGTATAGCGTAAGTTTTCCGGATTTGGAAGGATGTGTAACATCTGGAGAAACACTGGAGAACGCAATGGCAATGGCAGAAGACGCCCTTTGTCTTATGCTTTATGACATGGAAGAAGACGGAATACCCACACCTGCAGCATCGGATATCCGAAGTTTGCGGTGCAATGAAGATGAATTTGTTTCCCTCATTGCTTGCGACACTTTGGAATATCGCAGATATTACAACAACAAAGCAGTAAAGAAAACTCTCAGCATTCCCGCCTGGCTGAACACCATGGCTGAGAGAGAAGATATTAATTTTTCGGCTGTTTTGCAAAAGGCATTAAAAGAAGAATTGAATCTTGCATAATTTATGGTTAGACCGTTCCAAGGAATTCTTTGGAATGGTCTATTTCTATTTTGTGTCAGATTCTGACACATCTTTACCCCGAAATTTACCTCCACAGCACCGATATCTCCCCTACATTCCCCCCTAAAATTAGGGGCGTACAGTTACGATTGATAACGTCTGATAAAACACGAAAACCCCGCAAGCATTGAGCCTACGGGGTTTTCGCCTTATTTCAAGTGGTGGAGACTGACGAACTGCGACTCGCTCCGCTCGCTTGCATGCGCTCCACCATGCCAATCGCCGTTCACTTCGTTCCGGCTCTTGGGGTGTCGCGGATCGAACCTACGGTTCTCGTCCGTCCTGTCAGAAGCAAAAACAGCCACCCTATCGGGTGACTGTTTTTGCTTCTGGTGGAGACTGACGGACTCGAACCGTCGACCTCACGCGTGTGAGGCGTGCGCTCTAACCAGCTGAGCTAAGCCTCCGTACCTGCGTATTCTAGCACAATCAAAGTTCGGTTTCAAGCCATTTTTGTCGGTAAGAATCCAGATAGTCGCTTACCAAGTCGGAGGCCAAG
>JAZNKR010000175.1:0-7271 GCA_045578665.1 Bacteroidaceae bacterium | reverse complement strand
GATATGATATATAAATTCAGACTATTATCAGACGAAGTGGAGGATTTTCGTCGCGACATAGAGATTGACTCAGACGCCACCTTCTACGACCTTCACAAAGCCATCATCGCTGCAACAGGATACAGCGACGACCAGATGACCTCGTTCTTCCTCTGCGACGACAGATGGGAAAAAGAGGCAGAAATAACACTCGAAGATATGGGCGGTCTCTCAGAAGATGACAACCTAACAATGAGAGAAACAGTAATAGGCGACATGCTTGAGGAGGAGAAACAGCGCCTGCTCTACGTATTCGACCCGCTTGCCGACCGAGTATTCTTCATTGAACTGAGCAAAATAAAATATGGCGAGAGCATCGACGAAGCAAGATGCACCAAGAGTATCGGCGAAGCACCTGTCCAGTTGCTCGACTTCGACGAAATAATGAAGAAGAGTGCAGCCAACGACACAAGCAGTTTCGAAGATCTCGATGACGACTTCTACGGCAGCGAATCGTACAACGATGATGAGTTCGATGGCAGCAGCTACGACATTGACGACATAGCCGACCCCAACTCTTACGGCTACTAAAAACAAGAGCCACAAGACGAAATGAACAATCTGGTTGTAATCATAGGCCCCACAGCAGTCGGCAAGACTAAGGTAAGCTTAGCTCTTGCCGACCACTTTAAATGCCCCATCATCTCAGCCGACTCAAGACAGATGTACAAAGGGCTCGAAATAGGCACAGCCATGCCCACAAGAGAGGAACTTCAACAGGTGAAGCACTACTTCGTGGCACAACTCACACCCGATGATTACTACAGCGCAGCCCGATACGAACAGGAGGTGATGGCAGTACTCGAAAAGGAGTTCCCCCACCACCCCACAATGCTCCTCTGCGGAGGCTCCATGCTCTACATCGACTCCGTATGCAACGGCATAGACGACATACCCACCGTCGACGAGGAGACACGCAATTTCATAAAAGAGAAATACGAACGCGAAGGGCTCGGGCAACTATGCGACGAACTGCGGCTGATGGACCCCGAGTATTACGACGAAGTTGACAAGAAGAACCCCAAGCGGGTGATGCACGCACTCGAAATATGCTACATGACAGGGCGCACATACACTTCGTACCGCACCCGCAACCACCAGAAGAACAAACGACCGTTCAACATCATAAAGATTGGACTGCGACGAGAAAGAGAAGAGTTATACCAACGCATAAACGACCGCGTGGAGAAAATGATTGAGCAAGGACTTGTGGAAGAGGCACGACACTTCTACCCCATGCGCGATAAAAACTCACTGAACACAGTCGGTTACAAAGAGCTCTTCAAATACTTCGACGGTGAATGGACACTTCCATTCGCAATAGAAAAGATAAAGCAGAACACAAGGATATACTCACGCAAACAGACCACATGGTACAGACGCGACGAAGATATAACCTGGTTCCACCCCGACGAAACTGAAAAGATTATAAACCACATAGAAAAAACAGTGCAACCATGAAAACAAGAATACTCACCCTCGCCATTGCTCTTATGATAGCAATCAGCGGCATGGCACAGCGCCACGGCGGCAAAGTGATAGAAGAGAGCATGAAGAGCGACATTCTCAAGAGAGAGAAGAACTATTGCGTCTATCTGCCCAAGAGCTACGACAAGGAGACATCGCGCAGCTACCCCGTACTCTATCTGCTGCACGGACTCACCAACAACTACAAATCTTGGCGCGACCTCGGCGATATAGGTCCCATCGCCAACCAGATAATCAACGCCGGCAATGCCAATGAAATGATCATCATCATGCCCGACGCAGGCACCGACTACGACGGTTATTTCAACTGCGGCGACAAATGGAGATACGAAGACTTCTTCTTCACAGAATTCATGCCCACAGTAGAGAAGAAATATCGCATAACAGCCGACAAGGAACACCGTGCAATCGCAGGTCTCTCCATGGGCGGTGGCGGAACGCTTGGATACGCCATGCACCACCCCGAACTTTTCTCTACAGCATTCGCCATGAGCGCCTACATGGGAGCACGCTCAATGAAAGAGTCTATCGGACACAAGAACGAGCGCGGCGAGACATTCACGCAGAGCGTGATTGAGAACAACTGCATTGTATATCTCGAAAATGCCGACGAAGAGAAAAAGGCAGCACTGCGCACTGTACGCTGGTTCCTCGACTGTGGCGACGACGACTTCCTATTCTTCCAGAACGTAGACTACATAAAGGCTATGAGAATGGCACGCATACCCGTACAGTTCCGTGTACGCGACGGAATACACGACTGGTGCTACTGGCAAGAATCACTCTTCATGGCACTCCCATTCATTTCCAACGGTTTTGCCAAGTAATATAGAGTATAAAAAAGGCAGGTTCCCATCGAAGGAGACCTGCCTTTTTTCTATTTCAGTTTCTCGGACAATTCGAGCATCCGCTCTATTGGTCGCAGAGCATCTTCGCGCAATGTCTCATCGAGTTCGACGCATGGCCACTCGAACTTGAGACAATTATAGAGCTTCTCCATGGTATTCATGCGCATATAATCGCACTCGTTACATGTAGCTGTCGCTCCGGCAACCACCTCGGGCGGAACGGGGATGAAACTCTTCTCGGGCATGCTCTTCTGCATTTCGTGAAGGATGCCGCTCTCTGTTACCACAATATATGTATCGCTGTCGTCTGTCTGCGCAAACTTCAGTATTGCGGCTGTAGAACCCACATAGTCGGCAAGGGCAAGGACCGCACTCTTGCACTCGGGGTGCGCCAACACCTTTGAATTGGGATATTGAGCCTTAAGTTCCACAATCTTATTCAATGAGAAACGCTCATGCACATGGCATCCACCGTTCCACAACTGCATATTGCGTCCGGTGATGGCATTGAGATACCCACCGAGATTCTTGTCGGGAGCAAAAAGAATCTTTTCGTCTTTGGAGAAACTCTCTACCACCTGACGTGCATTGGACGATGTTACAACAATATCGGTCAATGCCTTCACAGCTGCCGATGTATTGACGTATGCTACAACCTTGTATTCGGGGTGTTCCTTTTTGTATTGCGCAAGTTCTTCGGCCTTGCAGGTGTCGGCAAGCGAACATCCGGCATTGAGGTCGGGCAGCAGGACCTTCTTGTCGGGACAAAGGATCTTATTTGTCTCAGCCATGAAGTGTACACCACACATGACTATAATATCGGCAGTGGTCTTTGCTGCCTTCTGTGCCAATGCAAGACTGTCGCCCACAAAGTCGGCAACATCCTGTATATCACCCGATGTATAGTAGTGTGCAAGAATTACTGCATTCTTTTCCTTACACATACGTCTTATCTCGCTCTTCAGATCTGTTCCGGCAGGTATCGGCTCGTCGGCATAGCCAATGTTTTTCCAAGATTCTTTCATTATCAAAAAATATTGAGGTTACGAAACGGTATTCAGGATACGACAAACGGATGTTTGTCATAGGATACACTTTTCAAATGCTAAGATACGGCAACGAAAAGTGATATGCAAACCTATAATGTAAAAAAAGAAAAAATGACACTTAAAAAAATATGTAACGAAATCGGCGACACTTCAACAAGGAGACATCGCCGATTTCGTACCAATTTCTACGATAATTTATAGCACCTCCCTATAATCACCACTTAGAAAGGAATATTAAGACCTATATTCAAACTTGCATTGCTCGAGAGCGGAATAAACTCCTCTGTAACCTTGCCAAGCACTCTGTCCATACCGACAAAGAGGTTGAATCCTGCAGGATGGAAATTGAGCATCCATCCAAGTCCGGCACCGTATGTGCCTGCTGCAAAGTTCACACCTGCCGACAGACATTTAAGAGGTGCCACGTTTGCCGAGAGACGGAACTCAGTCCATGTATATTCTCCCTGGAAGCGAGTGGTACTCAATGCACCGAACTTAAGACGGTCGTACACAGGCAATGTGTATTCGGCAGCAAGATTCAATGTAGCAGCCAATGTCTTTTTGCGCTTGCCCTGGTCGCCGGCATTGTCGAGTTCGTAAAGTCCAACAAGACCGTCGGACAGTCTGTCGAGCTCGTCCTCGAAATTATTGGAATTGTTGTCGTCGAAACTGAACTTGTAGTCATCTGTGGAGAATCTCTTGTCGCCGTTGGTAGTTGCAAGCATATTGTTGTCCCATGAGATGAATCCCAAATCGAGCAACGAAGCGCCGAAACTCCAGCTGTCGTTGAGTTTATATTCTGCACCCAGATCTGCTGCAAGACCGAAGCCGTTGATACCGAAACCGTCGATATCGAGGTCGTTGACGTATGGCTTGCCGGTATTCTCACTTACCTCTGTCAGATATGTCAGCCCTTTGACACTTGCCTGAATCCGGGCATTTGTAACCGCTGTCCATTTGTCTGCACCGAGATTTATCTGAGCTTTATTGAATTCGGCATCGATATTTGCTAAACCTACAAGGAATTTCAGGTTTACACCTACACGCAATTTTTCATTTATGTTGCGTGAATGTCCGAGAGCTATTTCGGCATATGCATTGGCATGCATGTCGAAGTCGCTGATATCGTATGTCTTGTTCGAAAGCCCCTCTTTCGCAAACTGGAAGAGCTCCTTGGGCAACATGGTGTATACGTTTGTGCGCATATTCACACCGATGGTGTTGTATCCTCCAAAACCTTTGAATCCTGCCGAAAGTATCTGTATGGTAGTATTGAAATTCAGATTGTTCTCATCGTCTATATTGCCCAAGAATTCACCTGCATCCACTGATGGGTTGAGGAATGTTGTTGTCTTGCCGTTGATATTGTAGAGATAGTCCTCGAGATCGAGACTTCCTCTCACACCAAAATTGAGGTTACCGAGTGCGGGAAAAGAGATATAGTTCTGACCATTCCCTATAGCCGGGTTAATCTGGTGACGATACATATATCCATCGATAAAGTATCCCGACATCGTATGCTGGGCATTGATGCTGATGGCTGAAATTGCCAACGCGGCAACAGCCAATATATATTTTATGCTTTTCATAAGTTTGATTGTTTCTTAAGCGTTTGTTTAAAACTCGTCTACATATTCGCCGGTAACTGCTATTTTGAGGTTCTTGAAGTTTATCACCTGACTGGGGGCTATAACTTCACCATCCTTTCCGATGACCTTTGCGCGTATTATCATTCCGTCGAGTCCCTTGATATCACCGGTGAGAGTTACTTTGATGTTCTGCATCTCGTCAGAAGCGGCTATCTTCACCGCATTGCTCTTGACATTACTGATGATCCTGCCATTAACATCTATCGGCGAGAATGAAAGTTCGAGGTTGAGAGGTATCTCAGAATTAACATCGGCATTGACGACAGCCTCCTCTATTGTAAGTTTTTCGAGCGTCTCGTCGTACCATCCGTCAAGGGTATCCTGGTAGATGATGAATGAGCTTTCGTCCTTGAGCGCAAGAGGTGCATAGAAAAGGTAAGTACCCTCCACCGGCTCAATTGCCTGGTCGAGTTCGAAATCGCTGATGGTCTGTGTAGGAATCTGAGGTTCTACCACCTCGACCTCTATCTCTTTGGGAAGTCCGTTCGCACCTGTACCGCTCAGGATATCAGTAAACCCTGTGAACTCCTTGACCTCAGCATCTTTGTAATCGGGGTGCAGCTCCTCTTGTGTCATATTCTTGTTGGCAGTGAGACAATAGACATTATTGGGAGAGAGCATACGTAATCTGTCGCTACCAAGTGCCACCACCTTGCTGTAACCATCGTCGCGTTTGGCTGTCATCTGAAGTCCTGCCTCTGCAAAGATGTGGCTACCCGCCAACGGGTTATTCAGTCTGAGGTAAATCTGAGGATTGGCAAGTTTTATATTGGTTGAATCCTGACTGAGCATATCGGGGATATCGCTGAGGCTGATGGGGTTGATATTTATATCCTCAATGTCGTACTGAATGGTTCCGCTGAACTCCCGGACCTCAATCTCAGACAATTCGGGAGTACATACATAGTCTATTGCACCGGGAAGTTCATTGAGCCCGATACCGGTTTTCATTTCGTCGCCATATACAACGACATCGCCCCTTGTTACACTCATCTCTGTATTCAACTCGAACTTGTTGTCCTCGAAAAGTATTTCATCTCCGGCAACTGCAAGGTCTATGGCATCGATGTCGACATTCAATGCAAGTTTGCCATCCTCTACCTTTATATCCTTGTTGTTCAGGTCGAGTTCACCTGTCTCGGGGTTGTAACAATCAGTAATGTCGGTGTCGCCCAGCATGAAGTGTGCATCCAGCCCCTTGGGCATCTTGGCGCAGAAGCCTTCGAAACGCACAGCATCCACCTTATCCATAAGGTTCTTGTCGGCAACATCAATGACTACTCCGTAATTGGCATCAACCTTTATCTTGTCAATACCTTTAATGGATTTATCCACGCTACCGGAAGCCGTGAAAGCTGTATTGTCGTTGCTGATAGGATAGCCTATGGATGCTTCGCCGTCTCTCTCTATACCTCTCTTGCGTATCTTAGCCTTCTGCTCTCTGGTGAGGACTGCCGTAATAGGTTCAATTTCGGGTTTCTCTGTTGTAAAGCCCGGAATATCTATAGCTTTGGACTTGAATGTACCCTCCTCTACTATGACATAAATTTCCTTTCCGTTTACTGTCTCCTTCTTGATTTTACTGTTCTCCTCGAGTTCAAGCACCTGGTCGAGCACCAGTGAATCTACATTCAACGGGAGTGTAAGATTCTTGACTGCAACACCTACTGTCGTATCAAGATCCGATAATTTATAGTTGTTGTCCACACAAGAGGAAACAACAACGGTTGCTGCAGCCAGCAGCAACAATCTGCTTCGTTTTTTCATATAAATTTGTATGTTTAGTTTCTGAATAAAAGTACAATCTTTGGCGCAGTGAATCGGTTAAATCAGATATTTAAAAATCTAACTTACCTAAGCAACTTCTAAATTTTCGTCAAAATTATCAAATAGTTTTATATAATACAATTATTAAGTGTTAAAGTGTTGAAGTTTCTTAAAAATATCATAATAGTGGTTCTATAAACTCGAAAATAGCCTCGAAATAATTTTATTAGTGTCCGGTAAACGTATTTAAGTCGTTTAAAATTCAATATTTAAGTAACTACAAGCCCCAATTTTTTATTAAGACAAATTTAAGTCAATGATTGGAACTCCCTCGCCCTGCTAAGCCTCACTTTACGCTCGGCACTCCTTTGGAAAGCTAAAGCTTTCCAAAGGAGTGCCGAGCTTGCGAGGTCATTCAAAAACTCGTTTTT
>JAZNKR010000174.1:0-20062 GCA_045578665.1 Bacteroidaceae bacterium | reverse complement strand
TTTAGAGTGGTTAACTAATAGAGTTTACATTACAACTGAAACAGTTTACATCGGTCTATTAGTGAAGTGGTCCCGGATTACTTCACTTATCCATAAGGTGGTGGATTCAACCGCGTCAGGGGTTGAAGACGGAGGAGTTTGAAATTTTGGCATGCGAGATGATTCGAACCCCTTCCCCCTTTCTAAGGCTCACTTTACGTTCGGCACTCCTTTGATATTATCGAAACTATGCTGCGCTCGTTGTAAATGTAAGTAAACTTCCATTCACTCGCTTGCTATAGTTTTGGGGAGCTAAAGTTGAATATTTCTAAATTCGGCTGCACTCGACAGAATATAAACAAGTTTACATTCTGTTCTCGTTTGCACGAATTTTCCCGTCGTCGCAAAACTCGTGCCAGCGAGTACAATGCAAGCTTGCTTGCAATTGTAAACGAGCGCAGCCGAGCTTCGCATAAGCAAACATTGCTTATTACGCAATGTCCCTCTTATCCAAGAGAGAGAGAGTATTCATTCTCAACAATTTACACAAGTGTCTGCTATCCAACTGCCCATCCGCATTTGCAATGCGCTTACATTATCTATCCAATTGAACTGATTTAAGCGACGGATTGCATAAGCTATTGTCCCAAAGGCTAATATTTATACCAAAGCTGACAAAGGCTTCATTTTTTTTAAGCGCATCACAGATGCTTATACTCAATCCTTCGCGTTACAAACTGAAGTGCCCCCCAAAAGTTAGACACAAAACTTTTGGGGGGCACTTCAATCAAAGTCAAGAGGAGCATAACCTTACACCCGCCTATAACTCCCCTAACGCATCGCGCAGGGCTACAAGTTCCTCCCTGATGGAACGCAGACGCTCAACGACTGTGGCAGCAACATCGGCTTTTTCCATTTTTTTGTTGTCCTTGAGATAGGCTTTTGCGCCGGCAAGCGTCATTCCTTTATCTTTCACAAGATGATAGACGAGCTTAACCATCTTCAGATCTTTGGGGGTGTATCGGCGCGCGCCGCCGGTGCCTTTGGCAGGGGCTATCTGCTTGAAGACACTCTCCCAATAGCGCAGGGTGCTCTCGGTAACACCGACCTCCTGGGCAACCTCGCTGATGGTGTAGTACAATTTTCTGCTGCTTTCGTCCATCGTACGGATGTTAATCGAATACCTTGCCGTGGTTTTCTGCCATACGCAGAAGTTCGTCGTAGCCGTCGGCATCGAGGTCCATAAAGTAATAGTTGATGGGGTTCACCTTGCGCCCTTTATAAACGACTTCGTAGTGCAGGTGAGGACCTGTGCTCTTGCCCGAGTTGCCGCTATCGGCAATATGCTCGCCACGCACAACCTTCTGTCCCACTCTTACCTTTGAACTGTGCAGATGGGCATAGCGTGTCCTGTAGCCGTATCCGTGGTCGAGTTCCACTGTGTAGCCGTATCCCGTCTCCCACTTCGAAGAGACAACTACAGCATCACCTGTGGCATAGATAGGTGTGCGCATGTCGCACGAGAAGTCCATTCCCGAGTGGAATTTTGTGGTCTTGTAGACCGGGTCTATGCGGTAGCCGTATCCCGATGCTGCCCTTTTGAGGTCTCGGTTGGCAATGGGCTGTATTGCAGGCAGGTGCTTCAGATAGTCCTCTTGCTCCTTGCTCAGCTCTACAATCTCGTCGAACGACTTTATCTGCAGGTAGAGCTGCTTGGCAAGCATATCCACCTTCTGTGTCGTCTCAACGACAAGGGCGGCATTGTCCATGTTCATGAGCTCGTCGTAACGGTTGGTGCCTCCGTAACCCGATGTACGTGCCGCCTCTGCCACCGGCTCGGTGTTCAAGAGCACACGGTAGAGGTTGTCGTCGCGTTGTTGTATGTTTGCAAGCACCTCCATGGCATCGTCGAGACGGTGCGATAGGATGCGATACTGTGCAAGCAACTTTGAGTTCTCGTCCTGCACCTCCTTGAGAGAGGGAGTCTGAATGCAAAGGTAGAAAACAAGGAACGACACTCCGCCGAATATCAGATAATAGAGTATGCTGCGCAAAAAGGTAAGGAACTTTTGCGCCACATTGGGGTACACTCTGTCGTATGTGCGTGTTTTGGGATTGAATATATAATATACCTTGCGCATTTATGCCTGATAGTGTTCCAAAATAGATTTAATGAGTTTCTTATAAGCTGTTTTTCACTCAAACTTTTGGCAAAAATAATAAAACTGACGTATCTTTGCAAATTATTGCATAATGTTTCAGTTTTCTTCACTTTTGAGAGAGAAGAGGAGTATTGGATTTGAATTTTAAAGAATTAAGAATATGCTTACATCCAAAGAGATAAGAGAATCATTCAAGGAGTTCTTCAAGAGCAAGGAACACCTTATCGTTCCCTCGGCACCTATGGTTGTCAAGGACGACCCCACACTTATGTTCACCAACGCAGGTATGAACCAGTTCAAGGACATTATACTCGGCAACCGCCCCGCAAAGAGCAAGCGCGTGGCCGACTCACAGAAGTGTTTGCGCGTGAGCGGAAAGCACAACGACCTTGAGGAGGTGGGACACGATACTTATCACCACACTATGTTCGAAATGCTCGGTAACTGGTCTTTCGGCGACTATTTCAAAGAGGAGGCCATTTCATGGGCATGGGAATATTTGGTAGATGTACTTAAACTGAATCCAGAAATCCTTTATGCCACCGTATTCGAGGGAAGTGCAGAGGATGGACTGGAGCGCGACAACGAGGCTGCCGGTTATTGGGAGAAATATCTGCCTAAAGACCACATCATCAACGGCAACAAGAAGGACAACTTCTGGGAGATGGGCGACACAGGTCCCTGCGGTCCCTGCTCTGAAATCCACATCGACCTTCGTTCAGCCGAAGAGCGTGCACAGATAAGCGGACGCGACCTTGTGAACCACGACCATCCTCAGGTGATAGAGATATGGAACCTCGTGTTCATGCAGTTCAACCGCAAGGCAGACGGTTCTCTCGAAGGACTCCCTGCAAAGGTTATCGACACAGGTATGGGATTCGAACGTCTCTGCATGGCTTTGCAGGGCAAGCGTTCGAACTACGACACCGACATTTTCCAGCCCGTCATCAAGAAAATCAGCGAACTTTCGGGCAAGAACTATGGCGACGATGCACAGGTGGATGTTGCCATGCGCGTAATCGCTGATCACATACGCACAATATCATTCTCTATCACCGACGGCCAGTTGCCCTCAAACGCAAAAGCAGGCTACGTGATACGTCGCATCCTGCGCCGCGCTGTACGATACGCATACACATTCCTGGGACAGAAGCAGGCATTCATGTATAAGCTCATCCCCACACTCATTGAGAACATGGGCGACGCTTATCCCGAACTTGCACAGCAGCAGGAACTTGTAACAAAGGTGATGAAAGAGGAGGAGGAGGCATTCCTCCGCACGCTGGAGACCGGTATCCACCTGCTCGACAAGATTATTGCCACAGCAAAAGCCGAGGGCAAGGAAGAGATAAGCGGTGTTGAAGCATTCACACTCTACGATACATTCGGTTTCCCCATCGACCTCACACAGCTTATCCTCAGAGAGAACGGGCTCACTGTAAATATGGCGCAGTTCGACGAGGAGATGCTCAAACAGAAGACACGTGCCCGCAACGCTGCTGCTGTGGAGAACAGCGACTGGGTGAACATTGCCGAGGGCGAGAGCATATTCGTAGGTTACGACCTCACTGAGTGCAACACACAGATTCTGCGCTACCGCCAGACAAAGCAGAAGAACCAGACACTCTATCAGATTGTACTTTCCGAGACACCCTTCTATGCAGAGAGCGGTGGTCAGGTGGGCGACACAGGTCTGCTTGTTTGCGGCGACGAGCGCATTGAGGTCATCGACACCAAGAAGGAGAACAACCTGCCCATACACATTACAAAGAAGCTTCCTTCGAACCCCGAAGCGACATTCAGAGCCGAGGTGAACATTGCCAAACGCAATGCATGCGCAGCCAACCACTCGTGTACCCACCTTATCGACCAGGCATTGCGCGAGGTGCTCGGCACACACGTAGAGCAGAAAGGTTCACTTGTAACCCCCGAAGGCATCCGTTTCGACTTCTCTCACTTCCAGAAGCTGACAAACGAGGAGATTATAAAGGTTGAAAAGGCAGTCAATGCACGCATACGCGCGAACATCCCCTTGACCGAGTACCGCGAAATTCCCATTGGCGAGGCACGCGAGCTTGGCGCAATAGCCCTCTTCGGCGAGAAGTATGGCGACAAGGTGCGCGTGATAAAATTCGACAAATCTGTTGAATTCTGCGGCGGTACACACGTTGCAGCAACAGGACAGATTGGAATGGTAAAGATTATCTCTGAAAGCTCTGTAGCTGCCGGTGTGCGCCGCATCGAGGCAATCACAGGCGAGGCTCTCGAAGAGAACATCATCAAGATGCAGGATATGATGGCAGAGATAAAGGCGCTCTTCAACAATGTACCCAACCTGAAGGCTACCATCGTCAAGGCAATAGCCGAGAACAACGAACTGAAGAAACAGGTCGAGGAGTATGCACGCGAAAAGGCTGTCAGCACCAAAGAGAAGCTCATGGGTGAGATTAAGGAGCGTAAGGGCATCAGAGTAATCAGCGCCATCCTCCCTTTGCCCGCAGCTACAGTTAAGGATATTGTATTCATGCTGCGTAGCGAAATGCCCGATAACCTCTTCTGTGTAATCGGCAGCATAAGCAACGACAAGCCCCAGTTGACAATCTCGGCAAGCGGCGACCTTGTGGAGGCAGGTATCAATGCCGGCAAACTCATTGGTCAGGCTGCAAAAGAGATGCAGGGCGGCGGTGGCGGTCAGGCACACTTCGCAACTGCCGGCGGAAAGAATATCGACGGACTGAAGAATGCCATAAGCAAGGTATTTGAACTTGCCGATATTTAATAGACTCGGCTATGAACAGCCACAAAGAGAGAATATCAATAAAATTTCATTGGAACGCTACCGTGTGGATTGTAACCGCATTGGTAGCGGTTCCATTTATTGCCCTATGGTTTCTTACAGAAGCATACAGCGCAGTAGGTTGGATGAAGTATCTGCTTGCGGCAATATTCCTTGTGGTTATTCTCATCGTGGTAGGGGTTATGCCCATCCGCTTGGAGGCTGACAAAGAGGGCGTGAGGCTGCGCAGAGTATTAGGCTCGTTGACTATCCCTGCAAGTGCCATTGTGGAGTGCAAGAGAATAGACAATTCCTATTTTCATGGTTCCACAAAGGCGTTCAGCATAGGGAAAATAAAGAGAAGTTGGGACGGCCGATGGTACACTATGTATGCAACGGAGTTCAGGAATCTTGTCCTTGTAAGGACGAAGAAAATGGATTATATATTCAGTTGCACAAAGGCGGATGAGTTTGTAGAGTTTGTCAATGGGCTGAAATGATATTATCCGTTAGCGGGGATAATGGAATATAGAGGAGAGCTTTTGTGCTTTCCTCTTTTTTTTGCAGAATGATCAATTATAGTGAATGATAACAGAAAATCTTTGAATTTGGGGTTCAATGAGTTTCTCTATGAAAACTTATTGCAAAGAAATGACTTTAAGACACTTTTAAAACGTTGGCAAAAAAAACAAGGCATATACTACATAATTGTTCACAACGTTCTTTGTTTGTTTAAATCCCAATTTTAGTATTTATCTTTGCGGCATAAGAAAAAATCATCAACTTTTTTAAAATTTTACAAATATGGGTTTACTTGGAGTAGCATTTGGGATTATAACAACAGCAGTAGGTGTCATCACTGATGATGAAGAGCTTGCAAAGAAGGGTACTAAGCGTATGGCTATTGGTGCAACAACGTTAGTTATAGGAGACGTTTTAGGCATCTCCGATACAGCCGGTGAGTTAATACTGGAAAGTACCGATGTATAACATTTCAACATTTATTCAATCATAAGCAAAAAGATCTAACTTCAAAAGAAGAAAATACTCAAAACACTATGGAAACATTCAAAAAGCATGTAAAGAAAATCAGAGATTTCATCCTTGACATCCTCTGCATCTTCTAAAATCCAGTTATTAACCTTTAAAATCAAAACACCATGAGTATCGCCGGCATATATCTCAAAAATTTGGCAAAGCGCATTATCAACGAAGAAAAAGTTTACCCCGCTGAAATTGTAAACGCGCCAAAAATCATCGACAAAGCCTATGGCAACTGCGACGGCCATTTAGACTTTGAAGACATTACAGACATAGCATCCAATGTTGGTTCTGAAATAGCAGAAGCAGCAGATAGTGTTTTGGATTTTATTAGTTCTATTTTATAATGAAAACTAACAATGATGGTGTGCTAAATTAATTTAGCACACCATCATTAGTTTTATAAGAAGACATAATATACAAGATGCCGAGATTAAAATGCAGTAAGTGTACTAAGACACAACATCAAGTCCAGTCCATATAAGACGAGGCATTTTGTGCATTATGACACAACATCTTTTTACTTCGCCGAAAGCGGTGCAATTACATTCTTGTAAAGATAGAAGGCACGATTCTCATTTTTGTCCAAAGAGTATTTGCCGTCGGTTATCTTCTCAATAGTATAGGACTTATAGGCTATCGTGTAACCGCCGCCACTTGTGCCGTATGTATCCTCTTCGTAGATGAATGCCAATGCACCATCGGCCTGAAGAGTCATTGTGGAATATGCCGAACCGGTGATGCTGCTACGGTAGCTGCCGTCCCAATCCTTTGCAAAGTGGGCAGGGGTAAGGAAGTCATTGTAGTCGTCAAGCTCCTTATAATATATACCTACGTTGCTGCGTCCGCTACCGAAAGGCAGTGATTGCAATGCTAAATAAAGCTGTTTACCATCGCTGTTGCGCACTGCGGGGAGTATCATTATCTCGCCATTGCATGAGTTGTTCAGTGCTGTTACGCCGTTGTTCTTTGCGCCGGAGAATGCCATTTCGCCCCAACTGCCTGTTGCAGCCTCAGCGTCTTCGAAGCGGAAGATGTTGTAATAGCGTCCGCCGCCGCAACGTGAACTTATGACGATGCTGCCATCGGGAAGCTCCTCGGTCTTGGGCTCGTCGCCACTATGGGGGATGGCGCCCTTGTCGGTGCTGCCGAGCACTTTCCATTGACCGCCAAAGTCGTCAGAGTATACTACGAAGTTGCAGAATGTGCCATCCTTGTCGCGGGCAAGCATGGCTGCATAGAGACGGTAGTAGTCGCCCACTTTTGTAAGACGGCTCTGGAATATGCGGCCCGAACCGATGAACATTGAGCGTATGGGGCCTACATTGCTATTGTCGAAGGGGGTGTAGAACTGGTCGGTTATAACTTCGGGCTTGCTCCATGTTACACCGCCGTCTTCGCTGTAGAGGCGTGCCACCTGATTGGGAATCTCGCGTGTGGAGTAAAAGAATACTTGATAGCCGCACACGCAGAGCAAAAGCACGCGGTTACTCTCTCTGTCGGCAACAATGGCAGGGTCGCCGTAGCCTGCGCTAAGGGAGAGGTTGCGGTTGTTGTCGACCAGTTTACCATCGCCCTCAATGATAGTGAAAATGTCGCCCCATGTCTTTCCGTTGTCCTTGCTGATGCGTCCGTGGAGGTCGATGCGCCCGTTGCCTATGTCGTAGCGACAGTGACGGTAGTCAGCTACGGCAAGAAGATCGCCGTTTGCAGTAGTGGTGATTGCGGGAATGCGGTAAGGGATTGCAGCAGAAGTGGGTGTGGGGAAGAGCTCGAAGTGAGGCTCGGGCTTTTCGAAGTAGCGCTTTACGGTTACCTCAAGACCTTTGAGGATAATTCCGCTGTTCTTGCTGTCGCTAAGAGTGACGGTGATGCTCTGTTCGGGCTTCTCGCCGGCATTGTATTCGACAGCATTGTCGAGGGGAATTGCATAACCTTCATATTCTATCTTGATGGCATCGGCTGTTGCATCCTTTATTGCTTTGCCAAGTTTCACCGACTCTATACAGTAGCCTTTGGGGGCTGTGATGGTGTATGTGGCGCTATTTGCCGAGCCTGTGTAGCAGGCAATGTCGTTGCCTACGTTCTTCATATTGTTGGCACTGCTGCTGAGTGTAACAGGTGTATGCTTGTCGTTGCTCACCCACTTTGAGAACCATGTGCCGGCTGCATTGCCTGTGGTAAATGTGCCATTGAGAGCATCAATCTTCACTTCGTTGCGGCAGATGGCTATTACTACAGACGAGCCTGTGTCGGCACCCGTTGTCCAGAATGCGAGCTTTCCACTGCGGTTGTTCACAATATTTTTGCTTGCGCCTTTGGGAGCAAGGTAGTATGCACTTACATTGGCTCCGAGATCTTTCGAAGGGGCAAATGTCCACTCTGTGCTATATGCGGGTGTGCCTTCCTCTTTCAGCACCACATAGGCTGTGCTGCCTGCATCGCCGCTCATTTTCGTGGGCGCTGCAAGAACTTTGCCGGGACCTGCCTGCTTGTTGTATATCTTGTAGCCGCTCTTCTCGTCGCCTGCAAAGCACCAAAGGTCGGCATCGGCAAGTTCACTGCGGTTGCTTTTTACAGTAATGAACTCTTTACCGGCATTGTCGGAGATAAAGAGGCCCGAACTGCCTATTGCCATTGTGTACCACTCAGTGTCTGCTGCAAAGCCGTCTTTTGTAACGGTGGTTACACGGAAAGGCACTTCGCACCACGCAACGCTGCTGCACAGTAACATCAGCAGGGTTGCCATAATTTGTGAATGTCTTTTCGTCATAATGTCCTTTTAAAAGAATAGAGTGCCACCATACACGATGGCAGCACTCTTTTGATGGTTATTATATTACTGGGCAATAAGTTCGTAAACTGCACTGCCAAGCTCTTTCTCTATGTTCAGGTAGAAGCCCTGAGTCATAAGAGTCTTACCGCTGATTACCTTGCCCTCAAGTGAGCTGTTGCGCTTGGGGTTCTCCTTGTTGAGCTCGCGGAACATGTACTTCTTGTCGGGGTCGAGACCTTTGAGGATTCTTGACTCAGCAGGATAGCTGCGAATGTACTGTGTGCGATAGAGGAAGTAAACGGCACGATCCTTTTCGGGTGTTACATACATTACAGAAACATAAGGTTTCTTCTCGTAGGGAGAGATGAGACGGTAGAGGTCGCCCTGCTGTATAACGGGACGGATGTTCTTGTATGTAGCAATGGCGTTCTTAGCAAACTCCTTCTCCTTCTCTGTGAGGTCTGAGGGTTTCATCTCCATACCCAAACGACCTGTCATTGCAACATCGAAACGGAACTTGATGGGAGTTACGCGACGTGTCTGGTGGTTGGGCGATGCACTTACGTGAGCAGCCATTACGTTAGAGGGATAGTACTGAGATACACCCCACTGGATGAAGAGACGCTGTATTGCATCGGTGTTGTCGCTTGTCCAGCACTCGTTGAAGTAGGGGAAGTAAGCGTAGTTGAGACGGCCGCCACCACTTGCACAGAGCTGGATTACAAGGTCGGGATATTTAGCACGGATGCGCTCAAGTGTCTTGATGAGACCTCTGTGGTACTCGATGTAGAGGTGAGACTGTTTTTTCTTGGGCAAATAGAGTGATGCAGCATTTGCGATAGAGAAGTTTGCATCCCACTTCATGTAGTAGATTTCGGGGTTAGCCTGCATGAGGTTGTCGACAACCTTGAATACGTGCTCCTGAACTTCGGGGTTTGTCATGTCGAGCATCATCTGTGTACCTCCACGACCCATTACAGGTTCGCGCTCCTCCTGACGGAGTACCCAGTCGGGGTGCTTTTCGTAGAGTTCGCTCTTCTTGTTTGTCATTTCGGGCTCAATCCAGATACCGAACTTGATGCCATATTTCTTGGCTGTCTCAATGAGGCCTTCAACGCCGTTGGGAAGCTTTTTCTTGCAAACCATCCAGTCGCCGAGTGAAGAGTCGTCCTCGTCGCGGGGATACTTGTCACCGAACCAACCGTCGTCCATTACGAAGAGCTCACCACCGATTGAAGAGAACTCCTGCATCATCTTGTCCATAGCCTCCTGATTTACTCTGAGGTAAACACCTTCCCAGCTGTTGAGAAGAATGTCGCGGGGCTGTGTACCACCGATAATCTGGTACTTGCGACCCCAACGGTGGAAGTTACGGCTTACACCACCCTTACCCTCTGTACTACATGTGAGCACGAGTTCGGGAGTTGTGAATGTCTCTTTGGGCTCCAATGTGTATGCCGATGCTTCGGGGTTGATGCCGGCTACGATTTCTGTGTAGTTTGAGTTGCTCTCGGTGAGGAAAGAGAGTTCGTAGTTACCTGTCCACAAGAGTGTACCGCCGATTACAAAGCCGCAGTGCTCGTTGGGCTCGCCACGTGATACCATGAACGAGGGGTGTGTTACGAATGAGGTGCGGGCACCGTCGTGGTTACCTACAACCTTGCGGCCACGGTGGATAGGCTCTTCAACCAACTGGCACTCTGCGCCCCAACCGCCAACGAGGTATGAAAGCCACAATTCGTTTGACTTGATGGGAAGGTAAGCCGATGCGAAACGGTTGAGTGTAACAGCCTTCTTCTCCTTGTTGGTGATGACTGTAGAAACCTTGATTACATCAACATCAGGGATAGCTTTGTAGAGTACACTTACATAGAAGGGGAACACTTTATCCTTCATTACAAACTCAGTAACGTTCGCTTCGTTCTCCTTGTACTGCTTAACCTCTTCGATGGCAAGTTCAAGTGAGTTGTCGCCGCTGGGGTGTGTAACGAGCATTGCATGCTCTGCTGTACAGTGTGTACCGAATGTGGGGAATGCGCCCCAGTTTACAGCGTTGCCTGTCGCACGGATTTCGTCGATGGGGGCAGTGGGACCGTAGTAGACAAAATTGAGGCGTTCGCCCTTCTTGCCGCTCAACACCATTGTGGTGTTCTTTGTCGAGATTACATAATCCTCGGCATGTGCAGCCAATGCAAAGATGGCGAGCACCAACAAAGAAAAGAATTTTTTCATAGTTTAATTATTGTTTGGTTTGATTTATATAATTATCCAATTTGTCGAATTAGATGCAAATATATAATAATTTTTCTATTCTAATCCTTTATAGGCATTTTTTCTTATCTTTGAAAATAAATTCGAAGATAGGATGCGGCTCGGAATAAAAAATCGAGCTTGCATGATTTTTTATTCCGAGCCTTTCACTATCTTTGTACAATAAATAACGAGACCGAAATGAAAAAGAAGACAAGAAATATCATTCTCATCAATCTTATCGCAATGGCAATCGTAGTCGTTGCAACCCCTTTTGTTGTATTGAACTGGCTCGACAGCTACACACTGCACGGCAAGGCTATAGAGGTGCCCAACGTATGTGGAAAGACACTCGACGAAGGCGCCTCTGCACTTCAAGAACAGATGCTCGGCTACGAGATTGTAGATTACAAATACCAGAAGGGTGCAAAGGAGAATGAGATTCTCGAACAGCGCCCCGCAGCCAATGCCAAGGTGAAGAAGGACCGCAAGATAATGCTCACCCTCAACTCCAACAAGGAGCCTACGATTGCCTTGCCCGATGTAGCTGACAACTGTTCGCTGCGCGAGGCTGTTGCACGTTTGCGTGCGGCAGGATTTAAACTGACCGAACACGACACCATCAAAGGCGAAAAGGACTGGGTATATTCTGTGATGAAGGACGAGGATACAATAAGGAACGGAGAGCAGATAGCCATCGGCTCCACACTTACACTTGTCATAGGAAGCGGTGCTGAGGAGGAGAACACCGACTCTGTAGTGGTAGAAGATTCGTGGTTCGAATAACATATATAACACAGTGAATCCCATATATGATGAGCACCGACAGATACGACGAGGAACTATACGATTCGCCCCTGCTCGATGAGGGTGGCGACGACGATGAGACCCTATTCAAAGAGTACCGCTGTGTTGCCGACAAAGGTCAGACACCCATCAGGGTCGACAAATTCCTAGTGGACCACATAGCGCACATCTCGCGCAACAAGATACAACAGGCAGCAGATGCAGGGTCGCTCACAGTGAACGGCAAGGTGGTGAAGTGCAACTACAAGGTGAAGCCCTGCGACGTGGTTGTCGTAACGATGGATACACCGGCATACGACAACACCATCATTCCCGAAGATATTCCGCTCGACATTGTATATGAAGACAGCGACCTGATGGTGATAAACAAACCCGCCGGTCTTGTCGTGCACCCAGGATGCGGTAACACACACGGCACACTCATCAATGCCATCGCATGGCATCTGCGTGAGGACAGCAGTTTCGATGCCAACGACCCGCAGGTGGGCCTTGTGCACCGAATAGACAAGAACACTTCGGGACTGCTGGTGATAGCAAAGACTGTACACGCAAAGGCACACTTGGGAATGCAGTTCTTCAAAAAGACAACCAAACGCACATACAATGCCGTTGTGTGGGGAAGAATAAAGGAGGACAACGGCACCATAGAGGGCAACATCACACGCAACCCCCGCAACAGATTGCAGATGTGTGTCTCTCCCGACCCGGAGATTGGCAAAAGCGCCGTAACACACTATCGTGTAATAGAGCGCATGAGTTATGTTACCCTTGTAGAGTGCAACCTCGAGACGGGACGTACACATCAGATAAGGGTACACATGAAACATATAGGGCACACCCTCTTCAACGATGACTGCTACGGCGGCGACGAGATACTGAAGGGTACGCACTTCAGCAAATACAGCCAGTTTGTGCGCAACTGCTTCAAGATGTGCCCGCGACAGGCACTCCATGCAAAGACATTGGGATTCATACACCCCACCACAGGCAAAGAGATGTTCTTCGACTCGGAACTGCCCGAAGATTTCAAGAATCTGATAAATGCATGGCAGGTGTATTCAGCCGCAAGCGCAAACTACACTGAATGAACAGATTGAAGGGGTAGAATTGTTTATAAAAAAGTATGCAGCAAGAGAGAGTATTGCTCGGAATGAGCGGAGGAGTTGACAGTACAGCCGCGTGCAGGATTTTGCAGGAGCGTGGGTACGAAGTTGTGGGCCTTACACTGCTCACATGCGAAAAATCCCTGCCCGCCTGCGAAGAGGCCGCAGCACTTGCAGTACGCTTCGGCATAGAGCACCACATTGCGGACATACGCGAGGAGTTCCAAGCGAATGTAATCACTCCCTTTCTGCAGAGCTATCTGTCGGGGCTTACCCCCAACCCATGCATCGACTGCAATCCTACAATAAAATTCAGAGTACTCTGCGAGAATGCCGACAGGCTCGGTTGCAGATATATAGCCACAGGACACTATGCACGCACCATGCAGAACGGCGGCAAGGTCTTCATAAGACAAGGCGCCGACAACAAGAAGGATCAGAGTTATTTCTTGTGGCGTCTATCCCAGGACCAGCTCCGACGGACACTTTTCCCACTGGGCGAAATGACAAAAGAGGAGGCACGCAGACTGCTGAAAGAGGAGGGGCTCACCGAAAAGGCAGACGATGGCGAGAGCATGGAGATATGTTTCTTCGAGGGCGACTACCGCGACTATCTGCGTAGCGCAATACCCGATGCCGACAGTGTGATAAAACCGGGATACTTTGTCGATAGCGAAGGTCGCAAATTGGGCGAGCACAAGGGATACCCCTACTACACGATAGGTCAGCGCAAAGGGCTTAATATAGCCTTAGGACACCCTGCATACGTACTGAAGATAAATGCCGCAAAAAACACTGTGATGCTCGGCGATGCCGCGCAACTGCTTACCCGCCACATGATTGTGGAGAGCCCTGCATGGGTGGACGGTATCCCCGTCTCGGGGATGAGCGCACGCATACGCCATCGCAGCACCCCTCTCCCTTGCCATATAGAGCGCACTCTGCCCGACGGCAAATGGCTTGTACGCTTCGACGAACCGGTATCGGCTGTTACACCCGGACAATCGGCTGTGTTTTACTGCGGCGACACGGTAGTCGGTGGCGCATATATATCGTCGCAGCGGGGTATCAACCAATGGATAAACGAAGAGGGCGCACAAGATAAGACAAAAAAATAAAATACAAGATTAAGATATAAGGTATAAGGTATAAGATGATGGGCAGTAACGAGAATCCGCTGACACTTTCGGCGCTCAACAGCCATGTGAGAGCAGCCATCGAAGAGCAATTACCCCTGCGCTATTGGGTGACAGGCGAACTCTCCGAGGTGCGCACCGCGTCCAACGGACACTGCTACATAGAACTTGTCGAACGCAACGAGACAACGGGCGAACTGCTGGCAAAGGCACGCGGCACAATATGGTCGCGCGTCTATTCGCTTCTGCGTCCCTATTTCCTGGAGCAGACGGGCAGCAACTTGACGGTGGGCATGAGAGTGATGCTGCAGGTGAAGATAAATTTCCACGAACTGTATGGATATTCGCTCGATGTGTGCGACATCGAACCGGCATACACTATCGGTGAAATTGCACGTCACCGTATGCTCATAATAAAAAGACTCACCGATGAGGGGGTAATCAATCTTAACAAGGAATTGCCTTTCCCACTGCTGCCAAAGCGTATAGCGGTGATATCCTCGGCTACTGCGGCAGGATACGGCGATTTTTGTGACCAGCTGCGCAACAACCCATATGGTTTCAGCTTCAGCACAGCGCTTTTTGCAGCCCCCATGCAGGGAGGCAAAGTCGAGGAGGGAATAATTTCGGCACTCAACGCCATTGCCGGCGACATCATTCCCTGGGATGTGGTTGTGATTATACGCGGAGGAGGAGCCACAAGCGACCTTGCAGGCTTCGAGACATATGACCTTGCCAACAACTGCGCCCAATTCCCGATACCTATAATAACAGGAATAGGTCACCAACGCGACGAGACGGTGCTCGACATGGTAGCGCACATTGCAGCAAAGACCCCGACAGCTGTTGCCGAAATATTGATACACTCTATGCTTGAGCAGGCAGAAAGGGTGGCATATCTGCAACAGGTCATCTCCCAGGCAACCACCCGCTGCATAACAGATGAGCGCCACCGTCTGCAAAACATTCTGCACCGTCTGCCCAATGCAGCGATGCTGATGCTGCAACAGCAGCACCATCGTATAGAACTTTATAAGGAGCGCCTGCGCGCATACTCGCCCGACAACATATTGGCACAGGGTTACACCCTCACACTCTGCCGTGGACGCATAGTGAAGTCGGTTGACGACATCGGGCAGGACGATGTGATTGTAACCCGCTTTGCCGACGGCGAGGCACTGAGTGAAATTATTGAAAAAAGAAACAACGGCTATGACGAATGACAACCAATACAGCTACACACAGGCAGTAGCCCGACTCGAAGAGATATTGCAGGCCATACAGAGCGGCAATGTGGAGATTGACACCCTCTACCGTCTGCTGAAAGAGGCAGATGAACTTATAAAACTTTGCCGCACCCGCCTCTACGAGGTCGACGAAGAGGTGAAGATTCTGCTCGACTCAATGAACGAGGAGACGCTGTAGGTTCCCTTTAACTAACATCGACTCACGTATATTCCGGTATTATATGTCTAAAATGCGGAAATGATTTTAGGCAACTCTGCAATGTCTGCAATAATGGCTGTGGGCTCTGCTCCCGGTATTATGGGCTCCTCTTCCCAACACACCTTTTTCAGCCACACGGCTTTGCAACCCAATGTCAGCGACGGATATATATCCTTGCGGTAGGAATCTCCTATTACAACCACCTCTTCGGGCTGTAGTGAAAGGGACTCCACACCGAGAGCGAACAGCCGAGGATCGGGCTTGCGTATGCCGACGACAGCCGATTCCACTATGGTACGGAAATATTTGTCGAGTGAAAATTCCTTAAGCACAACGGGCATATTGCCGTAGAAATTGGTTACAAGCACTGCCGGGTATCTGTCTGATAGTTCTCTTACTATTTTGCAGCTTTGCTCTATGGTTTCTTTTACCTGTGCGTAGCAGCCTTCGACTATTGTCTGTTTTGTACTTTCGTCAATTTCAATGCCCATGGTGGCAATGTGGTCGGTCTGTATCGCTATTTTCAGTTCCAGCAAGCGGTGGAAGGTGTGCTCAGGTTCTATTATGCGGTTCTTGCCCAATGTGCGCTCGGCATGCACATATGCTTCGCGGAACTCTTCTTTGTTTATCTGTACATTGGCTGCGAGATACTGCTGCCAAATTACTTCGCTCCAATGTATGCCGTTGGTGTCGATGGTACCGCCGTAGTCGAAAATTATACCTTTAATCATATTTGCCCTCCTCGATCTCTTTTGTCAGTCTTTTGCAGAGCGCTTCGTGGCGGTGGCGCATATATATGAAAAGTGTCCCTAAGATGAAAATCTCAAAGAACAGATAGAGCCACAGATGGCCGACGAGCATTGTGAACCACAGGAATAGTGCGCGACTGTTGAATGTGAGTATGTTGGTGTACTTCATCAGCGGCAGACTGCATCGGCGGAACTCCTCACGCAGTTTTGCGGGGATTGCGCTGTGGTATCTTTCGTTCACTCTCTTTATGAATATTTGGAATGCGGGCGACATACGCTCCTGATTGGCTGTGTAGCCTATGTAAGCGTTTAGGAATATCTTCCAAAAGAAGTTGCCCTTCCACGGGGTCTTCTTGTATCTTATGCGCTGTGCATCAGAATTGTCAAATTCGTTGCCGTTCTCCTCTTTTATGAAGTAAAGGTGTATGTTGCGGTAGTAGTCGGCAAGCTGGCACTGCGAACCGTGTATCCAAAAACCCGAGAAGGAGCAGAGTATCCATATTATCACTCCCCATTGATATTCCGGGGCGAAGGGGATGGGGTTGAAGGTCTCCCTTACGGCTATTGCAAAGTATATCATGAAGAACCATACATCGCCTGCAAAACCGTCGAGTATTCTGCCCCAGCGTGTCTTCTGTCCGGTGAGGCGTGCAAGCTGTCCGTCTGTGCTGTCGTACAGATTAGCCCACAGCAGAAAGAATATGCCGAGTATGTTCCATCGCAGTTCGGTGGAGAGGAAGCATATTCCGGCTGCAATACCCAGGAATATCGATGCAATGGTTATTACATTGGGGTGTATGCTCCTGTTGCGGAAGAATAGCGCGCAACGGTAACCGTAGGGACGGTATATCCACAGGTCGATGAACTCCTCCGTGTCGTATGACTTTATTGTAGAATCGTATGCTTTCTGATGCTCTTTTTTCATGTTTCCTGTTTATAATAATTCTCTTTTCAACCATGCTTTCAGCAATGGGTCTGATGTTGTAATAATTTATAGAACCACCCTTTATTTCATACGTAGGTTGTCTATTTTTGTTATCAGTTCTGCAATCATTTCTGCAGCCTCTTCTCTATATGCCGAAAAGCTCGGGAAGTCGTTGATGTCTATTATATACACCTCGCCGTCGGGGGTAACAATGCAGTCTCCGCCGAAAACCTCCAATCCTATTGCAGTGGCGGCTTTGAATGCCGTTGCACGTAGTTGCTTTTCGTCGAATGCATATCCGTGAGGTGTGCCGTTTATCTTCTCTTGCCCGAACTTGCCGCCGGTGGGGTAGTGCAGACGGAAGAAGTCTTCTTCTGAGTCGGGCGATTTTATACCGTAGAATTTTATCAGGTCTCCCTCTATGTGTTCGCTGTATATGGCTTCTGTGATGCCTCTTTCGCGTAGTTTTTCCATGGCGCGCTTCAACTCCTCATCTGTGGTAATATATTGCACATCTTCGGGATAAAGCGACCATCCTATGCTCTTTTTCAGCCATCCGGGGTATTTTAGCGAAGGCATGGTTGCAGTGCCGGTATCGAGCGGCGTGTATGGCGGCTGTTTTATCCCTGTCAGGGTGAGTATGCGGGTGAACTCTTTGCGCGAACAGTTTCTTGTGGCATGGCTGCTGTTTATGGCTCTTCTGCCCGTTGCTTCAAACGCCGCTATCTGTTCCAATCTTTGCGGGGTGCGTGTCATGTGAAAAAATGTGTCGCATTCTGCCGGAATCTCTTCGTTCTCGCGTAGAATCTCCACGCAGTGTCCGCTTGCCGATAGCTTTTCGGCTATCAGGTGGAACAGTGCCATGTCTTTATCCGACATATTGGGTGAGTCGGCATGAGCTCTTGGTATTGCGACAATCTTCATACTCTCTCAGTCTATGAATTCTTCGGCTTTTGCAATGTCGCTTGCATGGTCTATGTCGATGATTTTCTCCATCGGATAGGCCTTCAGCCGCTGTCCGTCGGCAATGAGGGCGCGCTGGAAACTGCGCATACGTGTCTTGCCCTCTTTCATGCACCTTTCGAGTGTGTCGAGTGCCTTTTCGGTGAGCCCGTATATTCCGCCCGATATGTATCGGCATCCGGGTTGCAGGCTGTCGTGGAATCCGGTTATCTCCAATGTCTCGTCTGTGCTTACGTATAGCGGTTTTTTGTTGTCGATGTAGGGTGTTACAGCCATTATGCCATCGCCATTGTCCTTCTCAAACATGGCAAGATAGTCCTCGAACTCCTCTTCTCTGAATATGGTGTCGACGGTGGTGAGGCAGAATTTGCCGCCACGCAACAGTGGAGCAAGCTCATACAGGCTGTGCATGGAGCCGGGTGTATCCTTCACCACTATGTTTATGGGCAGTTCCTTGCGCAACTCTTCGAGCAGTTTGAGTGTTTCGGGTTGTCGGCTGTTGATTATTATGTTTATCGACTCGGCATTGTGGCATGCGAATAGTCTTGCGAGGCGCTCTATGATGGGTACACCTCTGAGCGGCACAAGAGGTTTGGGGTATGATACACCCTCTTGTGCCAGACGCGAGCCTTCGCCTGCCGCTATTATGGCAAATTTCATTCCTCGTCGTTTTGTTGCAGGTTCAGTCGGTTGCTGTCGTCGCGTTTCTCGAAGTATTGCTTGCGCAGGGGGTTGCGGTGGGCATATGAGTCGTTGCGACGGTTGCGGTAGATGTCGATAGCTGTGTATATTGCCTGACGGAACGAATTCTCATCGGCGCATCCTTTGCCTGCAATGTCGTATGCTACACCGTGGGCGGGTGATGTGCGTACGATGGAGAGTCCTGCGGTGAAGTTCACTCCGTCGTCCATGCCCAAAGCTTTCATCGGGGCAAGTCCCTGGTCGTGGTACATGGCAAGGATGCCGTCGAAGCGGGTGTAGTTGCCGCTGCCCATGAAACCGTCGGCGGGGAAGGGACCGTAGCAGAGGATGCCCTCCCTGCTCATCTTGTTTATTACAGGCTTTATAATCTCTTCTTCTTCGCTGCCTATAAGCCCGTTGTCGCCTGCATGGGGGTTGAGCGCAAGCACTGCAATCTTGGGGGCGTTGATGTTGAAGTCAACCTTGAGACTCTCATTGAAGAGGGTTATCTTCTCTTCCAACAGTTCGGGTGTGATGGCTGAGGGTACATCGCGCAGTGGCAGGTGTGATGTAGCGAGGGCGAAACGGAGTTCGCCGCTGCAAAGTATCATCAGCGCTTTCTCTTCGCCGCCCATGCACTCCTGCAGGTATTCGGTGTGTCCCGGGAATTTGAACTCTTCGCTCTGTATTGCCTCTTTGTTTATCGGGGCAGTTACGAGTACATCCACTTCGCCCTCCTTGCAGGCTGTGATTGCCTTTTCGAGTGCTTCGAAAGCAGCCTTGCCACTCTCCTTGGTTACCGAACCGAGTTCTATGTGTACTTCATCGTCGTTGCAGTTGATGATGTTGAGACGGTCGCCGAGGGCTTCGGAGATATTTTCGATAGCGTTGTATTGTGTCTGTAATTCAAGTGCTTTTCTATGATAAGCAGCCAATTTGGGCGAACCGTAGACGATAGGGGTGCAGAGTTCAAATATTTCGGGGTCGGCGAATGTCTTGAGAATTACTTCGTATCCTATTCCGTTGATGTCGCCTTGTGTGATGCCTATGCGTATTTTGCGTTCTTCGCTCATGATTTTCAGGGTACTTCTATAAATTATTAATCTATTTTTCTTTGCTGGGTGTGCTCTATTTCGGTCGCTTTTTGTTTTATTTCGGCATCTTCTTCATTTTTACTCAGTTGCAACACAAAGGTTGCGCCATCGTAAAAATAAACAATATACTCAAAATAAACTCAAAAATCGCCTCGAACTAATTTATAGAACCAC